>NZ_JBDPLT010000045.1:0-65669 GCF_039871775.1 Plantactinospora sp. B5E13
GGGGGTACGGCGGCGCCGGCCGATGACGGCAAAGCGCGCTGTCAGAAGGCGATCCCGACACCGTCGACCCGGCTCCAGGCCCGCTCCTGCCCGGCGGTCATCGCCGGCCAGTCCCGGCCACCCGGCCGGGCGTGGACCCGCGAGGCGTAGGGGCCGGGACGGAAGTCCGGGGCGTAGAAGCAACCGGTCCGGTACCGGGCGTCGAACGTGGCGCAGGAGGCGGCGACCGACCGTGTCGTCGGTCTCCGTCCGGTACGCACCCACCCGTCCAGGGCGGCGATCGAGGTCGCGTACTCGGCGTTGCTCAACTCGCTGTGCTCGGTCTCGGTGGTGAAGGTCTGCACCAGATACCGGTCCCGGTGGGCGCCCCGCAGCGTGGCCCGGTACGCCGCCTCGTGCTCGACGAACGCCGTCGGATCGTCGATCGCGTGCAGGGTGAGGACCGGGATCGCGACCTGGCCGGTGAGGTCGCTGTCGTAGGACAGGTCGCGCCGGGCGGTCGGGTCGGCGGAGAACCGCTGCACCCCCGAGTTCAGCGCCCGGTCGTCGTGCGAGCCGGAGTACCGGACGCCCTGGTTGCTGAACGGGTTACGGCCACCGAGACGGTGGTGCACGATGTCGCGGAAGGTGAAGGTCGCGAACCGCAGGTGGGACTCCAGGGTCCGCTCGGGGATGCCGGTCACGGCCAGGATGTCGTCGAGGTTGCGCTGCTGCAGCGCGGTCCGGTCCGCCGGGGCGGAGTCGTACCCGGTGCACTCCGCGAGACGGGCCCGCAGCCCCGCGGACGTCATGGTGGAGTCGACCCGCAGTCCCTGCCAGAGCGGATACTGGGGCTCGGTCGGGCGTGGATGGTTCTGGCAGTAGTACTGGTAGACGACCCGCAGGTCGACCCGGTAGTCGTAACCGCGCGAGCCACCGCCCAGCACACCGTTGGTGAGCAGGGCGCCGTCGTACGGGCCGTGCTTCCCGGCGTACGTCTCGACGACCTTGGCCGCCACGTTGCCGCCCCACGACTGGCCGTGCACGTACGTCCGCCCCGGAGAGCCGAACGCGGCGACGAAGAGCCGCCGTACGCTCTCGGTGTCGGCGGCGGCCATCCGGGTGCCGTAGCCGCCCCGGCGGTAGGACGAGCCGGCCCAGGCGTAGCCCTCGTCGACCATCACCGACCACCGGTCCAGGTCATCGGTGCTGCGCCCGGGGTCGGACCCGTCGCCGAGATCGGGGCCGCCGTGGGCGTGTACGACCAAGGATCCGTTCCACCGGTTCGGGATGGCGATCGTGTAGTACGCCCCGTTGCTGTCCTGGCCGCCGTAACAGGTGGCCTTGCCGGCCACGTTCGGTGGGCATTCGACGGGTGTCGGTGGTGCCGCCGCTTGGGCGGCGGGCGGGTGGCCGAGCGTGCCGACGACGGCCCCGACCAGCAGGACGGCCAGCCCCGCCGGACGGAGGCGGGTCCGGAACCGTCGGAGACGGTGGGTGAGCGTTTCTAGAGCGTGCACAGTGGTGGCTCCTTGCTCCCGCGGGCGCCTCGTCGCGCCGCGGCCGTGATGTTAGGAGCGCAGCACGTCGACAGAGGTCGTTGCGTTCATATTGGTCACCGACCCGGCTGAGCGGGCGCGGCGGTCCGGTCACCCGAAGATCCGGCCGGTCACCCGAAGATCCGGATCGGGCCGCCCCGCCCGGCGTACGGGGCCCAGCCCGCCCCGGCCAGCGCCGCTGCGCCGCCGGCGGTGAAGGAGAGCCAGGCCGCACGCAGTGGGGCACCGCGCCCGGCCACCTCCGTCCAGGTCTGCCCGGCGAGCATCGGCGCGTCCGTCCACGCGGCCTCGTCGCCGAAGAGCAGCGGCAGATCGCTGCAGTGGCAGGCCCGGTACGGCGAGGTCGACACCGGACCGTCGAGCCGGTATGCGTGGACCCGGGCACCGGCCGCCGCGAGTGTGCGGGCGAACCGGAGCGTGGGTCGGGTGAACACCGCCCGGGTCGCCAACCCGACGAGTCCGTTCTCGACGGCCCGCCCGACCAGCGGCACGTGCCGGGACACCGGACCGCCGGCCAGGAAGTACGCGATCTCCCGACGGGTGGTGCCGAGCACCACCTCCAGGTCTGCCGCGCCGGCCCGGCAGGCGGCCCGCCAGCCCGGTACGTCGGGCAGCGGCGCCACGCCGGCGACCGGCCCGTACGCCGGGGCGAACCCGAATCCGGTGCGGGCGGCCACGTCCCGGGCGGCCAGCTGCTGGGCCGCCACCACGTCCGCCGGCGACGCGGTCCGCGGGTCCTGCCCGAGCCGGGCGAGGAAGCGGGCGGCGATCCGGTCGGCCGCCGCCGGACTGCCGAGCCCGAGCCCGAGCGGCGGACTCTGCAGCACCGCCCGGCGGAACAGCGGTCGTGCCACCGCCACGCCGAGCAGGCAGGCGACCGAGTGGGCGCCCGACGACTGCCCGACCAGGGTGACGTTCTCCGGGTCGCCGCCCAGGTGTGCGACGTTGTCGCGGACCCAGCGCAGCGCCTCGATCTGGTCCAGCAGGCCGAGGTTGCCGGGGGAGACGCCGGGCGCCCGCAGGTAGCCGAGCGCTCCGAGCCGGTAGTTGACGCTGACCACGACCACGTCGCCGTCGCGGGCGAGTCGGTCGGTCCGGTAGCGGTCCCAGGATCCGGCCCCGGTCCGGTACGAGCCGCCGTGCAGCCAGACCAGTACCGGCCGTCGTGCCCGGTCGGCGGCCGGGGTCACGATCGTCAGGTTGAGGCAGTCCTCGGACTGGACACCCACCTCCGGAACCCCGGCGGCCGCCCCGGCCCGGGTCGGTGGCTGTGGGCTGACCCCGCCGTGCTCCCGGGCGTCGCGGACACCCGCCCAGGGCCGCTCGGGTACCGGCGGGCCGAACCGTTCCGCGGTCGCGTACCGGACGCCGCGCAGGCTGGTCAGCCCCGACCCGCGACGGCCGCGCAGTGTTCCCCCGGCCACGGTGACCAGCACGTCCTCCGGGGTGGTCGGCGGTGTGCCGGGGGTGTCGGTGCGCCTCCCGCTCGGGGTCGTGGTCAGCTCCGTCGGGGTGCACTCGGCCGTCACTGCTGGTCCTGCCCTCTCGCCGACGCCATCACCGGCGGGGGCCGCGAGCGGCGTTCCCGCCAGGGAAGGCCACGGTAGCCCCGCGCGGACGCCCGCGACGAGCGGGTGCGCCGCCGGGAGACGTACGCCATCCGGCTGGCGGCGGACCGCGGCGCGCGGGTGCCGGTGGCTCAGTCGGGGGAGCGCTTCCCGACCCCGCGCAGCCCGAACAGGGCGACGGCGGCGAGCAGGATGATCGCGGCGGAGTACTCGTCGGCGGTCCGGGGCAGGCCGCCGCCGTAGACCACCAGGAAACCGGCGATGACGGCGGGCAGCCCGAAACCGATGTAACAGATGATGTACAGCACGGAGAGCACGCTGGCGCGTTCGTGTGCCTCGACCAGCGGCATCACGGTCTTGAGACTGCCCTGGAAGCCGGCGCCGAACCCGGCGCCGCCGAGCGCGCCGCCGACGAAGAACCCGGCGACGACGTCGGTGGTGACCGACACCAGCGTGACGACCATGCCGACGATGAGCACGGTGATCCCGACCAGCATCACGGTCCGGGCGGGGGCGTTGCGCAGCAGGAGAACGGCGACGGACGAGGAGATGGCGAAGACGAAGAGGGCCGTCCCGCCGAGCACGATCGAGGTGGGCCCGAGAGCGCGCACGAGCGCCGGGCCGAGCGCGCCGAAGAAGCCGGCCAGCGCCCAGACGGCGAAGAGCACCGGCAGTACGACCAGTACCGGCCGGCGGGCGGCCCGGGGCACCCTGACCTGCGGCCGCAGACTCCGCAGCGCCCCTGACATCGGCGTGACCGTCTCCGGCATCAGCAGCACCCCGAGCGCCTGGATCAGCAGGACCGCCACCAGGACGAGGTACACCAGTCGGGTCGGTGCGGGCAGGTACTGGATGAAGAGTGCGGAGAGCAGGGCTCCGGTGCCGGTGCCGACGCCCGGGGCGATCGCGTTCGTCAGCGTGCCCCGGGCGCGGTTGATGTCGAGCATGGCGGCGCCGACGGCACCGGTGGCGGCGCCGGCCGCGAGCCCCTGGACGACGCGGGCGGCCAGCAGCGTGGGTACGCCGTCGGCGAAGACGAAGACGACCAGCGCGACCACCTGCACCGCGATCGCCACGAGCAGCACCGGCCGACGCCCGACATGGTCGGAGAGCCTGCCGACGGTGAGCAGTGCGACCAGCACCGCGACCGCGTAACTGGCGAAGACGACCGTGGTGGTGATCGGTGAGAAGTGCCAGCGCGCCTGGTAGATGCCGTACAGGGGGGTCGGGGCGGAGGACGCGGCCAGGAACGACACGAGGATAGAGGCGAGCAGGAACAGGGAGACTTCCGGCGAAAGTCGTCGCCGTCCGGCGATACCCATGTCGCTGCCCCTCGGTGCCGCTGCCCCACGTCAACCTGGCCGCTCTGCTGCGGTCAGGGCGCGGTCGAGTACCCGATTTGCCGTGGTACACGCGACGTGGGCTACGCCCGGATTCCGGCCGGGAGCGGGTCAGCCTTCCTGATCATTGGGCGCGCGGCGGATCGGGGCCACCGTCGGCACCGGGTCCTGGGTGAGGAAGTCCAGCACGATCGTATTGACCAGCACGGGCTTCTCCTGGGTGAGGAAGTGCGAGGTCCCGGGTACGACCGCGAACTCGGCGTCCGGCAGCGCGTGGTACAGCTCGACCATGTGCGACAGCGTCATGATGTCGTCGTCGGCGGAGACCACCAGCGTGCGGTGTGGCACCACGGCCACGTCGGAGGCCTCCAGCGTTGGTTCCCTGGCGGCCATCTCACCGATCTTCGTCGCCACCACCCTGAAGTGGTCGATGCCGTCGGGGGAGACCTCACCGTACGACGAACCGAGGAACTCGAAGATCAGGTCGACGTTCCACTCCGCGTCCGGTGCGGCCTCGCCGTGCTTGTTGAAGCCGCTGCTGATCAGCACCAGGCGCTTCACCAACTCGGGCCGTTGCATCGCGACCAGCAGCGCCACCACGCCGCCGTCGCTGTGCCCGACGAGGTCGGCGGGTTCACCGACGACCGACTCCAGGAACGCGGCGGTGTCGTCCGCCATCAGCTGGTAGGTGATCGGACCCTCGACGTCCGGGGTGTGCCCGTGTCCCCGGCGTTCCGGCGTGTACACGTGGAACCTCTCGGCCAGTGGCCCGATGTTCGGTGCGAAGAACCGGGCGTCCACCAGGCCGCCGTGCAGCAGGACCAGGGGCTCACCGGCGCCGTGCTCGTCGTACCAGGTCTTCACCGCGCCAAGTTGGACGTACGTTCCCATCTGTCGGTTACCTTCCCCGGTTCGAGAGCCGTCGGCGTGGATCCTGCCTCAGGACCGGAGGGACCGGCAACCGTGGCCGTGCCGGGCCGCCGGTGGACGGATCGCACCGGGAGTCAGCCGGCGTACCGGCGCTCACCCGGCACGGTCGGTGGCATCGGCCGGCTCCGACCGGTGGGTCAGCCGTTCGAAACCGACCGCCACGACGAGCACGGCGACGACCAGCCCCAGCGCGGCCAGTGCGGGCAGCATCCGGCCCACCGGTAACAGCAGCAGCGTCACGACCACCGTCCCGAGCTGTGCCGGCGGCGCGGAGCGGACCGAGAACCAGACGGACAGCAGTCGGCCGGTGAGATGCAGCGCCACACCGCCGAAGAGCGCGGTCGTCGAGGCCCAGCTCAGCGGCTCACCCCCGGAGGAGTCGGGCTGCTTGTGCGCCAGGTGCTCGACCACCTGCCCGATGCCGAGCGCCAGGTAGATGATCCCGCTGACCAGGAGCAGGTACGCGAGGCTGTACGCGTCGCTGGCGATCTGGACCCGCCGGGACCCGGTCGCCCCGGCCAGGGCCCGGGCCGCGGCCGGCCCGACCCGGTCGAAGCAGAGCGACCAGAGACACACCGTCACGGTGAGCCCGAGCAGCGCGGCGAACAGGACCGGAGCCCGGGCGGCCGCCGTGCCGGCCCCGGCTCCGACCGAGATCAGCGACAGACCGAGGGCGATGATCAACGCCAGCCCGTGCCGCTCACTGAAGTGGTTCGGACTGCGCAGCTGCCAACCCCCGGCGATGGCGAGCGCGATTCGCTGGCCGCCGATGTCGATGAGCAACGACAGCAGCCAGAGCAGGGTCTGCGCGGTTCCGCCGTATACCGCCCCGAGGACGAGCGGGATCCAGGCGAGCACGATCGGGACCGCGATCCAGCGCAGTCTGGCACGGACCCGTGGGTCGTCCACCGCAACCCGGTAGTAGAGGAGGAAGTGCACCAGCCGGAGCGCGACGTACGCCCCGACCAGGATCAGCGGTGCCGCCATCCCGACGTGGTCGGAATGCCAGGCGTCCGGCATCACCAGTGCGGCGACGAAGAGCGCGGCCATCGCCAGCAGCGTTCCGGCCCGGATCACCCCCACGTCCGCCCGGACCTGGTTGCCCAACCAGGTGTACGCCGCCCAGGAGAACCAGATCAGCACCAGCAGGAGCAGGCCCTGGCCCATGCTCCGGAAGGTGGGCGGGTGCCCCATGAAGTCGATGATCCGGGTGAGGGCGAAGACGAAGACCAGGTCGAAGAAGATCTCGAACGGGGTGGCCCGGTGCGTCTCGGCGCGGGTCGGCACCGCCCGGGCCCGGCTGATCCGCCCCATCGACCCTCCTCGCCGCGCCGCCGCCCGGCGGTGGTCAGGGGCGTTCGCCGACGCCGGTCCCGACCTCCGCGAGCCGCCCGCCGGTGAGCCGGGACGCCAGCGGCGCGGTCGGCAGGCCACCGGTCGTCCGCAGACCCACCAGGAACTCCTCGATCGCCTCCCGGGCACTGTGCCGGGGGGACCAGCCCAGCTCCGTCCGGGCCCGGCTGACGTCCATCAGTGGCACCCGGAGCACCGCGTCCAGCAACTGCGGCGAGGCCGGCACCAGGTGCAGGTGCCAGGCGGCGGCCAGCGCCGTCCGGGCCAGGCCGGCGGGCAGTCGTACGGTCCGGGCCCGCAGACAGTCGGCGAGCAGCCGCCCGTCGACCACCGGCTCGGCGGCGACGTTGAACGCGCCGCGGACGTCCCGCAGCGCCGCCAACCGGTACGCCTCGGCGGCGTCCGCCGTGTGCAGCGCCTGGAATCTCAGTCCGGGCAGGTCCGGCATCACCGGTACGATCCCCGGCCGGACCAGCCGCCCGGGCAGCAGTGGACCGGTGAAGAGCCGTCGCTGCTGACTGGCGGCCTCCCGCTTGAAGATGAACCCGGGACGCAGCCGGACCACCCGGATCTCCGGATGTTCCCGCTCGAAGGCGTCGAGGGCGCGTTCCAGGTACGCCTTCTCCCGGGTGTAACCGGCGGTCGGCCAGCCGTCGGTCGGCCAGCTCTCGTCCACCGGACGGTCCTTCGGTCCCGGCGAGTACGCGCCGACGCTGGAGGCGTACACCACGGCCGGCACCCCGGCCCTGGCGACGGCGGCGAAGACCCGTCGCCCACCGACGACGTTGACCCGCCACGTGGTCAGCGGCCGGTGGGTCGGCTGGAACAGCCAGGCCAGGTGCACCACCACGTCGGCACCGTCGAAGATCTCGACGAGATCGGACGTGACGATGTCGGCCTCGACCCACGCCGTCTTCGGCGCCCGCCAGCGGGGGCGGCGGCGGGCGACGCCGACTATCGTGCCCACCGCCGGATCCCCGCCGAGCGCCTCGACCACACTCGTCCCGACGTTGCCGGTCGCGCCGACCACCACGACCCGCAGGCCCGCCCCGGTCCCCGCCGTCGGGCTCATCGGCACCCCCTCCGGCCGTCCGGAGCCGTCACCGTCGGCCCGGTCCGGCCGGGGACCGACCCGCGGCAGACCGGACACCGACAACTCGCGGGAAACGTCATGACCGTGGCCATTCCCGCCGATCGGACCGGTAAACCTCGGGGCGCCACCGCGGCGCCGCCACCGCGCCGGTCACCTCCGGACGCCGTCCAGCACCGTCTCCGCGTACGCCCAGAGCCGGTCGGCGGCGGCCGGGTCCAGGGCGTGCCGGGCCACCCCACCGGTGGCCTCCGGACCGCCGGCCACCACCTCGGCCTCCTGGTTGTCGTCGAAGTAGCGACCGGTGACCCCTTCGACCAGCGGCGACGCCGCCAGCAGCACCGAGGTCGAGGCGCCCTGCGCCGGAGTCTTGAAGTAGTCGGGTTCGGTGCGGTTGCCGGCCTCGTCCAACACCCCGAAGGCGCGCAGCGTCGCGTCGTCCAGGTGCCGCTGCAGGTTGGTCATGATGTAGCCGGGGCTGAGTCCGTTGGCGGTGACGCCGTCGGCCGCCCAGCGTCGGGCGATGCCGACCGTGAGCAGCACGTCGGCGGTCTTCGAGCGGCCGTACGCCACCCACGGGTCGTAGGCCTGCCGCTCGAACTGCGGGTCGTCGAAGTCGAACGGGTGCGCCAGGTGCGCCCCGGAGCTGACCACCACCACCCGGGCGGACCCGGCGGCGCGCAGACCGGCGTGCAGCCCCCGGAGCAGCGCGAAGTGACCGAGGTAGTTGGTGGCGAGCTGGAGTTCCCAGCCCTCCGGACTGACCTGGCGGGTGGGCACCGCCATGATGCCGGCGTTGGCGACCACCGCGTGCACCGGGCCCTGCCAGGCGGCCACGAACGCGTCGACGGACCGCAGGTCGTTCAGGTCGAGCGCGGCCGTACGGACGCTGCCCGGACCGTCGCCGGCGAACTCCGCGACCAGCGGTTCGGCCAGCCGGGGATCCCGGGTGGCGACGGTGACCTCCGCGCCGGCGCCGGCGAGGGCCCGGGTGGTCTCCAGGCCGATACCGGAGGCACCGCCGGTGACGATCATCCGGCGGCCGGTGAGGTCGACGCCGTCGAGAATCTCGGCGGCGCTGGTCCGGGCGGTGAATGGTGTGGTCAGGCGTGGCGCTTCTGTCATACGAGCGACGTTATGCGGCACCTTCTGGACTGTCTGTAGTCTGGAATCCGTCACTCTTTAGTGATAGTCCAACGAGAGGTTGCCGGTGGATCCCCTGGACGAGGTTCTCGCCCTGCTTGGCACCACCAGCCAGCTCTCCACCGGCATGGTCGCCGGGGGACGGTGGGCCGTCCGGTTCGGTCCACCGATCGGCGTCAAGTTCAACGTCGTACGCCGGGGGCGTTGCCTGCTCCGGGTCGACGGCGGACCGGACCGGGTGGTCCTCGAGACGGGCGACTGCTTCCTGCTGACCCGGCCCCGGTGCTTCACCCTCGCCAGTGACCTGGACCTCCCGGCCGAGCCGGCCCAACCGATCTTCCAGGCGGCGGTCGACGGGGTGGCCCGGACCGGCGAGGGCGACGACGTCCTGCTCTCCGGCGGCGCCTTCTCGTTCACCGATCGGGCCCGCGCCCTGCTGCTGGACAGTCTGCCTCCGGTCGTCCACGTACCGGCCGCGACGCCGGAGGCGGCGAGCATCCACTGGGCCATCGGGGAGATCGACGCCGAACTACGACAGGGCCGTCCCGGCGCCCAGGCGGTCGCCGAGCATCTCGCCCTGGTCATGCTGATCCGGATCCTGCGTCTGCACCTGCACCGAGGCGCCTCCTCGGGCTGGCTGGCGGGCCTGGCGGATCCGGTCGTCGCCCCCGCCCTGCGGGCGATACACGCCCGGCCGACCCGGCCGTGGACGGTGGCCGAACTGGCGGGTACCGCCGCGGTGTCCCGCTCGACACTGGCCGCCCGCTTCAAACACGTGGTGGGGCGTGGCCCGTTGGAGTACCTCACCGCCTGGCGGATCGAGCTGGCCGCCGAGCGCCTGCGGGGCGGCGAGGAGACGGTCGCTGCCATCGCCCGCGCTGTCGGGTACGGCTCGGAGAGCGCGCTCAGCGTTGCCTTCAAACGCACCACCGGTCTCACCCCCCGTGCCTACCGCAACCAGCGGACCTAATTCGATTGCCGCCGCCCCCAGGGGTCTGCTGGGGTGGGGGAGACCGGGAAGCCCACCGAGAGGAGTTGTCCGATGCGTCCATCGTCGTCGTACCGCCAGCACGCAACTGTCAACCACCCACAGGATGTGAGGCTTCATGAGTACGTCGATCACCGTGATCGTGGCGCCGCCGGGCGCCGATAGCAGGAATCCGTCCGACGGTCCGCCCGTCGTACCCCCGTCCGACCGGGTCGGGGAGGGTGACTGATGTCCCTTCTCGACGATCCTGGCCTGTTCGGCCGGCAGTGGTCCGAGGGCTACGACGACGGCCCCAACCCCGACCCGGGTCCGGCCGTCGACTTCCTCGCCGAGCTGGCCGACGGCGGCCGGACGTTGGAACTCGCGATCGGCACCGGGCGGGTCGCGATTCCCCTGGCCGCCCGGGGCGTGCCTGTCGAGGGCGTCGAGGCGTCCGAGGAGATGGTGGCCGGGTTGCGGGCCAAGCCGGGCGGCGACCGGATCCCGGTCGTGCTCGCCGACATGGCGGACGTGCCGGTCACCGGTCGGTTCGATCTGGTGTATCTCGTCTACAACACCCTGTTCAACCTGGTCAGGGCCGAGCGACAGGCGGACTGTCTCCGCAACGTCGCCCGGGTGCTGGCGCCGGGTGGGGCGTTTGTCGTCGAGGCGTTCGTTCCCGACCCGGCCGACTTCGACCGGGACGAGCAGCTTGAGGTACGGCGGGTGACCGAGGAGTCGGTCACCCTGCGGGTGCACCGGTACGACCGGGCCGCCCAGACGTTCCTGCGGCAGACGATCCGGATCAGCAACGACGGGATCTCGGTCAAACCGTTCGGCATGCACTACCGCTGGCCGGAGCAGATCGACGAGCTGGCCGAGCGGGCCGGGCTCCGGCTTGCCGAGCGGTACGCCGACTGGGACCGTTCACCGTTCACCTCGGAGAGTCGCAGTCACGTCTCGGTGTACCGCCGGGCGTAGTCCGCACCGGCCGCCGGAGACCGGAGGGCGCCCGGGTAGCTGACCCGGGCGCCCTCCGTACCTGTGGTGTGGGTCAGCCGGTCACCGGCCGCCCAGGAAGTTGACCTTGACGTCGTCGGTCACCACGGTCGTCCCCGGCACGATCGGTGTGGTCATCGTGCTGGTGACGGTGCCGGTACCGGGGATCAGGCCGCGCACCCTGACGGTGTACGAGGCCGTCCCGCCCGGGGTCGGGTCGGTGCTGGTGACCCGCAGGTCGCCGGTGGGCAGCGCACCCGCCGGCAGCGAGGCGCCGCCGGTGCCGTCGGCGTTCTCCGCCCCGACCAGGTACGGCTGGTTCGGGTTGGCCGGCAACGCGGCCGGGTCGTAGGCGAAGGCGATGTCCTGGGTGCCGTTGAGCCCGATCCAGACCTGGAAGTGCCGGTTCGAGGTGGTGCCCCAGACGTTGACCTGCCACTCCACGACCGCCCAGCGGCTGGTCCCCGAGGTGAGCAGGCCGACGTAGATGCCGGGTGCCCCGGTGCCGTCCAGATCGGTCCAGAACGGTGCCAGGACGTTGTTCGGACGGTCCGGGTTCGGCAGCGACGCCGGCAGGTTGCAGCAGTTGTTGTCCTCGGCCGTGGCCGGACCCGCCACCAGGTAGCCGTTCGAGTCGACCCCGATCGAGGTGTACTTCACCCCGTTGAAGACGAACTCCGGCACCGGGAAGTTGACCAGTTCCTCGTCACCGACCGCCACCGGGGTGAGGCCGAACGAGGCGAGCGGCAGCCACGCCCCGGCGACCGTGCCCGGCCCGAGGGACGGGACGCCGGCCTTCTGCCCCGCCAGGCTGACGTTCTTCTTCTCCACCTTGAACGGGCTCCGCACCGTGGCACCGGACGCGGACTCGATCGGCAGATGCGGCGTGGTCCTGGTGGTCAGGTTCGCCGTGGTCGCGGTCGAGGAGTTGTTCTGCGCGGTCACCGTGCAGGTGCTGCCGCCCAGCCAGGACACCGGGTCCGGCGTGCAGGCGGTGGCCAGCGACACGTCGCCCTGCTGCGGCACGAAGGCCACCGGCAGGTGCAGCGTCGGCAGGTTCTTCGACGACGGCACGAGCTGGATCTCGCCGAAGTACTGCCCGGTCGGCGCGCTCGACGAGACGGTGATCCTCAGCTCCACCGACTTGCCGGCCTTGAGGGTGAACCGGCTCGGCCAGACGCTGATCCGGCTCTGCGTCGGAGCGCTCGTCCGCACCGTGTACGTCTGCGTCTTGCCGCTGACGTTCGTCGCGGTACGGACGGTGCTGACACTGCCCGGCATCACCTTGGCGTCGACCGACGGCAGGTTGAGGTGGATGGCGTTCACCGGGTCGGCACCCAGCTCGAGCATCCGGTCCGCGGTCTCGTCGAAGGTGAGCCCCGGCTCGCCCGCCCTGGTCAGGTCGATCCGGCCGGCGCCGTAGTCCAGCGGGTCCGCCTTGGTGGTCTCGTCCTCCTTGACCACCCCACTGGTCTTCGCGGTGGTCATCATCGCCGACTTGATCTGACCGGGCGTCCAGCCCGGGTGCAGGGCGGCCAGCAGCGCGGCCGAGCCGGCGATGTGCGGCGCGGACATCGAGGTGCCCGCGATCGCCTGGTAGTACTGGCCGGCCGGGCCGCCGTCGACCGCGTCCGGGGTCGGCGTGTTGCCGGCCAGGATCTGGACACCCGGACCGGTGATGTCCGGCTTGAGGACCAGACCACCCGGCCCGCGTGACGAGAACGCCGCCATCACGTCACCCTTGGCGGTGGACTTCGTGCCACCGGTGAACGACGCCGTGACACTGCCGTGCGCGGCCATGAACGCCTTGAACTGGGTGCCGTCGGCCAGGTGCACGGTCGGCAGGAAGTGGTTGTCGGTCACCACGTCCTGCAGCGCCGGGTTGTAGAGGATCATGCCGGCCGCGCCGCCCTGGGCCAGGTTGTGGCCCTTCTCGATCCGGCCGTTGCCGCCCCGCTGGCAGGCCACGATCTTGCCGGTGAGGCTGCCGGCCGCCGCCGGGGCCTGGCACAGCGCCCCGCCGGGGTAACCGGGGACCGACTCGGCCAGTACCACGGGGGTGGCGGTCGGCACACCGGAGGTGATCGAGGCGCCGGTCAGGGTCAGCGTCTGGCCGCCGCCGCTGAGGGTCAGCGTCGAGCTGAACTGCCGGGTCTGGGTGGAGGCCGCCACGGTGGTGACCCACGGGACGTAGTTGTCCACGGTGCCGGCGCCCGGACCGGAGTTGCCGGCCGAGGCGGAGACGAAGACGCCCGCCGCGTACGCGTCCCGGAACGCCTGCATGCTGGGGTCGGTCGCGCCGCCGCCACCGCCGCCGATCGAGTAGTTGAGGACGTCGACGCCGTCCTTCACCGACTGCTCGATCGCGGCCACGATGTCGGAGGTGAAGCCGCCCTGCGGGCCGAGCACCTTGTAGACCGAGAGCCAGGCGCCGGGCGCGATACCGGCCACCGGCCCCCGCTCGACGTCGAAGACCTTGGCGGAGTTGACCACGTTGCCGACCGCCGTGGAGGCGGTGTGCGTACCGTGGCCGCCGCTGTCCCGGGCCGAGTCGTAGACGTCGTCCCCGGCCACCAGGTCGTACGTCTCGAGGAAGCGCTCGCCGCCGATCAGCTTGTTGTTGCAGGCGAAGACGTCGGTCGCCGGGGTCAGCGGATTGTCGCCGAAGTCGCAGGTACGCCGTGTGCCGTCCGGCTTGGCCGGTGGGGTGCCGAGGTTGCCCTGGTCGGCGAAGGACGGGTGCTCCGGCCAGGCGCCGGTGTCGATCACCCCGACCACAACCCCCTTGCCCGCGTTGCGGGTACCGCCGAGCTGCGGGTAGAGCGAGGTCGCCCCGATGAACGCGCCACTGGAGTCGGTCAACGGCTGGCGCAGGGTGTCCTGCTGGACGGCGACCACACCGTCCATCTTCAGCAGCTCACCGATCCGGTTGGCCGGTACGACCGCGGCGACGCCGCCGTAGACGGTGCGCAGGCGCTGCCCGACCCGGGCGGTCGGGACCCGTCTGGTCAGGTCGCCGACGAACGCCTTCTCCCGGCCGGCGAGGTAGTCCGCGTACCGCCGCTCGGCGCTGGAGCCGGAGAGCTTGCGGCCGGTTGTCGCCGGGCTGGTCGCGGCGTACCCGCTGACCCCGCCCTCGTAGGCGGCCACCGCGTCGTAGTCGAGTTTGACCATGACCGGGGTCGGGGTGTTGTCCTTGCGACCCAGCAGCGCCGGGTCGGTACGGGCCAGACTGCTGCTGGGCGCCTTGGCTCCGCTGATCGTCGAGACCGGGTTGAGTCCGGTCGCGGTGAACGGCGGTGCGGGCTCGGCCATACCCGGGCTGGCGGACGTCACCAACGCCAGCGGCGGGACAAGAGCGGCGGCGAGACCCACCCGCAGCCACATGCTTTTTCTCATTGTTCCCCTCTCGACACCTAGGGTCGTGCGCATCGTCGCACCCTGTTGATCGATAGACCAGACGTCCAACGCTCCGTCTCTTACCGGCCGAACGGGGCACTTGACGGCGGCCCGGGAGCCGGGGCGGACCCGCCGCGGGCACCGGCACGGTCGAAGGAACCGCTGGTCAGAGCGGGCAGAGCAGGGATCCGGCCGGAACGTCGCCGATCTCGGCGGGCACCCCGACAGTGGTCGTCCCCGGCCGGGTGTGCGGCTCGACCGTCCGCACGTGGGTCCGATGTGTCCCACCGTCCGGTGTCCGGATCACGACAGCGTCCCCGACCGTGAGCAGCCGACCCGACCGTGGCCCGGTCAGCAGCAGCAGGTTCCGGCCGGCGGGCCGGTGGACGTGCACCACCCGCAGCGCGGCGTGCCCGCCGCCGGTCACCGGGACCCCGCCAGGTCCGTGCCGGCCCGGTGGGCCGCCGCCAGCACCGCCCGGGCCAGCGGAGGCCGGCAGAGTACGGCGGTGCTGTCCACGACCTGGTCGACGGCGCCGAGCGGTGGCAGCCCGACCAGTTCCGGGTCGGTGATCCGGGCGAGCAGCGCGGCGGCGAACCGGCCGGCGTCGAGCACCGGGTACGGCCGGTCGTGGAACGGGCGGCGGGTGGGGTCGACGGGGTCGGCGAGCCCGAGCCGGTTCTGCCAGGCGCCGACCAGCTCGTACGCGTCGCAGAGGGCGGCCTGTCGCCGCTCGGCGTCCCCGTCGAGCACCTCGGCGAGCCGGGCGGCGATCCCGGCCGCCTCCGGTACGCCGGCGAACGCGCTGCCCAGCCACTTCTGGTACGGCGGATACCGGCGGGCCAGCAGCAGACTCAGCCGCATCAGGTCGCGGACCAGCCGGGCCGCCACCACCCGGCTGCCCAGTTCGTCACCGACCTCGGCGGTCCGCCCGACAAACGCCTCCTCCTCGGCGATCCGGGTCCACTGCGCGGCGAGCAGGTGCCGCCAGACGTCGTCCGGATACCAGCGGAGCCGGTCCCGCAGCCCGGTCAGTTCACCGGTGCCGTCGTGGAAGACCGCCCCGCCGGTGACCTCGGCCAGCCGCTGGGCGGGTACCGTCAGCCAGTCGAGGGTGCCGACACCCCGGCGCGGGTCGAAGCCGAGCTGCCCGGTGTACCAGGCACCGAGGTCGGCGACCAGCACCCGGTGCGCCACCGGCCCGTCGGTCGGGGTCATCACCCGGACCCGGGCTCCGGGCGGCGTGAAGTGGGTCGGCCAGCCGTGGAAGACCGCCGGCAGTCGTCCGGCGAGCAGCGCGGTGATCGGTTCGCCGTGCCGGGCGAGGTCCCCGGCGGACAGGAACAGGTCCAGTCGGGGACCCCAGTCGTGGTCGACGGACCGTTCGGTGTCGAAGCCGAGCACCTCCGAGCCCGGGCCGAGCCGAGCCGCGGCGTACCGCAGCCCAGGGAAGGACTCGTCGAGCAGCGGACGTACCGCCTCGAGGTAGAGCCGCCGGCACAACTCCAGGCCCGGTACGAACCGTCCACGCATCCGTCGAGGCTAGAGCCGCCGACCGGCTCCGACCACCCCATTACGGCCCTGGTCGGCGTCACCGTCCGGCCTTGACCAGCCGATCCGGCCTTGACCAGCCGATCCGGCCTTGACCAGCCGATCCGGCCTTGACCAGCCGATCCGGCCTTGACCAGCCGATTACCGGTCCTGCTCGGCGTCGAGGTAGACCCAGTTGCCGTCGTCCCGGACGAAGCGGCTGCGTTCCCGCTGCTCGCCGGCGTGCCCGGCGTGCCGGTAGTGCGCCCGGAACTCGACCGTGCCGGTGGTGTCGAACAGTCCGCCCCGGTCGGTGTCCAGGATGTCGAGCCGGGTCCACCGCTGGCCCGGGTCGAGGGTCAGCCGGGCCGGTCGGGTGCGGGGATGCCAGGTCCGGAGCAGGTACCCCGGATCACCGAGCGCGAACGCGGTGAACCGGGAGCGCATCAAGGCCTCGGCGGTCGCCGCGCTGGCGCGGCCCTCGTGCAGCGCCCCGCAGCACTCCGGGTACGGCTGCCCGGAGCCGCACGGACACGGCCTGCCGGAGTCCGGGGCCGACCTGCCCCGACGGTCGCGTTTCGCCATCCGACCATTCTCCCCGCCCATCCCCGGCCGGTATTGAGGCGGGCGGGGACCGGCGGCATCGTGGGCGGTGCCGCCGGCCTTCCGCCTGGCCTGGCCGGACCGGCTAGCCGATCCGCCGGCGGACCACCCACCGGCCCAGACCCGCCAGCAGCAGGGCGGCCGCCAGGTAGAGCCCCGACTCCCGCCACTGGAACGTCCAGTACCGGTGCCCCGGCTGGTACGTCACCTCGACGTGCAGATCGAGGGCGCCCAGGCAGTCCGCCACCCCGTCGAACCCGCCGCCGAGGCAGCGGTCGTACCGAGCCTGGTCGACCTGTCGACCGTCGGCGCCGAGCAGCTTGCTGTGCGACACCACCCACGCGTCGGGGACCCGGAGGCCGCCGATGTCCGCCTCGCTGCCGAGGAACGTGAGGTTCCGTACCGTGTCCGCGGTCACCGGGTACGCGGCGACCACCGGCGGGGCCAGGTGCGGGCGGATCGCGGTCGGCACCAGCACCTGGACGGCGACGACCAGTACGAAGGTGAGCGCCATCGCCGGCACGGTACGCCGGACCAGCAGGCCGAACACCGTACCGAGCACCATGGTGAACAGGGCGTACCCGACCGGTGCGATGTTGCGGGCGCCGAACAGCAGTGCGGTGAACCGGTCACCGGCGACCGCGTCGTACGGGCTTGCCGCCCAGGTCAGCAGGACACTGGACAGCCCGACGACGGCCATCGCGGCCAGGCCGGACAGCGCCAGTTTCACCGTCAGCCAGCGTTGCCGCGTGATGCTCTGGTTCCAGACCAGCCGGTGGGTGCCGGTCTCGAGTTCCCGGGCGACCAGGGGCGCGCCCCAGAACATCCCGACCAGGGCGGGGGCGAGGATCAGCAGGGCGTCGAGCAGGTAGAGCGGGTTGCGGTAACTGTCTTGGAACTGGGCCAGTTGCGCGACACACCCGGCCGGGCCGGAGCAGTCCGCGGCCGCGGCCCGGTACTCCTGGCGGAGGTGGAGGCCGAAGACCACGAGAGCGGTCGCCAGCACGGCGAGCAGGACGGCGGCCACCACCGCCTGGGTGCGGAACTGCCGCCAGGTCCACCAGATCATCGCCGGACCTCCCACGCCGTCGCGGCCGGTCCGGAGCCTGTCGGCCCGGAGCCCGCAGGTCCGGAGTCCGCCGGTCCGGAGCCGGTCGGCCCGGCGGCGGCGCGACTCAGGTAACTGAGCACCAGTTCCTCCAGCGGCACCGGTTCGACCCGCCACGGCCCGTCTGGCAGCGGCCCCGGAGCCCGTACCACGGTCCTGCGGTGCCCGTCGGTGTGCCACGACCAGACCGGCTCGACCCCGGTGGGCAGCCGTTCGGGTCCATCCTGTGCCGGAACCAGCCGGTGGTGGGTGGCGAGCAGCGCACGGACGTCCCCGGCGAGCTGGACCCGGCCTCCACCGAGAACGATCAGGTGGTCGCAGACGCGTTCGACGTCGGCGAGCAGGTGTGAGGAGAAGATCGCGCTGGCGCCGAGTTCGGTGACCAGCTCGGTCAGGTCCCGGAGGAAGCCGCTACGGGCCAGCGGGTCGAGCGCGGCGGCCGGCTCGTCGAACATCAGCAGCTCGGGCCGCTTGGCGGCGGCGATGGTCAGGGCGAGTTGGGCGCGCTGCCCGCCGGAGAGCCGCCCGGCCCGCTGGCGCGGGTCCAGACCCAGCCGGGTGACCCGTCGGTCGGCCAGGTCGGCGTCCCAGCCCGGGTTGAGCCGGCCACCCATCCGCAGGTGGTCCGCGACGGTCAGGTTGGCGTACACCGGCATGTCCTGGGCGACGAAGCTCACCCGGGCCAGATGGGTGGCGTCGGCAGCGGGTGGCGCGCCGAGCACCCGCAGGCTGCCGGAGGTCGGCGTGATCAGGCCGCAGGCCAGCTGCAGCAGTGTCGACTTGCCGGCCCCGTTGGGGCCGACCAGTCCGATGATCCGGCCGGGCGGGATCTCCAGGTGGCAGTCGACCAGCGCGGGGCGACGGCCGTACCGCTTGGTCAGGCCCTCGGCGTGCAGCGCCGGGGCGGAGTGGTGTTGTGGCATCGGCTCATCGTGCGGACGGCGGGCGGTGCGAGCATCGGTCCGCGGCATGGTTCGCGCCGCCGGCGACCGTACTTTTGACCGGTCCGGCCCGCGTCCGGCGTTCCGTAGTCTGTACGGCGTGGATGTTCGGGACCGCCTCGCCAGCTGGCCGGTTGTCGTTGCCGACGTCGGACTGGGGGTCGTCTTCGCCCTGGCGCTGGTGACCCAGGCGGTTGCTTTCGCCGACAGCTGGGGCGGCGGCTACTGGATCTTCGACGCGGTTGCCGGCCTGTCCGGCTGCGGGCTCGCCCTGGTACGCCGTCGGCACCGGGCCGTGACGACGGCCGCCGGGCTTCTGGTCGGGGCGGCGTCGCTCGGCGTCGCCGGGGCCGCCGGCCTGCCGGCCGAGCCCGGCCTGGCGTTGACCCTGGCGCTCGCCGTGCTCGTCGGCTCGGCCCTGCGCACGCTGCCGCCGGTACCGGCCGGCACGGCGGTGCTGGCGAACCTGGGGCTGGTGGTGGCGACCTGGTTGGTCTTTCCCTCCTCGGCCGGCGTCGGCGCGGTGACCGTACTGAACGGGCTGGGCCTGTCCGCCGCCGTCTCGACCGGCCTGGTGCTGCGGCTGCTCGACGTCCGCCGGGCCACGACGACCGAGCGGGTACGCCGTGACGAACGGCTGGCGCTGGCCCGCGAGCTGCACGACGTCGTCGCCCACCACGTCACCGGCATCGTGCTCCAGGCCCAGGCCGCCCAGCTCGCCACCCGGCGGCCCACCGGCGGCCCGGGGACGCCGGCCGGGCTGGCGGAGGCGTTGGCCGGCATCGAGACCGCCGGGTCGGCGGCGCTGGGCGCGATGCGCCGGGTGGTCGGGGTGCTGCGCGACGTCGACGACGCCCCGTCCGCGACCGCCGCACCGGAACATCTCGACGAACTCGTCACGCGGTTCGCCGGACCCGGCCGCCCGGTCGTCCGGCTGCACCACCCCGAGGGTCCGACAGGCTGGCCGCCCGAGGTGACCAGCACGGTCTACCGGGTTGTCCAGGAGTCGCTGACCAACGTGTCCCGGCACGCCCCGCATGCTCGGACGGTCACCGTCCGGGTAGACGAGCAGCGGCGAGGCGTCACTGTCGAGGTGGTCGACGACGCGCCACCGCTGCCGGGCCGCCGTTCGCCGGACCGTGGCTACGGGCTGGTCGGGATGCGGGAGCGGGTGGAGACCCTCGGCGGCACCCTTCGGGTCGGACCACGACCCGGTGCCGGCTGGGCGGTGCACGCCACCCTGCCGGTCCCGGCGCCGGAGCGACGATGACGATCAGCGTGCTGCTCGCCGACGACCAGGCGATGGTCCGCGGCGGACTGCGGTTCATCCTCGAGGACCAGCCGGACATCCGGGTGGTCGCCGAGGCCGCCGACGGGGTGGAGGCGATCGACCTGGCCCGGCGGTTGCGGCCGGACGTCTGCCTGGTGGACATCCGGATGCCCCGGCTCGACGGCATCGAGGTGACCCGGGCGCTCGCCGGCCCCGGCATGCCGCGACCGCTGCGGGTGGTGGTGGTGACCACCTTCGACCTCGACGAGTACGTGCACGGCGCGCTGCGCTGCGGAGCGGTCGGTTTTGTGCTCAAGGACGCCGGCCCCGCGCTGCTGGTCGAGGCGGTCCGGGCGGCGTACGCCGGCGACGCCCTGATCTCACCGTCGGTCACCCTGCGACTGCTGCGGCACCTGACGGTCAGCGCGGCGCCGGTCGGGACCGGGCAGACCCGACCGCTCTCCGCCAGGGAGATCGAGGTGGTCCGGGCGATCGCCCGGGGACGGACCAACCAGGAGATCGGCGCCGAACTGTTCATCTCACTGAGCACCGTCAAGAGTCACGTCTCCGGTATCCAGAGCAAACTCGGGCTCCGGAACCGGGTCGAGATCGCCGCCTGGGCCTGGGCGAACCGGGTGGTCGAGGCGGACTGATTCCGCCGGGCGCGATCTTGGTCACTGACAGTGGGTCCGTCGGTGCGTGAAGGTGGGGCTACGTGGTGCGGAGCGGGTCGAACGGCGACCGCCCGCCGCACGTCTCGGACGGAGTGTCGCGGTGGTGAGGGTGCCGGTTCGACCGGTGGGGAAGGTGCTGCCCGGGTGGGCGGCGATCGGGCTGACGGTGGCCGCCGGGGTCGGTTCCGCGGGGCAGAACCTGGCCAACGCCGAGTTGGGACGGCAGACCGGGCACCCGGTCATCGGCGGTCTGGTCAACAACACCGGCGGGCTGGTCGTGGTCCTGCTGGGGCTGGTCGCCCTGCCGTCGATGCGGACCGGGCTGCGGACGCTGCGCCGGGCCCGGCTGCCGTGGTGGACGTACCTGGGTGGGCTCTGCGGGACGTTTTTCATCGCCGCCGGCACGTACGTCGTACCGGTGCTCGGGGTGGCGGTCTTCACCATCGCCCAGGTCGCCGGGAACAGCGCCGGGGGTCTCGCCGTGGACCGGACCCGGCTCGCCCCGGCGGGTCGGCTCGGGCTGACCGGACCCCGGCTCACCGGTGCGCTGCTCGGCATCGGGGCGGTGGCGTTGGCGCAGGTCGGCCGCCCGGTCGGGGAACTCGCCCCGGGCCTGCTGCTGGCCGGGGTGCTCGGTGGGGTGCTGATCGCCGTACAGGGGGCGTTGAACGGCAGGCTCGCCGCCACCGGCAATCCGGCCGCCGCGACCGCGACCAACTTCGCGGTGAGCGCCAGCGCGATGGCGGTGTTGGCCGCGCTGACCGGTGCGGCGGCCCGGCTCGGCAGCGTCGACTGGCCGGCCGGCTGGTACCTCTACGTCGGTGGCCCGCTCGGGGTGGGGATCACCGTCGTGGTGCTGCTCGGGATCCGGTCGGTGGGACTGTTGCGTACCGGGTTGGCGCTGGTCGCCGGTCAGCTCGGCGGGGCGCTCCTGCTGGACGCCCGGCCGGGCGGGCCGGGGGCGAGTCTGGCGGTGCTGGCCGGGGCGGTCCTGACCCTGCTCGCCGTGGTGGTGTCGGGCCGGGCCGTGCGCAGCGCGCCGACCGCCACCTGACGGCCGCCGGGTCCGGTCCGGATGGCAGACTGGGCCCGTGACCGACCCCGCCGTTCGCCGAGAGCCCGCCGCCGTTCAGGTACGGCCGCACCGTATCCGGGTGGTCTGCTGGATTCTGGCGCCCGCGTTGGTCCTGATGTTCACGCTGCTCAGCATCGGCCTGCACGGCTCGACCGGCAGTGGCCAGGCGACCTTCCAGCGCGGCGACCAGTTGGCCATGATCGGCCTGGGGCTGCTCGTCGCGGGTGTGGTGCTGCTTTTCACCCGGCCGCGGGTGGTCGGGGACGCCCGGGGCATCCGGGTACGCAACGTCTTCGGTGGTTACGAGCTGCCCTGGGACGCGGTCCGGGGGATCCGGTTCAACCGGGGCTCCGCCTGGGCCAGCGTCGAACTGGACGACGACGAGTTGCTGCCGATCCTCGCCCTGCAGGTGGTGGACCGGGAACGAGCGGTCGACGGGGTACGCGCGCTGCGCGCCCTGCACGTCGCGCACCGTGAGCCGGTGACCGTCTGAGCGACCCGGGCCGGGCACTGCCGCCGGGCCGGTGACGGCCGGTCGCCGACTCACGCCGCGGAGCTGCGCGACCTGGGGTGCCCGTTTTGGCATTGTGCGGGCTGACCTGCTAGTCTTTAGCGGTCGACCACTGTCTTGGGCTGTGTTCAGGCCGCTCGGCGCGGCATACGCACCTGAAGCGTTACACGCGCCTGAAGCGGCACACGCACCCGAAACAGTCACGAAGCGGAGCGCCTGCTCCCACCCGAGTCGCCGCCTGTGGTGGCCGGGTCCGGTCATCGGTTCGGTCATGCCGAGCCGGGTTGGCGACCCTCCGGGGTTGCCGTGTGACCGGTCGAGCGGGCCCTGGCATATGCCGGGGCCTTCTGCTTTTGGTCGTACACCGTAGGGCCGGCCACCGCTGACGCGGGGCCGGTGAGGATCACCACGAGGAGGCCCCATCAGCGTCGAGCCACGCGTGAACGAGCAGATCCGGGCACGTGAGGTCCGACTGGTCGGCCCGGAGGGTGAGCAGGTGGGCATCGTCCCACTCGAGCGCGCTCTTCAGCTGGCCGCGGACGTCGACCTGGACCTGGTCGAGGTTGCGCCCATGGCGCGCCCGCCGGTGTGCAAGCTCATGGACTTTGGCAAGTACAAGTACGAGAGTGCACTCAAGGCGCGCGAAGCCAGGCGTAACCAGCAACAGACCGTCATCAAGGAGATGAAGCTCCGTCCGAAGATCGACCCGCACGACTACGAGACCAAGAAGGGTCACGTGGTGCGGTTCCTCAAGGCGGGCGACAAGGTCAAGGTGACGATCATGTTCCGGGGTCGCGAGCAGAGCCGGCCGGAGCTGGGCTACCGGCTGCTGCGTCGACTCGAGTCCGAGATCTCGGAACTGGGATACGTCGAGGCCGCTCCGAAGCAGGACGGTCGTAACATGATCATGGTCCTGGCTCCGCATCGGGCCACCAAGGCCGCCGCCACGGCGGCCAGGGCGGGCTCGCCGCGCGAGCGGGAGGCCGGTGCCGCCGAGGCACCGCCGGCCGAGGATGCGGCGCAGACCGCGGCCGGACCCGCCGGGACCGCCGGCGAGTAACAGGGGAGAGACGCACCAGATGCCGAAGATGAAGAGCCACACCGGGATGGGTAAGCGGGTCAAGGTGACCGGCAAGGGCAAGATCGTTGCCCAGCAGGCCGGTATGCGCCACAACCTGGAGAAGAAGGCCTCCACCCGGACTCGCCGGCTCACCGGCACCGTCGAGGTGGCCAAGGCCGACTTCAAGCGGATCAAGAAGCTGCTGGCCCGCTGACGCGCGCCTGACCTGAAGGAGTAGTTGAGATGGCACGCGTCAAGCGGGCAGTGAACGCTCAGAAGAAGCGCCGTACGCTGCTGGAAACCGCCAGCGGTTACCGGGGCCAGCGCTCCCGGCTCTACCGCAAGGCCAAGGAGCAGGTGCTGCACTCGATGCAGTACGCCTACCGGGACCGGCGGGACCGCAAGGGCGACTTCCGGCAGCTGTGGATCACCCGGATCAACGCGGGTGCCCGCGCCAACGGGATGACCTACAACCGGCTCATCCAGGGCCTCAAGCTCGCCGGGGTGGAGGTCGACCGCAAGATCCTGGCCGACCTCGCGGTCAACGACCCGACGGCCTTCGCGGCCATCGTCGAGGTCGCCCGCGTCGCCGTGGCGGCCGAGGGCACCGGCGGCGCGTCGGCTCAGGCCGCCTGACCTCGCCACACCGATCGAGGCGTCCCGCATGTCGGTCAACCCGCAGGTGGGGCGCCTCGACCATGTCCACACCCCGGAGCAGCAACTGTTCACGCCCCGTACCCCGAGGGTCGTCGCCGCCCGCCGGCTGCAGCGCCGCCGGGAACGCGACCAGACCGGACGGTTCCTCGCCGAGGGCCCGCAGGCGGTCCGCGAGGCGCTGACCGTTCCCGGCGCTGTTGTCGAACTCTTCGGCACCCCGGCCGGCCTCGACCGGTACGCCGACCTGGCCGGCACCGCCACCGCCGCCGGGATCCCGGTCTCGGCGCTGACCGACGAGGCGCTCGCCGCACTCACCGAGACCGTCGCCCCACAGGGCGTTGTCGCCGTCTGCCACCAGCTCGACGTGCCGCTGGCCGAGGCGGTGGGGACGGGGCCGCGACTGGTTGCCGTGCTCGCCGGGATCCGCGACCCGGGCAACGCCGGCACGGTGCTGCGGACCGCCGACGCGGCCGGGGCACAGGCGGTGGTCTTCGCCGGGGAGGCCGTCGACCCGTACAACGGCAAGTGTGTTCGGGCCTCCGCCGGCAGCCTCTTCCACCTCGACGTGGTCCGGGCCGCCGACCCGGCCGAGACGGTCGCCACGCTGCGCGCCGCCGGCCTGGCCGTGCTCGCCGCCTCCGGCTACGGCGAGACCGACCTCGACGACCTCACCGACGTCGGCGCCCTGGCCCGGCCGACCGCCTGGCTCTTCGGTTCCGAGGCGCACGGCCTGCCGGCCGAGCTGGCCGGGGCGGCCGACCACCGGGTCCGGGTGCCGCTGCACGGCCGCGCCGAGAGTCTCAACCTGGCTGCCGCCGCGGCGGTTTGCCTGTACGCTTCGGCCAGAGCACTGCGTCCCGGCCGCCCGCACCCCGATCCCGGGGGCGGTCCGGTTACCTCGGAGACGCGGACCAGGACCGGGGAGATGTCGACCTGATGACCGGGTGCGGAGAGTCGCGCGGGCCAGCCGTGCGACGCCACTCGTTTAGCCAGCCCGCCGGTGTCGGCGGGCGGCAGGGCTGACACGCCTCCCTGCGTACCTCCCACCGGCGGGCTGCGGCCGAGCCGCCCGTCCGTAGACTCTGGTGGCCGCCCGTGAGGGCCGCCCACCGACCTGTCCGCATCCGTCGCCGGTCCTGCCGGCGCCCGCGCCGCGGGCCGGGGTTCGCCACGGCGTAGGGTCACCGCCCCAGCGGGTCGTGACCTGTCGACGTGCGCGGTCCGGCCGGCGTTCGCCGAGGCGGCACCGCAGGGCAACCAGCACGGCGCAGCGGGACATTCGACGCGCCAGGCAGCGGGGCACCGCCCGCGACGCAGAGGGAGTAGCTGCACGTCATGACCTATCGCAACGACCCGTACGACCCGAAACAGGTCGCCCTGCTCGCCCCGGAGGCGCTGGCGGCGGCGGTCGCCGACGCGACGGCCGCGTTCGACGCCGCCACCGATCCCGAGACCCTCGCCGAGCTGCGCCGCCAACACCTGGGCGACCGGGCACCGGTGTCCCTGGCCCGTCGGGAGATCGGCGCCCTGCCGCCGGCCGCCAAGTCCGACGCCGGCAAGCGGGTCAACGAGGCCCGCCGGGAGATCGAGGCGGCGCACGCCGCGCGCCTCGAGGTGGTGCAGGCCGCCCAGGCCGAGCGGATCCTGGCCGAGGAACGGGTGGACGTCACCCTGCCGTACGACCGGCGTCCGCGTGGCGCCCGGCACCCGGTGAGCACCCTCGCGGAACGGATCGGCGACCTCTTCGTCGGGATGGGCTACGAGATCGCCGAGGGCCCCGAGGTCGAGCTGGAGTGGACCAACTTCGACGCGCTGAACATCGGTCCGGACCACCCGGCCCGGGGCACGATGGACACCTTCTACCTGGACGTGCCGGGGATCGTGCTGCGGACCCACACCTCGCCGGTGCAGGCCCGCACCATGCTGGCCCGCAAACCGCCGATCTACGTGGTCTGCCCGGGCCGGGTCTACCGGACCGACGAACTCGACGCCACCCACAGCCCGGTCTTCCACCAGGTGGAGGGGCTCGTGGTGGACGAGGGCATCACCATGGCCCACCTGCGGGGCACCCTGGACCACTTCGCCCGGGCGCTGTTCGGCCCGGACGCCCGGACCCGCTGGCGGCCGCACTACTTCCCGTTCACCGAGCCGTCCGCCGAGTTCGACGTCTGGTTCCCCCAGCATCGGGACGGCCCGCGCTGGGTCGAGTGGGGCGGCTGCGGCATGGTCAACCCCCGGGTGCTGACCGCCTGCGGCATCGACCCGGACGTCTACTCCGGATTCGCCTTCGGGATGGGCATCGACCGGAGCCTGATGTTCCGGCACGGCATCGGTGACATGCGGGACATGGCCGAGGGGGACGTCCGGTTCACCCGTGCCTTCGGGGTCGAGGTGTGACGGCGGTGCGCGACGACGTGACGGGTGCGGCGACATCGAACGGAGCGGTGGTCTGAGTCATGCGAATTCCTGTTTCCTGGCTGCGTGAGCATGTCGAGCTTCCCCCCGAGCTGAGCCCGGAGGAGCTGGACCGGGCGCTGGTCAACCTCGGCATCGAGGTCGAGTCGATCGTGGACCTGCGGAACACGGTCACCGGCCCGCTGGTGGTCGGCGAGGTCCTCGAGATCGAGGAGCTGACCGGATTCAAGAAGCCGATCCGGTTCTGCCGGGTCGATGTCGGGGCCGCCAACGGCACCGGCGAGCCGCAGGAGATCGTCTGCGGGGCGACGAACTTCGCCCCCGGCGACCGGGTGGTGGTGATCCTGCCCGGCGGGGTGCTCCCCGGCGACTTCGCCATCTCGGCCCGCAAGACGTACGGGCGGAACTCCAACGGCATGATCTGCTCGGTGCGTGAGCTCGGCCTCGGCGACGACCACGAGGGCATCCTGGTGCTGCCCGAGGACGTGCCGGCCAAGCCCGGCGACGACGCCCGGCCGGTGGTCGGGCTCGACGACGTCGTGGTCGAGGTGGAGATCACCCCGGACCGCGGGTACGCGATGTCGGTCCGCGGGCTGGCCCGGGAGCTGGCCCACGCCTTCGACGTACCGTTCCGGGACCCGGCCGAGGTGACCGCCCCCGGGGCGACGTCACAGCCGGCGTACCCGGTGCGGGTCGTCGACACCGTCGGCTGCGACCGGTTCGCCGCCCGGGTGGTCCGCGGCGTCGACCCGACCGCCGAGTCGCCCCAGTGGATGCGGCAGCGGCTCACCGTGGCCGGCATCCGGAGCATCTCGCTGGCCGTCGACATCACCAACTACCTGATGCTCGAACTCGGCCAGCCGATGCACGCCTTCGACCTGGACGCGCTCCGGGGTGACCTGGTCGTGCGTCGGGCGGTGCCGGGGGAGCGGCTCACCACCCTGGACGGGGTCGACCGGGCGCTGGACCCGGAGGACCTGGTGATCTGCGACGCCGGGCTGACCGGCGGGGCGGGTGTGGACGCCGACGGGGTGCCGATCTCGCTCGCCGCGGTGATGGGCGGCGAGACCAGTGAGGTCGTCGTCAGCACCGCCAACGTGCTTTTCGAGGCGGCGCACTGGGACCCGGTGGTGGTCGGCCGTACCGCCCGCCGGCACCGGCTGTTCAGCGAGGCCGCCAAGCGCTGGGAGCGGGGCGTCGACCCGGCCCTGCCGCTGGTCGCGCTGGAGCGGGCGGTGACGCTGCTGACCACGTACGCCGGCGGCACCGTCGGCGCCGAGGTGCTGGACATCGACCACACCACCGCACCGGCCCGGATCGTCGTCGACGCGGACCTGCCAGCCCGGCGGGTCGGCGTGCCGTACGAACCGGAGCGGGTCACCGCGCTGCTGGAGCGGGTCGGCTGCACGGTGGCGCACGGTGACGGGCGGGGCGCCGGCAACGCCGGCGGCCGGCACGCGAGCGGACCGCCGACCCTGGTGGTCACCCCGCCGACCTGGCGACCCGACCTCACCGACCCGGCCGACCTGGTCGAGGAGGTGGCTCGGCTGGACGGGTACGACCGGGTGCCGTCACTGCTCCCGCTCGCCCCGCCCGGACGAGGGCTCACCCCGACCCAGCGGCGTCGTCGCACGGTGAGTCGGGCGTTGGCCGAGAACGGCTACGTCGAGGTGCTGACCCACCCGTTCGTCGCGCCGGAACTCTTCGACCGGCTCAACCTGCCGGCGGACGACTCCCGGCGCCGGGCGATGCGGCTGGCCAACCCGCTCGCCGACACCGATCCGCTGATGCGGACCACGCTGCTCGGCACGCTGCTCGGCGCGCTGCGCCGCAACGTCGGCCGGGGCCAGCGGGACCTCGCGCTCTACGAGATCGGCCTGGTCTTCCAGCCCCGGCCGCGGACCGGCCCGCCACCCACGATGGGCGTGGCGCACCGGCCCAGCGACGAGGAGTTCCAGGCCGCCGACGCGGTCCTGCCGCACCAGCCGTGGCACGTCGCGGCGGTCCTGGCCGGCGAGGTCGAGCCGGCCGGCTGGTGGGGTCAGGGTCGGCCGGCCGGCTGGGCCGACGGGGTCGAGGCGGGCCGGATCGTTCTGGCCGCCGCCGGCATCCCCGACCAGCGGATCGTGGTCCGGCAGGCGGAGTACGCGCCCTGGCACCCGGGCCGGTGCGCCGAGTTCGTCGTGGACGGGGTGAGCATCGGGTACGCCGGTGAACTGCACCCGGCGGCGCTGGCCGCGCTGGAGTTGCCGCCCCGGACCAGCGCGCTGGAACTCGACCTGGACGCGCTGCCCGCCGCGCCGGTGGTGCCGGCGCCCCGGGTTTCCGGCTACCCGCCCGCGCTGATCGACGTGGCGCTGGTGGTCGACGCCGGAGTACCGGCCGACGAGGTGCGTCGGGTCCTCGCCGAGAGCGCCGGGGAGCTGCTGGAGTCGGTCCGGCTCTTCGACGTCTACACCTCGGAGCAGCTCGGTGCGGGCCGGAAGTCGCTGGCGTACAAGCTGGTCTTCCGCGCGCCGGACCGGACGCTGACCGGTGAGGAGGCGGTCGCCGCCCGGGACGCGGCGGTGGCCGAGGCGGCCCGCCGGTTCGGCGCGGTGCTCCGCGGCGCCTGACCGGTGGCCGGGCCGGAACCGTGCGGGTTCCGGCCCGGCCTCGCCGTGTCCGCAGGCGCTTCTCCGGTGCCGCTCCGTTGCCCTCGTGCGGAACGCCGTGCGCGGTTAGGCTCGGATTGCCGGCCCGACGGGGCCCGGTCACGGTACGGCGGACCGGCCGGATCAGGAGACTCGGGTGGAGAGCCGGACGGCGGTGCTCATCGAACTCGGGGACGACCGCGGCCAACTGGACGACGATTCGCCGCCTTCGCCCCGGTCGCGTCGAACGAGCCGGCGGTGGCGTGCCGGACTTCTGCTCGGTCTGCTGGTGCTGCTCTGCGCGACCGCCTCGAATCCGCCGCACGGGGTGCTGCTGGCCGGTGGAACGCTCGACATACCGGTCGGCAGCACGTTTTTTGTCGCCGGTGACCTGCTGCTGGTGTCGGTGACCGGCAACGGTCCGGACGGCGGCGGTCCGACACTGAGCGCGTACGAGTTGCCGACCGGTGCCCGGCGGTGGACGGTGCCGGCGGATCCGGCGGGCCGGCACTTCGCGGACCTGGTCGACGACGTCCTGCTCATCGCCGAAATCGGCGCGGTGGGTCGGGGCCCGGTGACCACCGCGCGGTCGGCCCGGACCGGTGAACTGCGGTGGCGCCGCCCCGGCCGGGTGTTGCGGATGCCGGACAGCACGATCGGACTGGGCGTCCGGGAGGTACGCAGTCTGTCCGGCGCGGGGCGCCGGCTGGAGGGCGCGGTGGAGGCGGTCGACCTGGGCACCGGGGCGGTCCGGTGGCGTCTGCCGCTCTCCTCGACGGCCGTGGTGCAGCCGATCCGTGGTGCTCCGCCCCGGGTACTGGTGGTGCACGACACCATGACCGCCGAACTCTACGATTTGCGTTCCGGTTGGCTGGCCGGCACCGGTCGGCTGCCCCCGGCGGACTACGCGCAGCACAACCCCCGGGTCATCGGCGATCGTCTGGTGCTCCGACATCCCTCCGGTACGGACTTCGTGGTCACCGGCTACGACCTGCCGGGCTTCACGGTTCGGTGGAGTCGTCCCGGTGGGCGGGTCGGCGAGGCGATCCGGGACTGCGGCGGGCTTGCCTGCCTGGACGGCGAGTCGCAGGTCGTCGCTCTCGCCCCGGATACCGGCGCACAGCGCTGGACCCGTCCCCGGCCGATCGGCTGGCACTCGATCGTCTGGTCGCCGGACGTCCTGATCAAACCGGGGGCGTACGACGGGTTCACCCTGCTCGCGTTCGCGGACGGGGCGGCGCTGCGGATTGTCGGCACCCTGCCGGCCGGCGTGGTGGACTGTCGTGCCGGGCTCGGGGTGCTGGTGTGCCGTACCGCCCCGGACCGCCTGGGCCTCTGGCGACTGCGGAACTGACCGTCGGGTGGGTTCAGGCTCCGGAGTCGAGGCGGCTCAGTTCGTACAGCTGACCCAGGTCGCGGACGGTGATCCGGCGGTAGTCAGTCTCGACGATTCCCTCCGCGCGTAGCTCGCGGAGAACCTTCTCCAGGGTGGTGCCGGCGGTGCCGCAGGCCGTGGCGAGTTCGGACTGGGTCAGGTGGACATCGACCACGACACCGGCCCGGGTCCGTCGGCCATGGGTACGGGCAAGCTCGGCGATGATCCGGGCCACCCGGACCCGGGCCGGATACGACGTGAACTCCATGCGCCGGTCGTTCGACCAGCGGAGCCGGTCGGCGACCATGGCTGCGAGTTCCAGCGCGGCTCCCGGGTGTTCCTTGAGGAACCGCTTGAACCGGTCCAGTCGGATGAAGTCAACCAGGGCGGGCCCACAGGTCGTGATGGTGGCGGACCTTGGTTTCCGGTTCAACGCCGACATCTCGCCGACCAGGTCGCCACCGAATCTGATCGCCAGCAGAGTGCTACGGCCGTCCGGCAGGCTCGCCGTCACCTTTGTCAGCCCCTGTCGTAACAGGATCAGATGGGACTCCTCGCTGCCCTCGAGTATGAGGATCCTGCCAGCCGGTACCTGACGTTGTACACCAAGACTCAACAGTTCGGCCCGTGCCTGCGGGTCGAGCCGGGCCAGCAGGGTTCCGTGGGGCCAATCTTCAGTCGAGCGGCGGGGGTTCGGTACTGAAACGCCTGACGAGTGCGCCATGTTGTCGAAGCGTAGTCGTACAAGCGCCCTTCGTGGCATCGAAGATGGTCTGTCGGGTGGGATGGTGGTCTGAAGCATCCACCACAGCAGGACCAACGGTGCCGCCTCGGCGGAGAGTAGTTCGAGGAGGTCTGACAGGCGAAGTGGAGACATGTAACCAGCGAAGACGAGGTCGACTATCGAGATTTCCCATCAGGAGGGAGTGACATCTTCTCGACTACTTGCCGTCGGGATCAGGTGGGAACCGCACTTCTACGGAGTCTTGCGGTGCAACCGCCGCTTTGATCGTCCCGGATGGGCTGGCCGCGGGGCGGCCCCCAGTGGGAGATCGGAGCACAGATGAACCATCCGGAACGGCGGCTGCTGATAGCGGTCGACATGGAACGGTACAGCCGGCGGAGCAACCTGCGGCAGTACGAGGCGCAGCAGGCGTTCCAGCAGTTGCTGCACGAGGCCGCCGCCCAGGTCGGGCTCGACCGCGTCTCCTGGAAGACCCAGCAGGCCGGCGACGGCGAGCTGGCCATCCTGCCCGCCGATGCGAGGGAACCGCAGATCATCGGCAGGTTGGTGCCGGAGCTCAACCGTCTGGTCCGGCGGTACAACGCCAGCCGGTTACCGGCGGCGCGGGTTCGGTTGCGGGTGGCGCTGCATCAAGGGCTGGTGCACCTGGATGGCGCCAACGGGTTTCCGGGAACGGCGGTCAACGAGGTGTGTCGACTCTGCGACGCTCCCCAGCTGAAGCGGGCGCTCGCCGACTTCCCGGATGCCGGTGTCGCGTTGGTTGTCTCGGCCGGTATCTATCGCGATGTGGTGGTCGAGTATCCGGAGGAGCTGAGGCCGGAGCGTTTCCGTCAGGTGGAGGTGCACCACCCCGACAAGGAGTTCCGGGAGTCGGCCTGGATCTGTGTCGTCGACGAGGACCTGTCCACCGCCGCAGGTTGGGAGAGAACAGGTGAGCGGCGGTCCGAGGGAGCCCCGACGTCGAACGAGGCTTCCTCCGGTTCGCAGTCGACACACGACGGATCAAGGCCCGTTCCGCTGCCGGGCGGGCCCACGGCGTCCCACCCAGAGCCGTCGCCCGAACCGTCGGAGCGGAGGCCCGGGAGGGCCGGTGGGGAGATCTGCGTCGGCAACGTGCGGGTGGACGGTCAGAACGCCATCGGGCACGGGGCGATGGCCATCGGGTCGATCGGGGACAACACGAAGTTCGGGGGACAGGGCCAGTGAGCGCGCCGACCACACCGGTGTCGCATTGGGCCGACGGTCGGCCTGATATCGAGCCGTCGACCGATCATCTGTCGGGGACGGCGGGGCGCCGCCAAGACCCGGCGGTTGAGGCGGGTGAGACGGTAAGCGGCGACCACCCCGATCCGTCGTCGGGGGAGCACGAGGCTCCCGGCCCGGACAGTCCAGCGGGTCGAGACGACGTGGGGCATAAGGAGGACCCGGAGAGTCTGGAAGACGACGAGAACCCGCCGGCGGCCTCCGAGGTGCTGTCCCGCCTCGCTGCGGTGCTCGGCCTCGGGGTCGCTACCGGCGATGTTCGGGTCGACGGTCAGAACGCGACCGGTCATGGAGCGATGGCCGTCGGCACGGTCAACAACATAACCGTCGCGGGGGAGGACGGCGGCGCGGTCTGGGGACAGACCCTCTCCGTGGTGTCCATCGCCGAGCAACAGGCAATCTATGCGCCGGCGCCGAGCGATGGAGAGCTCGATGTGCGGCTGCGGCGTCGACACCTGATCTGTCTCAGGGGGCGCCCGGGAACCGGCCGGTACACCTCGGCGTGTCTTGCCCTCGCCCGTAGGCATTCGCCGGACCGGATCTGCGTCCTCGCGGTCGAGCGACTGTCCGATCTCATCCGTCGCAGAGACCTGCTACGGGGAGGATATGGCTACCTGCTGCAGTACGACGGCGAGCAGCAGGCGGATGGACTCACCCGCATCGCTCTCGCAGCGCGGTTGGAGTCGTTGGACTCGACGCTCCTATTGATCGGTAACTTCGACATCCGGGACGAGCGGTTCCTAAGTGAACTCGTCGAACACCGACCGACACCCGCCGTCGAGGTGTTCCGGGCGCAACTGCACGGCCGATTGCGGGGCCGTTGTGTCGGCGGCTGCGCCCCCTGTCGGGAACGCTGCCTCGTCAGCTACGTCGAGCAGGAGTGTCTGGCGGAACCGGCGCTACGCGCGTACCTCGACGGTGCGCCGCCACCGGGTGAGGTGCTGGGGGTGGTCGAAGCGATCGCCCGGGGCATGCCGGGCGGGCCGGCGTTGACCGACCTGTTGAACCGGTTGCTTCCGGAGCAGTTGCGGCGTCGGGCGACGGAGATTCTCACCCCGGAGGGGACGGACTCGCAACTGGCCGAGCTCGGCGGGCGCGACTATCTCCGGGCGTTCCGGCTCGCCTGCGCGGTGCTTGCCGGCCAGCCGGTTTCAGAAATCTCCGCTGCCGCACACCGGTTGTGGCGAAATCCCATGGGAGCGATCGACAGCCCCGCTCCGTTGCGGCGACCGGATCTCGACCTGTTGCTGGGCCAGCCGCTGCGCCGGGCGGTGTCAGTGGATGCTCGGGAGGTGCCGGCTGGTGCCAGAACCGTTCGCTTCGTGGCCTCCGCTGAGCGGCTACCGGCCACCATGCTGGAGGTCGCCTGGGAAGAGTGGGCGATTCCGGAGCGGTTGCTGGCGTGGTTGGCCGAGTTGGCGCGGGATGGGAACCCTGGAGTCCGCCAAGCGGCGGCCGGAGCTATGGGTTGGGCGGCGGGACGTACCCCTGACGCCGTCATGGTGACGGTGAGTGAGTTGTCGCGAGATCGGCGTCCGGGGGTCCGGCAGGCGGCGGGTATCGCCCTGGTCGCGATGGCGACACAGCCGGTATTGCAGCGGCGGATCCGGATCGAGCTGGACAGGTGGTTGGAGCGGTCGGCCTACCACCGCGACGTGGTAGCGCGGGCGTACGCCCTCGGATTGGCCTGGCTCTGGCCCGATCTGGCCGTCGCGCAGTTGCGGCGCGTAGCCCAGCAGCGGATGCAGCGGCGGACCGGCGTTGTTGTCCGTGGTCTCGTCGAGGTCTACCAGAGTGGCCGGCCCCACCTCGTCGTGCCCGCGTTGGCGGACTGGGCCCGCTCCGATCACCCGGAGCTACAGCTGCAGGCTGCTCGCACGCTGCGGGCACTCGCGGACCGTTGGGCGCAGCCACCCCACGCGCACTGGCCTGAGCTGCTCGACCTCGTCTCCACCGAGGTGCTCCGCATCGCCGACGTGGCGGCACTTTGGTCCGTGGCGCTGCGGCTCCCGGGCACGGCGTACCGAGCCTGGCGCACGCTCGGCTACTGGCTCAACCAGGCGGACGCGGATGCGAACCTGGCCGAGCTCTGCCTGGAACTGTTCAAACTCACGATCACCGACGCGCCGCTGGGTCGTCGGCTCGACCACCAGATCAGGCATGTCTGGTATCCGATCATGCCACACAGCGCGATGCTCTCCCGCGTCTCCCGACTCAGTCACCAGCGAGGGTTGACATGACGAACTTCACTGTCGGAACCGACTCGTCGATGTCCCGGACCGGGCACCGACCCAGAGCCTCCTGGTGGGAGCGGCTTTTCGGAACGCCGGAACCGCAGTTCGTCACGCCACCCCCGTCCCCGCCGCCGGTGTTGGAGGTGGTGACGCTCCGGCGGGAGATTCGAGAGCCCTTCACCGTGCCCGCGCTCGGTGATGCCTTCGATTTCCAGATTCATCCCGTCATGACCTGGTCGGCAAAGGAGATGGCCTTCGACGAGCTGCGCCACCTGGTCGACCGCTGGACCCCATGGGCCTGTGGGGTGGTGCGGGAGGTCGCTGCGATTCCGGCCCGCGGGTTCGCGCCGCATCGCGCCTACGACCTGGAGCGGCTGTTGAATGCGCAGTTCGAGGGGCAGAGTTGGCCACGCGGTGCCGAGGGGAGCGCGCCCCGGTTCGTCGCCCAGGTGCGGGTGGCGCCCGATCCGCGGGTCCGCGAGCGGCTGCGACCGTACTGGGAGGAGCGCATCCGGTTGGAGTGTGATCACGAACTCGACAAGCTCCGGTCGGATCAGGCGGACCGGATGACCCGGCGTTGGCGTGAGGTCCTCGCCAACCTCGAGCACGATCCGGTGACCTCGCACGCGGCCCGGTTGACCGGAGAGCGGTTCGCCCAGGTGTTCGGTGAGTTCGTCAGCGAGCGTAAGCGGGCGGTTCCGGACCTGATCGAGCTGCTGGAGATGGCGCTGAAGGGGCACAGCGACCTGCAGATGGGGCCGTCGGAGTACACCGAGGCATGGGACCTGGCGCTTCAGACGTACCGCCAACAGCATGGTTTGGCTGACGACGGAGCCAGCGGTGGGGTCTGACGTTCGTGGCGTGGAGGACGGCCGTGTATCGGGGCCGAGAGATCGTGCGTGAGGCGTTCCCAGCCTTGTGACCTCGATGCGAATGGTGATACGGTACTCTGCATACTGATGCGGAGGTGGGCATGGGGATTCGAGTCGCGGTGGCGGGCGCGAGTGGCTACGCAGGTGGTGAACTGCTCCGGCTGATTGCCGGACACCCCGAATTCGACCTCGTCGCCGCCACCGCACACAGCCAGGCCGGTCAGCCGGTCGCCGCCGTACATCCGCAGCTCGTCGGCCTCGACCTGGTGCTCAGCGCGACCGAACCGGCCGCCCTGGCTGACGCGGACCTGGTCTTCCTGGCCCTGCCGCACGGCGAGTCGGCGGCACTGGCCGCCGGCCTGCCGGACTCGGTCCGGGTCGTGGACCTCGGGGCCGACCACCGGCTCACCGACGCCGCCGCGTGGACCCGCTACTACGGGGGTGCCCATGCCGGCGCCTGGACCTACGGCCTGCCCGAACTGCCGGGTCAGCGGGCGGCGATCGCCGGCTCCACCCGGGTCGCCGCCACCGGCTGCTACGCGGTGGCCACCATCCTCGCCTTGGCGCCGCTGCTCGCCGCCGGCGTCGCCGCCCCCGACGACGTGGTGGTGGTCGCCGCCTCCGGCACCTCCGGCGCCGGGCGGGCGGCCAAACCGCACCTGTTGGGCAGCGAGGTGATGGGCGACCTGTCGCCCTACAAGGTCGGCGCCCACCAGCACGTGCCCGAGATCAAGCAGGCCAGCGGGGCGCGGACCCTGTCGTTCACCCCGGTGCTGGCGCCGATGCCGCGCGGGATCCTGGCCACCGTCACCACGGTTCCGGCCGGTTCCGGTGTCGACCCACGGGCGGTGCTCGCCGAGGCGTACGCGGACGCGCCGTTCGTGCACGTCCTGCCCGAGGGGGTCTGGCCGCACACCGCCGCCACCCTGGGAAGCAACTCCTGCCACCTGCAGGCGACCGTCGACGTCGACTCCGGTCGACTGATCGTGGTGAGCGCGATCGACAACCTGGGCAAGGGCGCCGCCGGTCAGGCGGTGCAGTGCGCGAACCTGATGCTCGGCCTGCCCGAGACGACCGGCCTGCCGGTCCACGGTGTTGCGCCGTGAGCCACCCCGGCAGCGTCGTGAACCGTCAGGAGAGTGTTGTGGGCCAGGAGCAGAGCGCCGTGTGTAGCGAGAAGGGGCAGCCGTGAGCGTCACCGCACCGAGAGGTTTCCGGGCGTCCGGAGTCGCCGCCGGGATCAAGGCCAGTGGCGCGCCGGACGTCGCCGTGGTGGTCAACGACGGCCCGGCGACGGCGGCCGCCGGCGTCTTCACCGCCAACCGGGTCAAGGCGGCGCCGGTGCTCTGGAGCCAGCAGGTCCTGCGGGGTGGCCAGGTCCGGGCCGTGGTGCTCAACTCCGGTGGCGCCAACGCCTGCACCGGAGCACCCGGTTTCCAGGACACCCACGCCACCGCCGAGCACCTCGCGGCGGCACTCACCGCCGTCGGGCCGGAACTGGGCGCGGGCGAGGTGGCGGTCTGCTCGACCGGTCTGATCGGCGAACGGCTGCCGATGGACCGGCTGCTGCCCGGGGTCGACGCGGCGGTGGCCGCGCTGGCCGTCGACGGCGGGGCGACGGCGGCCGAAGCGATCATGACCACCGACACCCGGTCGAAGACGACCGAGGTCAACGCCGACGGATGGACCGTCGGCGGCATCGCCAAGGGCGCCGGCATGCTGGCCCCCGCGCTCGCGACCATGCTCTGCGTCCTCACCACCGACGCGGTCGCCGGGCCGGAAGCCCTGGACGAGGCACTCCGGGCCGCCTGCCGGGTCAGCTTCGACCGGCTCGACTCGGACGGCTGCCTCTCGACCAACGACACCGTGCTGCTGCTGGCCAGTGGTGCGTCCGGGGTCACGCCGAGCCGGGCCGAGCTGACCGCCGCGGTCACCACGGCCTGCCGGGACCTGGCCCGACAGCTGCTCTCCGACGCCGAGGGAGCCACCAAGGAGATCGCGATCGAGGTGGTCGGTGCCGCCGACGAGGACGACGCGGTCGAGGTGGGTCGGGCGGTGGCCCGGAACAACCTGGTCAAGACGGCGCTGTTCGGCAACGACCCGAACTGGGGGCGGATCCTCGCCGCCGTCGGCACCACCCGCGCCGCCTTCGACCCGGACGCGCTCGACGTCGCGATCAACGGCGTCTGGGTCTGCCGGGCCGGTGGCGCCGCCGAGGACCGGGCCAAGGTCGACCTCACCGGCCGGGACGTGACCATCCGGATCGACCTGCACGCCGGTTCCGCGACCGCGACCATCTGGACCAACGACCTGTCGCACGCGTACGTGCACGAAAACTCGGCCTACTCGTCATGAGCGCGAGGAACGCAGCGGAGCGGAGTCCCGCAGTCGCGAACGAAAGGTGGAACCGCTCGTGACCGACACCCTGACCCGGGACCTGACCGAGGCACAGCGGAAGGCCGCCGTGCTGATCGAGGCGCTGCCCTGGCTGGCCCGGTTCTCCGGTGCCACCGTCGTCGTCAAGTACGGCGGCAACGCGATGATCGACCCCGAACTGCAGCGGGCCTTCGCCGCCGACATGGTCTTCCTGCGTTACGCCGGTCTGAAGCCGGTCGTGGTGCACGGTGGCGGCCCGCAGATCTCGGCGATGCTGGGCCGGCTCGGCATCGCCAGTGAGTTCAAGGGCGGGCTGCGGGTGACCACGCCGGAGGCGATGGACGTGGTCCGGATGGTGCTGGTCGGCCAGGTCGGTCGGGAACTCGTCGGCCTGATCAACGAGTACGGGCCGTACGCGGTCGGGCTCTCCGGCGAGGACGCCCGGCTCTTCACCGCGGTCCGCCGCCCGGCGTACGTCGACGGCGAGCCGGTCGACATCGGCCAGGTTGGTGACGTGGACCGGGTGAACGTCTCGGCGGTCGCCGACCTGATCTCGGCCGGTCGGATCCCGGTCATCTCCACCGTGGCGCCGGACGCCGAGGGCGTACTGCACAACCTCAACGCGGACACCGCCGCCGCCGCGCTGGCGATCGCCCTGCGGGCTCGCAAGCTGGTGGTGCTGACCGACGTACCCGGTCTCTACGCCGACTGGCCGGACACCTCCAGCCTGATCTCGGAGATCACCGCCGGTCAGCTCGCAGAACTGCTGCCGACGCTGGAGTCGGGCATGGTGCCGAAGATGGAGGCCTGCCTGCGTGCGGTACGCGGCGGGGTCCCGGCGGCGCACGTGGTGGACGGCCGGGTGGCGCACTCGACCCTGCTGGAAGTTTTCACATCGGAAGGATTCGGCACGATGGTGGTTCCCGACCCGGCGGCGGTCACGCCATGACCACTCTGGTCGACCGTTGGTCGCAGGCGATGATGAACAACTACGGGACTCCGCCGTTGGCGCTGGTCCGCGGCAGTGGCGCGGTTGTCGTCGACGAGGCCGGCCGGGAGTATGTCGACCTGGTCGGCGGCATCGCGGTCAACGCGCTCGGCCACGCCCACCCGGCGGTGGTCGAGGCGGTGACCCGGCAGATCTCCACTCTCGGGCACGTGTCGAACCTGTTCGTCGCCGAGCCGCCGGTGGCCCTCGCCGAGGTGCTGCTGGCCCTGGCCGGCCGACCGGGCCGGGTCTTCTTCGCCAACTCGGGCGCGGAGGCCAACGAGGCGGCGTTCAAGCTGTCCCGGCTCACCGGCCGGACGAAGGTGGTGGCCACCGAGGGTGGCTTCCACGGCCGGACCATGGGTGCGCTGTCGTTGACGGGCCAGCCGGCCAAGGCCGACCCGTTCCGTCCGCTGCCCGGCGACGTCACCCACGTCCCGTACGGGGATGTCGACGCGTTGGCCGCCGCCGTCACCGACGAGACCGCGATGGTGATCCTGGAGCCGATCCAGGGCGAGAACGGGGTGCTCGTACCGCCGCCCGGATATCTGGTCGAGGCCCGGCGGATCACCGCCGAGCACGGTGCGCTGCTGGTGCTCGACGAGATCCAGACCGGGATCGGTCGGACCGGGCACTGGTTCGCCCACCAGGCCGACGGCGTCGAGCCGGACCTGGTCACCCTGGCCAAGGGACTCGGCGGCGGACTGCCGATCGGCGCCGTGCTGGCCTTCGGTCGGGCTGCCGAGCTGTTGCGGCCGGGTATGCACGGCACCACCTTCGGCGGCAACCCGGTGAGCTGCGCCGCAGGTCTGGCGGTGGTGTCGACGATCGCCCAGGAGGGTCTGCTCGACCACGTCAAGCGGGTCGGTGAGCGGTTGCGGCGTGGTGTCGAGGCGCTCGCGCATCCCCTCGTCACGGAGGTTCGCGGCGCCGGGCTGCTGCTCGGTATCGGGCTCGGTGCCCCGGTGTCCGTCGAGCTGGCCGGGGCGCTGCGTGCGGCCGGGTTCCTGACCAACCCGGTGCAGCCGACCACGATCCGGCTCGCCCCGCCGCTCATCCTGAGTCTCGACCAGGTCGACGCGTTCCTCGCCGCCCTGCCGGCAGCCCTGGAGGCCGCGGCCCCGGACCCCGTTGTTGTTGTTCCGGGCCCGGCGGAGGGCCCGGCGTCGGTCGGCGCGGACGCCACCGGGGTGGACGGTCCTGTCTCGGCTCCGGCCCAGGCTGCCGGATCGGCTCCGGTCGGGGCCGCCGGATCGGTCGGAGGTGAGCACTGATGGTCCGGCACCTCCTTCGTGACGACGACCTGACCCCCGCCGAGCAGTCGGCGGTCCTCGACCTGGCCGCCCGGATGAAGGCTGACCGGTTCGCGTACCGGCCGCTCGCCGGCCCCCGGTCGGTCGCGGTCCTGTTCGACAAGCCAAGCCTGCGGACCCGGTTCTCGTTCGACGTCGGCATCGCCGAGCTGGGCGGGCACCCGGTCGTGGTCGACACCCAGGTGACGCATTTCGGCCGGGGTGAGTCGCTGGTCGACGCCGCCCGGGTGCTCTCCCGGTACGCCTCGGCAATCGTCGTCCGGACCTTCGGCGACGAGCGGCTCGCCGAGATCGCCGCCGGGGCGGACGTACCAGTGGTCAACGCGTTGACCGACGGTTTCCACCCCTGCCAACTCCTGGCCGACCTGCTCACCATCCGTGAACACTGTGGCGGAACCGCCGGTCGGACCCTGGCGTACGTCGGCGACGCGGCCAACAACATGGCGCACTCCTACCTGCTCGCCGGGGCGACCGCCGGGATGCACGTCCGGGTCGCCGGCCCGTCCGGTTTCGACCCGTCGCCGGCCGTGGTCGGCCGGGCCGCCGAGATCGCCGCCTGGACGGGTGGCTCGGTGCAGGTGCTGCGTGACCCGATGGAGGCGGCGGACGGCGCGGACGTCATCGCCACCGACACCTGGACCTCGATGGGCCAGGAGGGTGACGGCCGGGACCGGGTCACCGCGTTCCAGCCGTACCAGGTGAACAAGACGCTGCTGGCGGCGGCCCGGCCGGAGGCGATCGTGCTGCACTGCCTGCCGGCGCACCGGGGCGAGGAGATCACCGACGAGGTGCTCGACGGTCCGCGCAGCGCGGTGTTCGACGAGGCGGAGAACCGGCTGCACGCCCAGAAGGCGTTGCTCGCCTGGCTGCTGGAGCAGAGCGGATCATGAGTGGGCCGCTGACCCGGACCGCCCGGCACGCCCGGATCGTCGACCTGATCCGGAATCGGCCGGTCCGTTCCCAGACCGAGCTGGCCGAACTGCTCGCCGCCGACGGGGTGCAGGTAACCCAGGCCACCCTTTCCCGCGACCTGGAGGAGTTGGGCGCGGTCAAGGTGCGCGGCGGGGACGGGCCGGCGGTCTACCTCATCCCGGAGGACGGCCAGCGCCCGCTGCGCGACGCCGAACAGGCGCCGGCCCGGCTGGTCCGGCTGCTCCGGGAACTGCTCACCGGGGTCGACTCCAGCGGCAACATCGCGGTGCTGCGTACCCCGCCTGGCGCCGCGCACTACCTGGCGAGCGCGGTGGACCGGGCCGGCCTGCCGGAGGTGGTCGGCACCATCGCCGGTGACGACACCATTTTTGTCGTGGCCCGGGAGGCCGACGGCGGAGCCGCCCTGGGGGCGCAGCTCTCCGCCTGGGCCGGTCGGGAAGAACCCTCTGATGGGAACACCGCGCCATGACCGAGCGCAGCGAGTGAGCCCCGCAGTCGTGAGCGAAAGGTCTATTCAGCGATGATGAGCGGCGTGGACGACAAGAGCCTGACCGAGAACAGTGCCGGCACCAACCGTACGAGCCTGTGGGGTGGCCGGTTCGCCGGTGGACCCGCCGAGGCGCTGGCGAGACTGTCGGTCAGCGTCCAGTTCGACTGGCGACTGGCCCCGTACGACCTGGCGGGTTCCCGGGCGCACGCCCGGGTGCTGGCCGCCGCCGGCCTGCTCGACCCGGACGAGCTGGGTCGGATGCTGGCCGCCCTGGACGACCTGGAGGCGGCGGTCCGGACCGGCACCTTCCGGCCCACCGTCGAGGACGAGGACGTACACACCGCGTTGGAGCGGGGGCTGCTGGAGCGGCTCGGTACGCTCGGCGGCAAGCTGCGGGCCGGCCGGTCCCGCAACGACCAGGTCGCCACCGACCTTCGGCTCTACCTGCGGGATCACGCCCGAGGGCTGGCCGCCCGGATCGTCGGCCTGGCCGACGCGCTGGTCGAGCAGGCGGCCCGCAACCTGGAGACGCCGGCACCGGGCATGACCCACGTGCAGCACGCCCAGCCGGTCACTTTCGGACACTGGCTGCTGGCGCACGTCCAGCCGCTGCTGCGCGACCTGGAACGGCTGCGGGACTGGGACCACCGGGCGGCGGTGAGCCCGCTCGGTGCCGGCGCGTTGGCCGGTTCCGGGTTGCCGCTGGACCCGGTGGCGGTCTCCAAGGAACTGGGCTTCCGGACCTCGTTCGCCAACTCGATGGACGCGGTCGCCGACCGGGACTTCGTCGCCGAGTTCCTCTTCGTCACCGCGCTGCTCGGGGTGCACCTGTCCCGGCTCGGCGAGGAGGTGGTGATGTGGACCTCACAGGAGTTCGGCTGGGTGGAGCTCGACGACTCGTTCGCCACCGGTTCGTCGATCATGCCGCAGAAGAAGAACGCGGACATCGCCGAGCTGGCCCGGGGCAAGTCGGGCCGGCTGATCGGTGGGCTGGTCACCGTACTCACCATGCTCAAGGGCCTGCCGCTCACCTACGACCGGGACATGCAGGAGGACAAGGAGCCGGCGTTCGACGCCCTCGACACCCTCGACCTGGTGCTGCCGGCGCTGGCCGGCATGATCTCGACCATGACGGTCCGGGTGGACCGGCTCGCCGCCGCCGCCCCGGTCGGCTTCTCGCTCGCCACCGAGGTCGCCGACTGGCTGGTCCGCAAGGGCGTGCCGTTCCGGGAGGCGCACGAGGTGACCGGGCAGCTGGTGGCGCTCTGCGTGGCCCGGGACTGTGAACTCGACGAGGTCTCCGACGAGGATCTGCGGGCGGTGAGCGAGCACCTCGACCCGGGGGTGCGGGACGTGCTCTCGGTCCGTTCGGCACTGGCCGCCCGGACCACGCCGGGCTCGACCGGGCCGGGGCCGGTCGCGGACCAGCTCGCGTCCGCCGCGGACCAGTTGGACGGTTGGCGGGAGTGGTCGACCGAGCAGGTCATCCCGCGATGAGCGGGGCCGACGGTCCGGCCGCGGTGGCTCCCGCGCTTCGGCCCGCGACCGTCGACGACGTACCGGCGGTGCTGGCGTTCTGGCGGGCCGCCGCCGAGGACCGGCACCGCCCCGCCGATACCGCCGCCGCGCTCGGGGCACTGCTCGCCCGGGATCCTGACGCGCTGATCCTGGCCTGGGCCGGAGTGGAACTGGTCGGCACCGTCATCGCCGGTTGGGACGGCTGGCGTTGTCGGCTGTACCGGCTGGCGGTGGCACCGGGATACCGGGGCCGGGGTCTCGCCCGGACCCTGGTCGAGGCGGCGGAGCAGCGGTTCCGGGCGTTCGGCGGTACCCGGGTGGATGCGCTGGTGCTGGACGACAACACGCTGGCGGAGCCGGCGTGGCGGGCTTTCGGTTACGAACCGCGTCCGGAGTGGGCGCGCTGGAGCAGGTCGCTGAGCGCCGACTGACGTTGTAAACCCTCGGTTTACGCTGATACTCTTTGTAAACCTTGGGTTGTCAGGAGCGTGGGCAATGAGTCAGTGGGAACAAGTCGTCGACCAGCTGCCCCCGGCGGAGTACCCGGACCACGCCGTCCGTGTCGAGCGGGCGGTACGGGAGATCATCGCGACGTTGGTCGGACATCCGGTGTCCGACGTACCGGAGGCCGGGGCGAAGTCGGGCGACGTCGACGACGAGCGGCCCCGACGGAACGAGGCGCTGCGGCGGGTACGGGCCGGTCGGGTGGCCCAGAACCTGCTCGCCGAGGCGGTCACCCGGTGCGCGGTCGAGGACGCGGCGGACGCGGTCTGGCTGGGTGCCAGCCTGGCCGACCTGGGAGAGGCCGTCGGCAGCACGCGGCAGGCGGCCCGGAAGCGCTGGCCCGACCTGGGCCGCGTCCACCGGGTCCGCCGGTGGGTCGCCGGCCACGCCGACGACCTGGTGACCGTGCTGCGGATGGTGCTGGACGAGGCGCCCGGATACGCTGCGCCGCAGGGCTCCGCCGACCTGCTCGACCGCACCGTCCGGGCACTCGACCGGTCACTGTGGGCGGCTGTGGCGGACCGGCACTCCGGTTCGGTCTGCGATCCCGACACCGGGCGTCCGGTGCGGTGGCGCCGGTTGGCGGAGGTGGTGGACGGCGAGCTGCGGACCCTGGTCGACCTCGCGGTGCCGACGACGGCACGGTCCGACACCGCGCTCGCGGCCGGGCGAGGGGTGCTGGCGCATTACGACGCGGTGGTGGCCGAGCCGGCGGCGGCCTCGGCCTGACCCTGTCCCGGCCTGACGCCGCCGGGTCGCGACCGTCTCCGGTACGGCGATCACTCCGGTCGGCGGCGCCGGAGGCGGCGTCCGTTCGGGGACGGCCCTCCGGGTTGCCTGCCCCCGTTGCAGCTCTGCCGGTCCGGCAGTGCGGCTACCCGGACCAGTGCGTCCAGGTGGCCCAGCGGGGTGCCGTCCCGAGCGAGCCGTTGGCCGCTGACCCACACCCACTGGTTGTCGTAGTACCGGGAGAGGTCGAAGCGGACGAACTCCACCATGAGCAACAGTGCCTGGTCGCCGTACCGCCAGTCGTCCTTGCCGAGGGCCAGCACCGTCCCGGGCGTGATGTCCGGCGGGCCCGGCCGGGTCATCGGAACCGCCGGGCCGCCGTGTTGCGTCGTACGCCGACACTGGCGCAGGCCGTGCAGCTGAGGTTGCTGCCACAGGCCGGACACCAGCGCCGGGACGTCCGGTAGGCGCAAAGGCCGGCGACGAAGCCCAGGACGATGCCCGCGATCGCTGCCGCGGTGACAAACATGGCAGGCCCTCCGTTCGGCGACTGAAAGTAACCTTTGCGTTGCCCATGGCGGGCCGCAAGGCCGGACGGCGAGATCGCGAGCGAGTGAGCGGCTGAGTGTGGTGAATCATCAATGGAGATGTCTCGATTGACATGATCCGTCGTCCCTGCTCCGTCTCGGGGTTGTGGTGCACGACGGAGTTCGCCGGCCACCCCGACGTCCAGGCCGCCGAGGCTTCGTGATGTCCTGTCCCGGTGTCGTCGACCACCGCGGAGTTTGCCACGCTGCTGGCCGGGCCGGTGCTGCCCGCCGCGCGGGGACTACTTGGTGCCACCCTGGCCGCGAACGACGTCACCGTCCGGATCACCGAGGTCGAGGCGTACGCCGGCAGTGGCGGCGACCCGGCGTCGCACGCCCACCGCGGCCGTACCCCGCGCAACTCCGTGATGTTCGGCCCGGCCGGGTACGCGTACGCGTACTTCACCTACGGCATGCACTGGTGCATGAACGTGGTCACCGGGCCGGACGGGGAGGCGTCGGCGGTCCTGATCCGGGCCGGCGAGGTGGTGGACGGGCTCGAGGTGGCCCGGAGCCGTCGGGTCGCCGTACGCCGGGACGTGGATCTGGCGCGCGGACCCGCCCGGCTCTGTGCGGCCCTCGGCCTGGACCGTGCCGTCTACGGCCGCTACCTGCTCGGCGACGGTCCGGTACGACTTCGTCCGCCGGTCGCCCCGGTGCCGCCGTCGATGGTCGCCGCCGGTCCCCGGGTCGGGGTCACCGGCGCGTACGACCTGCCCTGGCGGTTCTGGATCGCCGGGGACCCGACGGTCAGCGACTACCGCCGGCACGTCCCCCGTCGGGCACGACCCGCCTGACGGGATGGTCGACGGGAGGGGCAGCGCCTACTATTGGCTGCGGTCAATCATCGGCCGGGTGCGCTCCGCAGTGGCTTCGCGACCACGGCCGACGCCGATTCCGGGGGAGGCGTGTCCATGCGGCAACCGACGGCTCGATACCAGAACTTCCTGATGGACAGCGACCGGTGGACGGGTTTCCCGTTCCGGGCCGGCGACATCGTGATCTCCACACCCGGCAAGTGCGGTACCACCTGGACACAGATGATCTGTGCTCTGCTGATCTTCCAGTCGACCGACTTTCCGCAGCCGTTGGACGTCATGTCGCCGTGGCCGGACGTGTTCACCCGCAAGCGGGAGGAGGTCCTGGCCGACCTGGAGGCACAGGACCACCGGAGGTTCCTGAAGACCCACACGCCGCTGGACGGGCTGCCGTTCGACGAACAGGTCACCTACGTGACGGTCGGCCGGGATCCCCGGGACGTCGCCATCTCGTTCGACAACCACATGGCCAACACCGACTTCGACAGCCTGATGGCGCTGCGGGCCGTCGCGATCGGCGAACCGCTTCCCGCCGCCCCGGGTGACCAGGCCCTCGGGGCGGTCGGTAACGGCGGGCTGGCGGGACAGGCCGGACCGGCTGTGCTGCCGCCGGGCGTCCCGGATCCGGCCCAGTCGCCCCACCAGCGGTTCTGGAGCTGGATCGGGGCCGAGGACGACTTTGTCGGACTGCGGACGATGCTGCACCACCTGGACACGTTCTGGCAGGCCCGGCACCTGCCGAACGTCGTCCTGCTGCACTACGACGAGATGAAGGCGGACCTCGACGGGGTCATGCGCCGGCTCGCCGACCGACTCGGCATCAGCGTGCCCGAGGACCGCTGGCCGGACCTGGTCCGGGCGGCCGAGTTCACCCAGATGAAGCGCCGCGCGAAGGAACTGGCGCCGGAGACCGTCATCTGGCGGGACCCGGACCGCTTCTTCCACCGTGGGGTCAGCGGTCAGTGGCGGGCCCTGCTCGACGAGGACGACCTGCGACGCTACCGGGAGCGGGTGTACGCCCTCGTCGACCCCGACCTGGTGGCCTGGATCCACCAGGCGGCGCCACTCGACCGACCCTGAAGTGTCGACGGTCAGCGGGCGTGCCAAAGCTCGACGGGTGGGTCGGTGGTCAGCGGCGGGTGCAGATCTCCGCATGGTGGGCACAGGCTGGGTAGCCCGTGGCGGTCAGGACGTTGGCCTGGGCGTCGCCGGTCAGGTAGTCGACGACCGACGACGCCAACGAGGCCACCCCGGTCGACTGCTGCCGGCGGTAGACGTACTCCACCGTCCAGAAGGGGTACCCGGCGCCGATGTCGGCGGGTGTGGTATCCCGACCGTCCAGCCGGACCGGTACCACCGCAGGCTGCGCCTGCTGGGCGTCGGGGGCGTCGGCGTATCCGATCGCCCCCTCCACCTCGGTGACCCGGCGGAGCAGGCTGGCCGTTGTGCTCTCCTCGCAGAGGATGGTCGCCTCGCTCGCGTACGTCCGGTTCACACAGTCCGACGAGGTCCGTTCCCCCTGCGACCGCGGGGTGCGCCCGTCGCCGAGCACATACCGCTCGAACGCGACCCGACTGCCCGACTGTCCCCGACCGACGATCCGTACCGGTACCGGCGAGAGCCGTGGGTCAACGTCTCGCCAGGTCTTCTGCCGACCGTCGAAGATCCGACGGAGCTGCGTGGTGCTCAGGGTGAGTGAGTCCACGCCCGGACCGGTCACCGACGGATGTACCACGACGCTGAACGGCACGATCGCCACCGCCCGCTCGACCAGCCCGGGGAAGACGTTCGGATCCGCCGGGCCGTCGGAGAGCGCGACCCGGCTCTGATCACCGTTGGGAAGGTCCCGCAGCTGTTCGAGTCCGTGCTGGCTGTTCGAGACCGAGAGCCGGATCGTCGCGTCCTCGCAGTAGGCGGTGTAGGAGCCGATGACCCGGCTGGCCGCGGTGCCGAAAGCGCTCGAGCCACCGACGTCGAGGGTGCCCTCGACACACCGGGGCGCACCCGGCGGAGTGGGTCGCAGTCCGGCGGAGTTGACCAGCCAGACCACGATCAGCGCCCCGGCGCAGAGTGACGCCGTCACCGTGGTCGCCACCCGCCAGTTCCGTACGTTGCGCTGCTGTTGCCGACGGGCGTCGACGATCTCGCCGCCCTTCAGCACGCCGCCCACCCGTACCACGTTCTCGTCACTGTGTCCGGAGAGCAGGACGAGCAGCTTGAACCGGCTCGCCGCGTTGAGGTGCTCCGGCGGCAGCACCACCCGGTTCACGGTGGCGGTCAGCCTGGGCGCGATCACCCTTACCAGGTCGGGCGGATGCGCCTCGGTGACGTCGACGGTCTTCACCGAGCGACGCCCGAACTCGAGTTCGACGGGAAGTTGGTAGTCGTCGGCGCTGATGTCCGTCCTGCCCTCGTTCGTGATCCGGACCACCACCATCGACGGATCGGCGATCACCTCGTCCTGACGATCGTGGAGCCGGACCAGTTCGCCGGCGTCCGGCGGGTCGAGGCCGAGCCGCGAGTTGAACAGGACGTTGTAGGAGAGCACTTTTCGGCCGGCTCGGCGGGCCCGGACCTCTTTCCAGGCACCCCACCCGGCAGAGAGCACCAGGCCGAGGAGGAGGGCCCAGACGCCGCCCTGGGCGAGCAGGATCTCCGTCACCGCGTCGACGGCGCCATCCAGCGTTCTTGACATCGGTACCTCCCCCGGGGTCTGGCAGTGCACCAGGGGAAGCTGACCGTGGCCCGCCGGCCGGGCGTCCACAGTGGCTCCGGTCGATGACGTACGGGTGAAATCTGTCGTCGCGACGGTGGCCCGGCGCATCCGGTCGGAGTCGGCGCCGGGGCGCGGACCGGCCCGCGCCCCGGCGGTCAGCCGGGACGCGGGCCGGTCGTGGAGCAGAGCCGGAACCGCCTGTGGTCACGGGTAGTTCGTCAGGTACCGCTGCTGGTTTGCCAGGTTGGCGGGTTCGCCGGTGTTGTTGATGATCCGGTTGATGGTGCCGACACCTCCGAGGGAGACGGTCACCATGTTGTGGAACCGGACCCCGGGAGTGTCCGGCACCTCGAACGACCGTTCGTTGACCACTGCCGGGTTGACGTTGAAGTAGCAGTAACTGCCCAGGCCCCACGCCTCGTGACTGGTCACCGAGTCGGCCACCTTGTACGCGGCGTAGCCCCGGGTCGAGCCGTTCATCCAGGCCGCCTGGTTCGGCGGGTCGTACGGCTTCTCGTTCTGGAAGAAGTACGTCCGTCCGCCGTTGCCGTTCCAGATCACCTCGTACTTCTGGTAGTGCTCGACGAAGAGGCCGTACATGGTGACGTTGTCGCCGTCGACCACCAGGCCGGTGTCGGCGGGGTTGACCGTCCAGCCGTACGTGCCGGGGTCGCCGTGGTCGGCCCGCCACAGCCACATGTGGTCGCCGATCACGTTGTCGCTGTTGATCCGCAGACTGGTGGTGGCCTTGCCGGGGACCGCGCCGCCGATCCGGAAGAAGACGTCGTGCAGCGAGGTCGGGTTGGCGGCGTGGCTCGCCGACGAGCCGGCCGGACCCACCTCCATCAGCACCGACGAGTTCGTCGCGCCGGCCTCGAACATGATGCCGGCGACCTTGACCCCGTCGACGTCCGCGACGGTCATCGCGGTGACGCCGTTCTGCGGCTCGATCGTGGCCAGGCCGAGGCCGAGCACCACGGTGTCCGGCCGGGTCACCCGGATCGTGTCGTCGAGCCGGTAGAGGCCCGGGGTGAAGAGCAGGTTCTTCCCCTGGGCCAGGGCGGCGTTGATGGTCGCCGCGGTGGTGCCGGGCCGGACGACGAAGAACGTGCCCAGCGACAGCGACGAGCCGACCGGGGTCTTGTTGTACCAGCTGGTGCCGGTCGAGTTGCTCCGCAGACCGGGGACGAAGACCCGGTACTCGCCGTTGCCGGCGACGTACAGGAAGGGCTTCTCCCGGACCACCGGGGTCTGCGGAATCACCGTGTGCGACGGGTTCGGGAAGTGCGGCGGTGGCGCCCCGGTGACGCCCTGGAACACCATGTTCCACACCGATCCGGTCCAGCTGCCGAACTCGCTGTTGCGGGAGTACCACTGCTGCTGGGAGCCGGAGACGACCATTCCGTCGATCTTGGTGTCGGCCATCAGGCCGCCGCTGGACCAACCGTCGCCGCCGTTCCAGAGCTGGATCTGGTTGCCGGCGCCGCGTAGGTGCATCCGCCGGTACGGGGCCGCCTGGGAGACCGCCCAGCGTTCGACGATGGTCCCGGCCGGCAATGTCACCGAGAGGTTCTCGGCGGACCGCCAGAAGTTCTGGGTGGCGTTGCCGCCCATCCAGAACGCCTCCGCCCGGACGTGTCCGTTCAGGTTGACGTCGTCCGGGGACATGCCGAGGCCGGCGACCTGGGTGAAGAAGCCGAGGTTGACGTCGGCGGTGTAGGTGCCGGGCTTGAACAGCACCGCGTACCGCCGGGGGGCGAACTGGGCCGTCTCCTGCTCGGTGAAGATCGTGTTCAACCGGCTCTGGATCGTCGCCGTGGGCGTCGACGGGTCGAAGACGAAGGTGTTCGGGCCGAGGTTCGGGTTGAACGGGTCGGTCGGCTCGACCGGGCCGGGACCGGGCCCCGGGCCACCGCCACCGGTCGTCCTGACCTCGAACTCCCAGAGGGAGTAGCCGTAGCCGGTACCCCGGGCGGTGCCGTACATCCGGACGTGGCGGCCGGTGCCGGTGACGTCGAGGGTCTGGTTGCCGCCGGTGCCGGTCGTGGTCGTGTGGATGGTGTTCCAGGTGGTCCCGTTGTCGGAGACCTGGATCTGGAAGGCGCGGCCGTAGGCCGCCTCCCACCGCAGCACCACCTGGCAGACCGTGGCGGTGGCGCCGAGGTCGACCTGCAGCCACTGCGGGTCGGCGGCGGCACTGGACCAGCGGGTGCCGGGGTTGCCGTCGACCGCCGCCGAGGCGGGGAAGCCGGCGTCCTGGGTGGAGGAGGCGGTGGCCGGGCGTCCGGCGGCGGCGTTCGCGGTGCCGCAGGTGCCGGGGTTGCTTCCCCCCAGCTCGCCGATCACCTGGAACTCCCAGAGGGAGTAGCCGTAGCCGGTGCCCCGGGCGGTGCCGTACATCCGGACGTAGCGGCCGGTGCCGGTGACGTCGAGGGTCTGGTTGCCGCCGGTGGCGGTGCTGGTCGTGTGGATGCTGGTCCAGGTGGTGCCGTTGTCGGAGACCTGGATCTGGAAGGCCCGGGCGTAGGCTGCCTCCCACCGCAGCACCACCTGGCTGACGGTGGCGGTGGCGCCGAGGTCGACCTGCAGCCACTGTGGATCGCTGGCCGCGCTGGACCAGCGGGTGCCGTTGTCACCGTCGACCGCCGCGGCGGCCGCGAAGCCGGCGTTCTCGGTCGAGGAGGCGGTGGCCGGACGGCCCTGGGAGAGCAGGGTCGGTGCCGCCGACGCGGCCGGCGCCGAGGCGACCAGTGGGGCCAGGGTGAGCAGCAGCGTCGCGGCGACCCCGAGGGCGACCGGCCGGGATCGGCGGCGACGGAGATGAGCTCGGGAGGAAAAACGCTGAAAAATCATGACGATACCTACCGATGGGGGATCGTCCGAGGTCACCACGCCGCGCGGGGCGGCGGGTCACGTCGGTGGGGGACGGTGCGGTGCCGCGCCGGGGTACGACGGGTACGCCGAGCCGGCGCGGTGCGGTGGTGGGACGGGACGGCGTCGGAGGGTCGGGGTGCGGGACGGAGAGCGCTCTCTCGACGGTCCAGAGTCTTGCGCCCGCGTTCCGTGGCCGTCAAGACATCAATCTATTACGACGTAATTTATCCGGATTGACGAAAACTGCGGGACTCCGCCCCGTGATCGCGGCGGGAGCGGTGGTTCAGCGACGGATGCCGCCGGCCGCGAGCAGCTGGGCGATCGGCAGGGTGGCGGCGCCCAGCGCGACCGCGTCGACGCCGAGCTGGCCCAACTCGATCTCGGTCTGCTCGTACGGCTGGCGGAGCGCCTGGCCGGCCGCCGCCTCCCGGATCGCCGGCAGCAGGCGGGCGCCGAGTGCCATCCCGGCCCAGCCGCCCAGCACCACCCGTTCCGGGTTGAACAGGTTGATCAGGTTCGCCACCCCGGCACCCAGGTAACCGGCCGTCTCCGCCAGCACCCGACGGGCGGTCGCGGAGTCGTCGGCCGCCTCGATCAACGCGTTGAGCCGGGTCTCCTCGTCGGCACCGGGCACCACCCGGCCACGCCGGGCCTCCCGGTAGCGGTCGAGGATGCCCTCCGCCCCGACGTACGCCTCGAGGCAGCCGCGCGCCCCGCACCGGCAGGTACGGCCGCCGTACACCAGGGTGGTGTGTCCCCACTCGCCGGCGCTGCTCGACGAGCCCCGGTACATCACCCCGTTGGTCACCACCGCGGCGCCGACGCCGGACCCGACCAGGGCGAAGACGGCGTGCCGGCTGCCCCGCCCGGCACCGAACCACATTTCCGCCTGGCCCAGCGTCTTGGCGCCGTTGTCCACGTGGACCGGCAGGTCGACCTCGGCCCGGACCAGCCGTTCCAGCGGCACCCCGGCCCAGCCGAGGGTCTGGGCGTGCACCAGCGCCTCGTCGCCCTGCACGACCACGCCGGAGACGCCGATGCCGACGCCGAGGATGTCCGCGCGGGAGACGGCGGCCTGTTCGGTGACCGCGGCCAGCCCGGAGAGGATGTGCCGGACCACCGCCTCCGGGGCCGGGCCCGCCGAGTCGAGTGGGTAGTCCGCGCTGGCCAGCAGCGTCATCGCGAGGTCGAAGAGTTCCACCCGGACCCGGGTCTCCCCGACGTCGACCCCGGCCACCACGGCGTAGCGGGGGGCCACCCGGAGTTTCATGCTGGGGCGTCCGCCGTCGGACTCCACCGCGCCGGCCTCGACCACCAGGCCGGCGCCGATCAGGTCGCCGACCACGTTGCTGACCGCCGGTTGGCTCAGGCCGGTGCTGCGGGCCAGATCCTGCCGGGTCAACGGACCCTCGAGGAACAGCTTGGACAGCAGGGCGGACCGGTTGCGCTGTCGCACGATCCGGTTCGTCGTCCGTTCCAGGTCCACCCACCACCTCGATAAACCCGGCTTGCCGGGAGTCACTGTACGGCCAGTCCTTGACGGCCGGCCCACCACACACTTTAATAACGGCGTTAATTAAGCCTTGATGGAACCCCCCGGTGGAAGCGCTACCACCCGCCGGTGCGGACCGTGCCCCACCGCTCCACCACCTCCGGCCGTCCGAGCACCCGCCTCCGGCGAACCCGCCGACGGGCACCCGGACCGGCCGCCGACGCAGAAGGGCAGACCGTGTCGAAGAGACACCTCGCAATGGTCGCCGCGGCCCTGCTGACGACCGCCTCCCTCGCCGCCTGCGGTGACTCGGGCGGTTCGTCGGGCGAGGCCGCGAAGACGCTCACCTACTGGGCGAGCAACCAGGGCGCCAGCATCGAGTTCGACAAGCAGACCCTGCAGCCCGAACTGGACAAGTTCGAGAAGCAGACCGGCATCAAGGTCAACCTTGAGGTCGTACCGTGGTCGGACCTGCTCAACCGACTGCTGGCCGCCGCCACGTCGGGCAAGGGCCCCGACGTGGTGAACATCGGCAACACCTGGTCGGCGTCACTGCAGGCGACCGGTGCGCTCGTGCCGTTCGACGACGCCACGCTGGGCGCCGTGGGGGGCAAGGACCGGTTCGTGCCGGCCGCACTCGCCGCCGCCGGTGCTCCCGGCCAGCCGCCGGCCGCGGTGCCGCTGTACAGCCTCGCGTACGCGCTGTACTACAACAAGAAGATGTTCGCCGACGCCGGCGTCACCAACCCGCCCGCCACCTGGGAGGAGCTGGTCGAGACCGGCAAGAGGCTGACCAGGAGCGGTCAGTGGGGTCTCGCCGTCGAGGCGGCGAACCCGTCGGAGAACGCCCACCACGCCTTCACCTTCGGCCAGCAGTGGGGCGGCGAGTGGTTCGACCAGGCCGGCAAGCCGACCTTCGACACCCCGCAGAACGTCGCGGCGGTCAAGCGGTACGTCGACCTGATGGCGGTCGACAAGATCGTCAACCCGAGCAACGCCGAGTACGCCCAGAACCAGTCGGTCGCCGACTTCGCCAACCGCAAGGCGGCGATGCTGCTCTGGCAGGCCGCCGGCAACAACTTCAAGGCCCAGGGGATGAGCCCCGACGAGTGGGGCGTCGCCCCGGTGCCGTTCCCGGCGGTCACCCCGCCCGGCGGCAAGCGGGTCAACAGCATGGTCGCCGGCATCAACATCGCGATCTTCAAGCACACCGAGAACAAGGACGGTGCGCTGCAGTTCGTGAAGTTCATGACCAGCGACGAGGAGCAGACCATCCTCAACAAGACCTACGGCTCGCTGCCGTCGGTCACCACCGCCGGTGCCGACCCCGCGTTCCAGGCTCCGGAGCAGAAGGTGCTCCAGGAGGTGCTCAGCACCACCGCCGCACCGCTACCCCAGGTGCCCGACGAGAGCGAGTTCGAGACGCTGGTCGGCACCGCGATGAAGGAACTCTTCGCCGACGTCGCGAGCGGCAAGCCCGTCACCGACGCGCAGATCAAGGAGAAGCTCAGCGTGGCGCAGCAGAAGATGGGCAGCTGAGCGGCGACACCTGAAGCGGTGCGGGCCCCACCGCCGGGGGGCGCCGGCGCGCGCCCCCGCCCCGCGACCCCAACGGTGACCGTGGAGGGGCACCACGCGCCACCCTCCACGGTCCACCTTCGAAAGGATCCGATGGCCACCACCACCGCACCCGGCCCGGTCCAGTCCACCGGGAAGCGGGCCGGGCACGGCGGCACCGACCGGCCGCGCCGCCGCGGGCCGCGACGGTCCCGCCTGCCGTACCTGCTGCTCGTCCCCGCCCTCGTCCTCGAGCTCGGCATCCACGTCGTACCGATGCTCGTCGGGGTCTGGATGAGCCTGCTCGAGCTCACCCGCTTCCACATCCGGGACTGGTCCACCGCCCCGTACGTCGGACTGGCCAACTACCAGGTCACCTTCGACTTCGACTCGGCGACCGGCAAGGACCTGGTGCACTCGTTCTGGGTCACCATCGTCTACACGATCGCCTCGGTCGGCATCTCCTGCCTGCTCGGCCTCGCCGCCGCGGTCTTCCTGCAACGGCCGTTCCGCGGCCGGGCCCTGCTGCGGACCCTCTTCCTCACCCCGTACGCGCTGCCGGTCTACACCGCCGTGATCACCTGGAGCTTCATGTTCCAGCGGGACACCGGCCTGGTGAACCACGTACTGGGTCAGGTCGGCCTGGTCGACCCCGACGACGCGCCGTTCTGGCTGATCGGCGGCAACAGCTTCTGGTCCCTGCTGATCGTCTCGGTCTGGCGCTCCTGGCCGTTCGCCTTCCTCTGCCTGATGGCCGGACTGCAGAACGTCCCCAACGAGCTCTACGAGGCGGCGGCCATCGACGGCGCCGGCTTCTGGCGACGGCTGCGCAGCGTCACGCTGCCCCTGCTCCGCCCGGTCAACCAGGTGCTCGTGCTGGTCCTCTTCCTGTGGACCTTCAACGACTTCAACACCCCGTACGTCCTCTTCGGCGGCGCCGCGCCCCGGGAGGCCGACCTGATCTCGATCCACATCTACCAGAACTCCTTCGTCACCTGGAACTTCGGTCTCGGGTCGGCGATGTCCGTGGCGCTGCTGCTCTTCCTGCTCGTCGTCACGGCGCTGTACCTGGTCGTCACGAACCGCAGGAGGGACCATGCGTGAGACCACCGGCGAACGCTGGGCCCGCCGCATCGTGCTCAGCCTGCTGACCCTGTTTGTCATCACCCCGCTGTACGTCATGCTCAGCTCGGCGCTGAAGCCGCTGCGTGACGTGCAGGGAGCCTTCACCTGGATCCCGAGCCGACCGACCATCCAGCCGTTCCTGGACATGTGGCGGACCGTCCCGCTCGGCCGGTACATGCTCAACAGCCTGCTGGTCGCCAGCATCGCCGCGGTCGTCTCGGTGGTGGTGGCGATCTTCGCCGCCTTCGCGGTCAGCCGGTACCGGTTCCGGGGCCGGCAGCTCTTCTCGGTCACCGTGCTGTCGACGCAGATGTTCCCCGGCATCCTCTTCCTGCTGCCGCTCTTCCTCATCTACGTCAACCTCGGCAACATCACCGGGATCGAGCTGTACGCGACCCGGCTCGGGTTGATCATCACGTACCTGACCTTCTCGCTGCCGTTCTCGATCTGGATGCTGGTCGGCTACTTCGACTCGATTCCGCGCGGCCTCGACGAGGCGGCCCAGGTCGACGGCGCCGGGCCGATGCGCACCCTGTTCCGGGTGATCCTGCCGACGGCGGTGCCGGGCATCGTCGCGGTCACCGTGTACGCCTTCATGACCGCCTGGGGCGAGGTGCTGTTCGCCTCGGTGATGACCGACGAGAACAGCCGTACCCTCGCCGTCGGCCTGCAGGGATACGCCACCCAGTACAACGTCTTCTGGAACCAGGCGATGGCCGCCTCGGTCGTGGTGAGCATCCCGGTGGTCGTCGGCTTCCTGGCTCTGCAACGCTACTTCGTCGCCGGCCTCACCGCCGGCGCGGTGAAGTAGGCACCGGCGGGTGGAGCCGACCACCACCGACCGGCGGGGGACCACACCGGCCCCGGCAACGGCGCGCGCCCCGCCGGGCGACCACCGGCGTGGCGACCCGTCCACCCCTGTCCGTCACGCCCGCCCTGTCCGTCGCACCTGCGCCCGGCAGGGCCCGGCCACCGAAGCGTCAAGCAAGAACCAAGAGGAGAGTCGACAAGTGTCGGACCTGTCCAAGTTGCCACCCCACTTCACCTGGGGCGTCGCCACCGCGGCGTACCAGATCGAGGGTGCCGCCGCGGAGGACGGCCGCAAGCCGTCCATCTGGGACACCTTCAGCCGGGTGCCCGGCGCCGTCGACAACGGCGACACCGGCGACGTGGCCTGCGACCACTACCACCGCTGGCCCGAGGACGTGGAGCTGATGCGCCGCCTCGGCGTCGACGCGTACCGCTTCTCGGTGGCCTGGCCGCGGGTCGTCCCAGACGGGACCGGCCCGGTCAACCCGGCCGGGCTGGCCTTCTACGACCGGCTGGTCGACGGGCTGCTGACCGTCGGGATCCGGCCGCTGGTGACGCTCTACCACTGGGACCTGCCGCAGGCGCTGCAGGACCGCGGCGGCTGGCCGGAGCGGGCCACCGCCGAGGCGTTCGCCGAGTACGCCGGCCTGGTCGCGGGCCGGCTGGGGGACCGGGTCACCGACTGGGTGACGGTGAACGAGCCGCTCTGCATCTCCTGGATCGGTCACCTCGAGGGCAAGATGGCCCCCGGTGAGCGGGACCTGACCCGGGCGATCGCCACCTCGCACCACGTACTGCTCGGGCACGGCCTTGCCACCGCGGCGATCCGGGCCGCCTCGCCGACGCCCGCCTCGGTCGGGATCGTGCTGAACCCGAGCCCGTGCGAGCCGGCCAGCGACCGCCCCGAGGACGTCGCGGCGGCGATCCGGGCCGACGGGCACGTCAACCGGTGGTGGCTCGACCCGCTGTACGGTCGGGGCTACCCCGCCGACATGATCGAAACGTACGGCGTCGAGCCCCCGGTTCACCCCGGTGACCTGGAGTGCATTGCCACGCCCACCGACTTCCTCGGCCTGAACTACTACTTCCGCCAGGTGATCGTGGACGACCCGCAGGGACCGGTCCCGTACGCCCGACAGATCCCGGTGCTGGGCGCGGTGCACACCGCGATGGACTGGGAGGTCCACCCGGCCGGCCTGGAGGAACTGCTGGTCTCGGTGCACGAGGAGTACGCGCCGAACCGGATCATGGTGACCGAGAGCGGTTCGGCCTGGCACGACGAGCTCACCCCGGAGGGCACCGTCGAGGACAAGGAACGCACCGACCACCTGGAGCAGCACCTCGAGGCGTGTGCTGCGGCGGCTGCCCGGGGCGTACCGATCGACGGCTACTTCGTCTGGTCGCTGCTGGACAACTTCGAGTGGGCATACGGCTACGACAAGCGGTTCGGCCTGGTGCACGTCGACTACCCGACGCAGCGGCGGACGATGAAGGCGAGCGGCCTGCGGTACGCCGAGCTGATCCGCGAACACCGGCGGCTCGTCGGCGATGTGGAGTCGTCCGCCCCGACGGTCTGAGAACCTCGCCGACCGGGCTCAGTCCCGGGTGGCCCGGACCGTCGACCGCGGTCCGGGCCCGGCACCCGGCACCGGCCCGGCCGTCGGGTCGGCTGGTCCCCGGTCGGCCGGCCCGTCTCGATCGGCGGACAGGTTCTGTGCGGCCGCTCCGTCTCGTTCGGGAAACCGGTTGTGCTGTGCGGCCGGCCGCGCTCGTCCGGGAGCCCGGTTGCGCTGCCCGATGCTCCGGACGAGCAGCCCGGCGGTGACCGCCGCGATCGCGCAGAGCGGCCAGAGCAGGCCGGGCGCGACCGAGTAGACCAGGGCACCGAGCGGTGGGGCGAGGATCGTGCCACTGGTCGCCGCGCCCAGGTAGAGGCCCTGGTACTGGCCGACCAGCGCGGGTGGCGCCGCGTCGAGGACGTGCGCCGTCGCCGTCGTCTTGTAGAGGATCTCTCCGCAGGTGAGTACCACCATCGCGCTGACCGCGAGCCAGGCCGCCGTCCCGAGGGAGAAGAGTCCGAAACCGAGCCCGACGAGGACGTACCCGGCGCCGATGATGCCGAGCGCGGAGTGCCGGCGCAGCACCGTGGCCACCGGGATCTCCAGGCAGAGGATCATCGCGGAGCCGAGGGCGATGAGTGCGGCGTAGAGCCCGACCGGCTGTCCGTGGTCGCGCAGGTGGACCGGCAGGGTGGAGTAGAGCTGCCGGTAGACGACGTCCACGACCACCACGGCCGGCAGCAGGGCCAGCAACCCGCGGTCGGCGCGGACCGCACGCCACAGCGCCCTGACCCCGGTGCCGGCGCCGGCCGTCGGCGCCGGGTCGGCCGGCAACAGCCGCGCGGTCGCCGCGCGGACCAGCAGGGTCAGCACACCGTCGATCACGAAGAGCCAGGTGAAGCTGTACGTCACCAGCAGCGCGCCGGCCGGTGGTCCGACCACGCAGCCGGCGTTGAACGCGGCCCGGGTGACCGCCACCGAACGACGTCGATCCCCGGGCGGTACGGCCATTGCCACGAGTGCCCCCTGGGCCACGCCCGAGGTGGCGTGGGCGTAGCCGACCACCGGCATGACCACTGCCAGTACGACAGCCGGCAGCCAGGGGACCGCGAGTGTCCCCAGTCCGGCGACCGCCGAGGCGACCAGCAGGGTCCGTCGGTGCCCGAACCGGTCACCGAACCAGCCGCCGGTGAGGTTGCCGGCCAGCAGTCCGGCCCCCAACGCGCCACTGATCAGTCCTGCCGGCCCGACCGGCAGGCCGCGTGGACCGGTGAGGTAGAGGAAGAGGTAGAAGGCGACGAAGGAACCGGCGGCGTTGACGAAGCGTCCGGCGGCGAGCGTCCAGACGACCCGGGGGATGTCCCGCATGCCGCTCCCGTCGATCTGTCCGTGGTTCCCGCTCCGGTGCCTGGTCACCAGCGTAGGTTAGTGAGTCCCATATTGGAACTGACCTGCCGGGCGTACCGGCTGCGGCCCGCCGGTCGGGCGAGGTACGACCGAGCGGGACCTGCTCCCGCCGACGCGGGTACGGTGTGCGGAGCCCATTGAAGGGCGACCACGTCCCGCCTGCTCGCACCACGTACCGAGGAGTCCAAGATCAGATGAGTGATCGGGTCCACACCCCCGAGCCGGGGTCCAAGAGCCAGTCGCGGCCGACCAAACAGGAGCGCAGGGCCGCCGCCGAGGCGGCCGCCGCCCGAGCCGCCGAGACCCGGGCGCACCGGCAGCGCTGGATCGGGGCGGTCGTCGGGGTCATCCTGGTCGGGTTGGGGTTCGCCGCGCTCATCGTGCTCCGGGACGATCCGGACAACCGGTCGGAGAACACCGCCGCGCCGGCGGCGAGCCAGCCGGCCGACAGCGCCCCGACCACCGCACCCACCCCTACACCGCCCGGCACGACCGGTCCGACGCCCTCGGCCGGCGGGCCCGAGGCGGACCTCGACCCCCGGCTGGGACAGCCGCCGGTCGTCGAGGCCGGCACGGGGGAGCTCAGCGAACTCGGCGTGACCACCCTGATCAAGGGCAAGGGGCCGGAGCTCGAGCGCGGCCAGACCATCCTGGCGAACTACGTCGGTGTCTTCTACGGCAGCGGGGAGGAGTTCGACTCCTCCTGGCGGCAGGGCCAGCCCGCGCAGTTCGAGGTCGGGGTCGGCAAGGTCATCCCGGGCTGGGACCAGGGGCTGGTCGGCGTACCGGTCGGCAGCCGGGTCCGGCTCGACATCCCGACCGACCTCGCGTACGGCCAGAACCCGCCGGAGGGCTATCCGCAGGGACCGCTGCGCTTCGTGGTGGACGTGCTGGCCGCCCGGTAATCCGCCCACGACGTGCGAAGGGCCGTGCGCACGGCCCCTCCGTCTCCGGACGCCAGGGTGTCCCGGCTCCGATGGCCTTTCCGGAGCGGTGTCACGACCCGACCGGGACCGACTCCTTCGGACGCCCGTCGGTGATGCCCTCGACCGCGTCGGTGGTCTCGCTGTCCCGGTGTGCCCGGTACTGCCGCACCGAATAGGCCAGCGCGAGCCCCCAGACCAGGTAGAGCACCGCGTAGACGGTGTATCGCACGGTGTCCGGGGCGTCGATCCAGTCGCTGCGCAGCAGGGTCCGGGTGTTGGTGACGATGATGAGGCCACCGACGGCCGAACCGAGGATCCGTGGCGGGATGTGCCGGACCAGCCAGGCCGCGATAGGCGCGGCGACCACCCCACCGAGCAGCAGCACCGCGACCCAGGCGAAGTCGACGTTCTCGCTGCCGAGCCCGACCAGGAAACCGACACTGGCGGCCACCGCCACCAGGAACTCGCTGGTGTCGATCGACCCGATCACCTTGCGGGGCGCGAGCCGTCCGCTGGCCAGGATCGCCGGGGTGCCGACCGGTCCCCAGCCGCCGCCACCGGTGGAGTCCACAAAACCGGCGACAAGTCCGAGCGGGGCGAGGAACCGCTTGCGCAGCGGCAGTCCGAGACGGTCCCGTCGGATGCCGAAGGCGGTGAACCGGACCAGGATGTAGACGCCGAGGGCGAGCAGCAGCAGCGCCATCACCGGCGCGGCCACCTCGGTGGAGAGGCTGGCCAGGAAGGTCGCCCCGGCGAACGCGCCGATCGCACCAGGTACACCGATCTTGGCGACCACCTTCCAGTCGACGTTGCCGAAGCGCCAGTGCGCGGCGCCGGAGGCGAGGGTGGTGCCGATCTCCGCGAGGTGCACGGTGGCCGAGGCGGCGGCCGGATTGGTGCCGATGGCCAGCAGGAGGGTGGTGGAGGTGACGCCGTAGGCCATGCCGAGGCTGCCGTCCACGAGTTGGGCACCGAGTCCCACCAGGGCGAGGAGCAGGAGTTTCCGCACGGGCGTTCCTTCCCGTCTGTGGTTGAGGGGCCGGCCGGGGCCGGTGAGCTGGCTGCCGGCACCGGTGCCGACGAGGGAGCGGCGGAGCGTCCGACCAGGTCCGGACGGGGGTGGGGGCGACGGTGTGCCTAATCCCCATCTAACCAATAGGGATTGTTTACCGGGTTGTCGTGGTAGTCAACCCCGTAACTCCCGTGCCCATCTCCAGCGCAGCATCAGGCGGGCCGGCAGCACACCGGCGGCGAGCGCCAGCAGCAGACCGCCGGCCACCACCGCGGCCACCGTCACCCAGGGCGCCACCAGCGCGACTGGTACGCCGACCAGAGTTCCCGGCCTCGGTACGCGGTCGCCACCCGCCGGTCGGTCAGCCGGTTCGCTCGCCGTGGAGGTGGAGCAGGACGAGTTCTCCCGGACGCAGCGGCGGGGCCTGCAGACCGGCGTGGTCCAGTGCCCGACCGGAGAGCCGGGTCCCGGCGCCGGTCAGCCAGGCCGGCGTGGCGGCCAGCGACGCTGGGGTGGACTCCGGGGCCAGCGCACTGATCCGGTACCGGCGGTCCAGGTCCAGCCCGGGCAACCGTACCGGTCCGGGTGTGGTGGTCGGTCCGGTACCGACGCCGACCAGTGCCATGATCGCCTCCGACCGGTCCGGAGCGATCACCCCGTGCACCCACAACGCCGGATCAGGGTGGTCGACCCGGACCACCGAGCCGCCGTGGATCAGGTCCCGGTGCCGCCTGTACACCGCGACCCACTCGGCGAGCTCCCGTTCCTCCTCGGCGGAGATCGTCGAGATGTCCCACTCGACGCCGAAACTGCCGAACAGCGCCGTGCCGGCCCGGAAGGCGAGACTGTGCGTCCGCCCGGTGTGGTGTGAGCGAGGTTTCCCGACGTGGGAACCGATCAGCTCGGGCGGCAGCAGCAGCTGCGTCCAGCGCTGGATCGACTGCCGCTCCAGCGGGTCGAGGCAGTCACTACCCCAGATCCGGTCGGTCCGCGCCAGGATCCCGAGGTCGACCCGCCCGCCGCCGGAGGCGCACGACTCGATCTGCAGCCCCGGATGCCGCTCCCGCAGCGTGTCCAACAGCCGGTAGAGCGCCCGGGTCTGCGCGTGCACCCCCGGCCGCCCGGTCGGCGGACGCCCCGCGTCGAGCAGGTCCCGGTTGTGGTCCCACTTCAGGTACGCGACGTCGTACTCGCGCACCAGGGTGTCGAGCCGGTCGAGAAGGTGGTCGTAGGCGCCCGGATTGGCCAGGTCGAGGACCTGCTGCCAACGTTGCGCCCGGGGCATCCGGCCGCCGGTGGCGAGAATCCAGTCCGGGTGCGCCCGGGCCAGCTCCGAGTCCGGATTGATCATCTCTGGCTCGACCCAGAGACCGAACTCCAGGCCGAGACCGCGTACGTGGGAGACCAGGGGGTGCAGACCATCCGGCCAGATGTCCGGGTCGACGTACCAGTCACCGAGCCCGGCCCGGTCGTCCCGGCGCCCCCGGAACCACCCGTCGTCGAGCACGAACCGCTCCGCGCCGATCCGCGCGGCGGCGTCGGCGAGCGCGGTCAGCCGCTCCAGCCGATGGTCGAAGTAGACCGCCTCCCAGGTGTTCACCACCACCGGCCGGGTACGCCGTCGCGGGCTGACCGCCCGGCGCAGGTGCTGGTGGAACCGCCCGGACATGTCGTCGAGGCCCACCCCGTACGAGCCGTAGAGCCAGGGGGTCCGGTACCCGTCGCCGGGCTGCAGCACCAGTTCGCCGGGGAGCAGTAGCTCACCACCGCCCAGCAGCGTCTCGCCCTCCGGCGTCCGTTCGGCGTGGATGCGGTGGTTGCCGCTCCAGCCGACGTGCAGCCCCCACACCTCCCCGGCCCGGAAACCGAAGCCGGCCGTGCCGGCCACCAGCAGCAGGGTGGCGTCCAGGCCGGGTTTGCCGCGTCGGCTCTCCCGCAGCCAGGTACCGACGGTGAGCGGGTGGCGCTGGGGCACCCGCTCCCGGCACCACCGGCCGGTGAGGTCGAGCAGTTCGTCCGCCCGGGGCGGCACCGGAAGCCCGACCGTCAGCCCGTCGAGTTGGTATGGCTCGGCCGCCAGGTTGCGTACCTCGGCGCGAAGCCCGACGAGCCCGCCCTGATCAAGGCCGATCTCGATGGTCAGGTCCAGGGCGGCGGTCTCGTCCCGGGCGGTCACCAGGACGCCGTCGGCCCCCTCGGCGGAGTCCTCGACCGAGCGCAGCCCGGTCCGGATGAACCGGGGGGACCAGTCCTGGCCGGCCCGGTGACCGGAGAGACCAGGCAGGCCGAACCAGGCGTACGTGTGCTCCGGCACGATGCCCACCGGCCGTCCGTCCGGCGCGCCGCGTCGGACCGGTCGGTGCAGCGCGGTGGCCAGGTCGGTGAGTTCCGGTCCGGTCAGCGCGCCGAGATCGGCACCCCAGTGCAGTACCACCGGCAGGCCGTCGTCCACGCAGGCCAGCAGCAGACTGACCCCGGCCCGGCGCAGGTGGACGAGGTCGCCGGCGTCACCGTCGGTCATTCCGACGCGTTGGTCACCGGCCGGTTCGGTGTGGTGGATCTGACGGGGAACGGTCACGGCGTACCTCCGGACGCGAAAGATCTCTCAGCACCTGGCCCGGGTAGCCTGCCTCCGCGGTCCAGCCCGGTCAACGTAGGGCGCCGCTCCGGAGGCCTGCCGGCGGTCCGGCCCCGGGCGTCCGGCCGGGAGCCGACGGCCCGGATGGTAAACCGGGTACGGGTCGGCCGTCGGGATGGTGGAGAATCGGCACCGTGACGGATAGCAGCCTCTCTCCCGCCACCACCGCCGGCCTGGTCGCCGTTCTCGACGACCTGCGGTGGCGTGGCCTGATGTTCGACTCGACCGGTCCCGACGAGTTGCGGGAGCACTTCGCCGCCGGCCCGGCGACGTTCTACGTCGGCTTCGACCCCACCGCCCCCAGCCTGCACATCGGCAACCTGCTGCAGATTCTGACCGCCCGACGACTGCAACTGGCCGGTCACCGTCCGCTGTTGCTGGTCGGTGGCGCCACCGGACTGATCGGCGACCCCAACGAGCGCGGTGAACGGGTCCTGAACAGTCCCGAGGTGGTCGCCAGCTGGGTCGAGCGGATCCGTCACCAGCTCGCGCCGTTCGTCTCCTACGAGGGGGCGAACGCGGCACAACCGGTCAACAACCTGGACTGGACCGGGGCGATGTCGGTCGCCGAGTTCCTCCGCGACGTGGGCAAACACTTCCCGGTCAACCGGATGCTGGCCCGGGAGGTGGTCAAGGCCCGACTGGAGACCGGGATCAGCTACACGGAGTTCAGCTACCAGCTGCTCCAGGCCAACGACTTCTACGAGCTGCACCAGCGGTACGGCTGCACCCTGCAGTTCGGTGGTTCCGACCAGTGGGGAAACATCACCGCCGGCGTCGACTACGTCCGCCGCCGTGGCGTGGGTCCGGTGCACGCCTTCGTCACGCCGCTGGTGACCAAGGCGGACGGGACCAAGTTCGGCAAGACCGAGGGCGGCGCGATCTGGCTGGATCCGACCATGACCAGCCCGTATGCCTTCTACCAGTTCTGGTTCAACACGGACGACCGGGATATCGGGCAGCTGCTGCGGTACTTCAGCTTCCGCGGCCACGAGGAGATCGAGGAACTGGAGAAGGCGACGGCGGAGCGGCCGGCGGCCCGGGCCGCGCAGCGTGCCCTGGCCGAGGAACTGACCACGCTGGTCCACGGCGCCGAGGAGGCCCGGCAGGCGGTGGCCGCGAGTCAGGCCCTGTTCGGTCGGGGGTCGCTCGAGGAGCTGGGGCCCGAGACGCTACGCGCGGCGTTGGCCGAGGCGGGACTGGTCAGCCTGGAGTCCCTGCCACCGGTCGCGGCGTTGTTCCGGGAGGCGGGTCTGGTGGGCAGCCTCAACGAGGCACGCCGGGCGATCTCCGAGGGCGGCGCGTACGTGAACAACGAGCGCGTCACGGATCCGGAGGCGGCGATCTCCCCGGAGACGCTGCTGCACGGTCGGTTCCTCGTGTTGCGGCGCGGAAAGCGTACGTTCGCCGGGGTGGAGTTGGCCGCCGGTCGATGATGTGACGGGGAATGCCACCGGCAGATTTGACGTCGGATCCCCGGACCGCGTAATTTTCTCTCTGCCCGCGGGGAACGGACGAAGAGCGCGAAACGCGCAAAGCGGCCGGACCGCAGGTGAGGTACCGGGTACGTCGACGAGCGCAGGTTCGCGACGGGCCTGGCGGGCGGGGTGACCCGGATCGCACGAGTGGCGATTTGGTGTTGCGGACCTGACCGAGTAGAGTTCATGGTCGGCAGTGAGCCCGGGCGAGCGTGTGGGTGACTCCACGAGCGGCCGGACTGCCGAAATCCTTGATCACGGTTCACTCGATGAGCTGTGCCGCGATCATGGAAATAGTTGATCGAATGAGTGGGATTTGAACCGCCGGAAAGCGGTTTGACGAAGCGAAAACGGTCCGCTAACGTAGAAAGAGCCGCCGGACGGAAACGCGAGGCGGAGGCAAGAGCCCCGAGTGGTTGGTCTTAGGATCTGCTGGTCGGTGTGTGTTTGTTCTTTGAGAACTCAACAGGGTGCTTGATAAGCCAGTGCCAAATTGTTTGTTTGGCAGCAAGTGTTTAATTTGTTG
>NZ_JBDPLT010000046.1:0-64643 GCF_039871775.1 Plantactinospora sp. B5E13
TCCGTGCAGATGGTTGTCTTGGTCGATAACCCATCTACCGGAGACCTCACCGCATCCCGGTCACCGACACGCCCAGCCGATCTACCTCACAGCCAGGACCACAGGGCACTTATGACACACGGCCTAGAAGACCGGTACGCCCTCCCGGACCAGCCGCCAGTTCGGCTGGAAGAAGTCGGCCGGGTCGATGCTGCCCCGCTCCTGCGCCCAGTCGATCAGCAGCTGGCGGATCTCCTGCTGCGCGTTGTAGACCTGGGTCTTGACGATGCCCGGGAAGTTGCCGCCGCCGCTGCGCCGGTAGTTGTTCACCGCGACCACGAACTGGTCGGTGTCGGCGACCGGGGTGTCGGTGCCTGACCGGACGAGCCGGGTGATCCGCTGCCCCACCGGCCGGCTGATGTCGATGTCGTAGTCGACGCCGGAGAGGGCGTCGTAGTTGTAGTCCGGCACCGCCGGGTCGCTGATCTCCGCCGGGTCGACCGGTGCGCCCGGGCCGAGGGTCCGGAAGTACTTCGCCGAGTACTCCAGATAGGCCCGTACCTCGGCGCCGCTGAGCACCACCGCTTCCAGCGTGTTGTCGTAGATGTAGAGCCCGGCCACGTCCTTGATCCGTACGTCGCCGGCCGGGAAGACCGCGGTACGGCTGAACGGCGCGGCGATCGACAGCACCGGCAGGCTCGCGTACTGACTGCCGGCCAGCGCGGCGGTGACCACGTCGGTCTGCACCTGATTGATGTAGTCGAGGATCGGGGTGTCCTTGTACCGGGACTCCGCCGCCGACAGTTCCACCGCCGAGGTGGCGACGACCTGGTTGACGTAGGCGACGGTCTTGTCGTGCTGCCGGCGGACGGCCGCGAGTACCAACGGATGCTCCGGCACCGTGTTGGTGTTCAGCATGGTGGCCCGCTTGCCGGTGATCCGCCAGCGGCCGTGCTGCCGTTCCAGGGTGAAGTCCATCCGGGTGAGCCGCTGGCCCCACTTCGACGGCTCCGACATCAGCACCCGTTCGCCGGTGACCCGGTTGACGACAAACCGCTCGACCACCTCGGCGTGGGCGTGTCCGAACAGGATCGCGTCGATCCCGGGCACCTGTTCGGCGATGAGCGCGCACGGGTTCTCGTTCGGCAGTTCCGGGCCGTAGCTGGAGGTGCCGCTGTCGCCGCCGTGCGCGGAGATCAGTACGACGTCGGCGCCACGTTGCCGCATCACCGGCACCCAGCGCGCGGCGGTCGCCACCATGTCCTCGAACCGGAGTCTGCCCTCGACGTGGGCCCGGTCCCAGATCGCCGTACCCGGGTTGGTCAGGCCGAGGATGCCGACCCGCAGGGTCGGGGCGCCGGGTCCGAGCGAGACCTTCTTGATGACGTACGGGGTGAACGCCGGCTTGCCGGTCCTCTCGTTGACCGCGTTCGCGGCCAGCGCCGGGAAGCCGAGCTGCCGGATCCACCGGTCGAGCAGCGGCAGCCCGTAATTGAACTCGTGGTTGCCGAGCGTCACCGCGTCGTAGTCGAGGATGTTCATCGCCCGGGCCATCGGGTGCGTCTCACCGGTGGAGGTGATCGGTTCCTGCTTGGCGTAGTACGTGGCCAGCGAGGTGCCCTGGATCGTGTCACCGGCGTCCAGTACCAGCGTCGCGCGACCGCGCCGTTCGGCCCGGATCCGCGTGACGAGGCTGGCCAGCTTCGCCACGCCGACGTCGTTGTGTGCGCTGTCGTCGTACTCCGCGTCCCGGTAGTAGTCCCAGTTGTAGACGTTGCCGTGGGTGTCGGAGGTACCCAGCACGGTGAGGTCGTAGGTTTTCGGCCTGGTCGGACCGTGGGCCTGTGCCGGTGCCGCGGCGACAAGCGGCGCTGTCGCGGCGGCGGCGGCGACCGCGAGCACCTGGCGCCGGGAGGGGCCGGTGAGAGGGGACATGCCGAGCCTTTCTCAGGGGTTGACGAGCGCCTGGTGGGCGCCGAGGGCACCCTAACCATCGGCTCCGCCTCCTGCCAGCTCACCCGTTACCCGGCGGTGCCCCGAGCCCTCGTCGCCGACACTGTGGTCGGCACCGAAGTGTCCGGGACCTACCGTCGATGACATGGAAGAACCCCGTACCCGGCGCCGCCCCGGACCGGCCGAGACCTTCGCCGCGCTGCACCACCGCGTCGGCCGGCCATTCGTCCTACCCAACGCCTGGGACGTCACCTCCGCCCTGCTGCTGGCCGACGCGGGCTTCCCGGCGATCGGCACCACCAGTCTCGGCGTCAACGCCGCCGCCGGTTCCCCCGACGGCGACGGCGACGGCGCCGACCGCGCGGTGGAACTGGCCCGACGGCTCGTGCCCCGGCTTCCGGTGCCGCTCACCGTCGACCTGGAGAACGGCTACCACGACGACGCCGCCACGATCGCCGCGCTCGGTGCCGAACTCGCCGCGCTCGGCGTCGCCGGAATCAACCTGGAGGACGGCCGGGCCGACGGGCGGCTGCGTACCCCGGACGAGCAGGCGGCCATCATCGGCGCGGTCGTCGCCGCCGCGCCCGGACTCTTTGTCAACGCCCGCACCGACACCTACTGGCTGCGGACCGGGGCGGACGAGAACAGCAGGTTCGACGAGACCCTCCACCGGCTGACCCGGTACCGGGCCGCCGGCGCGTCCGGGGTCTTCGTACCCGGCCTCACCGACCCCGGCCGGATCGGGGTGGTGACGGCCGCGGTGCCGTTGCCGCTGAACATCCTCTGGTATCCCGGTGCCGACCTCGCCGGGCTCGGTGCCGTCGGGGTGGCCAGGGTCAGCACCGGCTCCGCCCTCTACCGGCACGCCCTGGCGGCCGCACTGTCCACCGCGGCCGCCGCCCGTACCGGGGCGGTGCCACCGGTCGACCCGGTCGACTACCACCGGATCCAGGAGCGGCTCCACCTCGCCGACGGGGCCACCGCCGAGCCCGGCGGGTCAGGAACCGTACCGGGAGCTGTTTCCGAGCAACCCTGAAAGCGCTGGTCACCACCGGGATGCGTGGCCGCCGCGACTGTCGGACCGGCCGGCCGGACGGATAGGATCTTGGGGATCGGTCGGACGAGCCGGCGGGGCGGCCGGAGAGGGCGGGGACACGATGGGCCTGCGAGCGGACGCGGCGGAGATCCAGGACGAACTCGCCATCCTGCGGCGGGAGTTGCACCAGATCCCGGAAATGGGGCTCGACCTGCCGCGTACCCAGGAACGGGTGCTCGCCGCGCTCGAACCGTTGCCCCTGGAGGTGAGCACCGGCAAGGGGCTCAGTTCCGTCACCGCCGTGCTGCGCGGCGGCCGCCCCGGTCCGGTGGTGCTGCTCAGGGGCGACATGGACGCGCTGCCGGTGACCGAGGAGACCGGTCTCGACTTCACCTCCCGACACCCGGGGTTCATGCACGCCTGTGGGCACGACCTGCACACCGCCGGCCTGGTCGGGGCCGCCCGGCTGCTCGCCGCCCGCCGCGCGGACCTCGCCGGCGACGTGGTCTTCATGTTCCAGCCGGGTGAGGAGGGCTACGACGGCGCCCGCCACATGATCGAGGAGGGCGTGCTGTCCGCCGCCGGGCGCCCGGTCGAGGCCGCGTACGGCCTGCACGTGCTGTCGTCGATCCTGGAGCGGGGGGTCTTCTCCTCCCGACCCGGGCCGTTGATGGCCGCCTCGGCCGGTCTTTTCGTCCGGGTGATCGGGGCCGGTGGCCACGGGTCCCGGCCGGAGTCGGCCCTGGACCCGGTGCCGGTCGCCTGCGAGATGGTCACCGCGTTGCAGACCATGGTGACCCGCCGGTTCAGCGCGTTCGAGCCGGTGGTGGTCACCGTCGGCACCTTCCATGCCGGTACCCGTCGCAACATCATCCCGGACGAGGCGGCGTTCGAGGCGACCGTCCGGACCTTCGATCCCGCCGTCGACGCACAGGTCGGGGCGTACGCGGTGCGGCTCTGTGAACAGATCGCCGACGCGCACGGTCTGCGGGTCGAGGCGCGGTACGAGCCGGAGTACCCGGTGACCGTCAACAACGCCGCCGAGCACGAGTTCGCCGCCGACACCGTCCGCGAGGTCTTCGGCGAGGAACGGTTCACGCCGATGGAGCACCCGATGACCGGCTCGGAGGACTTCTCCCGGGTGCTGGCCCGGGTGCCCGGGGCGTTCGTCTTCCTCGGCGCCTGCACCACCGACGACCCGGCCACCGCGCCGTCCAACCACTCGCCCCGGGCGGCGTACGACGACAGCGTGCTCGCCGACGGTGCGGCGCTCCTCGCCGAGTTGGCGGTACGCCGGCTCAGCCGGTGACCGGTGCCGGTCGCGCGGTGTGGCCCTCGGCGCGCACCGCCGCCGCGGCCGCGAAGGCTCGGATCGCCGGGTGCGGGACGGCCCCGTCCCCGGCCAGTTCCGGTTGGAAGAGGGTGGCGAGGAAGAACGGGTGTCCGGGAAGTTCGGCGATGCGGAGGTCACCGTCGGCGTCGAAGCCGCTGAGCCGAAGGCCGTACTCCTCGAGGGTCCGGAGATAGGACCGGTTGATGCCGTACGAGCAGTGGTAACGCTCCTGGCTGCGGCTGGTGCCCAGCACCCGTTCGGCGAGGGTGCCCGGTGTGGTCAGCACCGTCCCCTCCCGCCCGACCAGGGAGCAGGACAGCGCCTCGACCAGCAGGTTCTCCCCGTCCGGGGCGTTCTCGGCGTGCGCCACGTCGACCAGCCCGCAGACGTTGCGGGCGTACTCCAGCAGGGCGTGTTGGAAACCGCCGCAGGTGCCGAGGAACGGGACGGCGCTCTCCCGGGCGACCCGGACGGCGGCGACCGCGCCGGCCTCGCTGCGGTACGGGCTGCCCGGCACCAGCCAGATCCCGTCGAATCCGACCAGCGTCGTCGGGTCCTCGACGTCCGAGGTGGCGACCCAGTAGACGTCGAGGTCGAGTCGGTCGCGTTCACGGAGCGTGTCGAGCAGGGCGGGGATCCGGGCGTGTGCCCGTACGTGCGGGGAACGGTCGCCGACCAGGGCGATCCGGGCGCTGAACGCGCTGTGGTGCTCGGTCATGTCCCCATCCTCGGCGCTCCGGCCTGTACAGCGCAAACGATGATCCGTGCATGATCGATAAGCGATACTGATGGGGTGGACCCCCACCTGTTGCGTACCTTCCTGGCGGTGGCCCGGTGCGGCTCCTTCTCCGCGGCGGCGCACCAGCTCGGCTACACCCAGTCGGCGGTTTCCCAGCAGATCGCGGCTCTGGAACAGGACCTGGGCGTGGCCCTGCTGCACCGCCGACCGGTGGGCCCGACCGGCCCCGGCGAACGGCTGCTCGAGCACGCCGCGACGATCCTGCTCCGGCTGGACGCGGCCCGGGCGGACGTCCGGCGGGCCGGCGCCGAGCCACCCGGGCGACTTCGGCTCGGCGTGACCCCGCTCGCCGTACCGGAACGGGTGGCTCGGGCGCTCGCCGTCGTACGCCGGTCCCGGCCCGGCCTGGCGGTGACGATCGGCTCGGGCGGCCGGTCGGCGGTCGCCACCGGGTTTGTCACCGGCGAGTACGACGTCGGCCTTGTCACAGGTGTGGTCGCGCCCAGTGACCCGCTGCCGCTGGCCGACCTCGGCGTCACCGCCGGCGTCGCGATTGCCGAGGAACCACTGACGGTGCTGCTTCCCGACGGCCACCCGCTGGCCGGGCGCGCCGAACTCCGGTTGGACGACCTGCTGGACGCCCGCTGGATCGACGCCCCCGACGTGGCCGCGCCCCTGTCGGAACTGGGCGCCGCGGCCCGCTCCGACAGCCCGCGTTCCACCATCTGTTACGACGGCACCGACCTGCGGAATCTGCTCGTCCTGGTCGCGGCCGGCCACGGTCTCGCGGTACTGCCCGGGTCAGCGGTACCGGGTCTCGCCGGGGTCTGCATGGTGCCGCTCACCGCTCCGCGGCTGGTCCACCGCACCGAACTGCTGCGGGCGGCAGCGGAGGCGCCGGCGGTGGGTGCGTTCGTCAGCATCCTCATCGGAGCGTGACGGGTAGTGATGATATCTGGCCGGGCGGTAAGGTGTCCCGGTGTCCGAAGGGGAGGACGTGTCGGGGCCGCGACCGAACCCCTCACCGTCCGGTTCGCCCGTCCCGTCGATGCGGGTGAGAGTCGCCTCAGCCACCGTGTGGGGTTGGTGTTCCTGGAAACGATCCCGGGAGTGAATCGACGCTGCCGATCCGCTGTGGGCTGACCGGCCGTGCGCTGGGCCGGCGGGCAGATACCGACCCGACTGTCCGGTCTGCCCGCGCGGTTACGCTCCGGGGGGGAACTGAGATGTTCGGGTGCGGAGTCCGGTCTCCGGGATGCCCGCCCCGGAGGCGAGTGGTTGCCGGCCGGTCGTTCCCGGTGTCCGGTTCCGGTTGATGATCAACTCGATCCGGTGGAATGTTGGCGGGCTGGGGGTCGTTACATTACGCGTACGGCTGAGTAGCACGGCCGCTGGGCTGGGCTGATGGGTTCGGGTCTGGGAATGATCCGGGGTTGCCGGTCGTTACATATGGCGTTCGCTTGAGTGCCTGCCCCTCTTTGGTACGTGGCGATCGAGCTTCTGGTCCCCGGGAGAGTGTTGGTTCTTCTGGTGTGGGCCGTTCTCTTTCTCTGGCACCGCACACATGCCCCCCGTGTGTGTGGGTGTTCATCCCCGATTGGAAGGAACGAACGATCATGAACAGGATGCTGTTCGGTCGGTGGATTCCGGCCATCGCTGAGACTTCTCTGGTTCGTAGGACGGCGCTGGGTCTGACTGGTCTGGCGTTTGTTGGTGGCGCTGTCGCTGGTCCGGCGGTTGCCGCGCAGGCCGCTCCTGAGCATCACGGGGTGAACCTGGTGGCGCAGTCCGTGGTCGTGGACAAGGGCGATCACAAGCCGTCGCGGGACCGGCTGGTTCCGCATGGTGTGCAGGGTGCGCAGGCGTCGATTCCGATCTCGCCTGAGCAGGCGGACAACGTGAAGGCGATTGTGAAGGCGACGAAGAAGGCTGGTCTGGACGAGCGGGCCGCGGTGATCGCCGTGGGTACGTCGCTGCAGGAGTCGAAGTTGGAGAACCTGGGTGACCTGGGTGCCAACAACGACCATGACTCGCTGGGTCTGTTCCAGCAGCGTCCGAGTTCGGGTTGGGGTTCGCCGGACCAGATCATGGACCGGGAGCATGCCACGACCGCGTTCCTGGACGGGTTGAAGCAGGTGGATGGTTGGCAGGATCTGCCGCTGACCGTGGCCGCGCAGAAGGTGCAGGTGTCGGCGTACCCGGACGCGTACGCGAAGTGGGAGAACCAGGCTGCTGACCTGGTCGCCAATGCCTGGAACAACAGCTAAAGAAGCGTGAACGATCCGCTGGCCGGGTCCCCACCACGGGGACCCGGCCAGCGGTGCACCCGTGGGCCGACCCCGGTCAGCGTGGCCAGCCGGCCAGCTTCTCGCGGATCTGCCGCACCTGGTCGGCGTCCCGCCCGTAGCGGGCGAAGCGTCGGTCGGGCAGCCGGTCCAGGTAGCGGCCGACCGCAGGAACGTCCTCCGGGTCGATCGCCGGGTCGTACTCGTGGGCGAGCCGGAGCAGGTCGGCGATCGTGTAGCGGTCGAGCGCGGCGGCGATGTCGATGTAGTCCCGGACCTCACGCCTGGTGATCAGCGCGGCGGTCTTGCTGGCCACCAGGTCCTGGACGTGCATCACCGGGCCGAGGTCCATCACCACCGGGCTGCGGTGCCGGTCGAGTCTGCCCAGGCTGAGCCGCAGCCGCCGGCCGCCCTGGCCGACCAGGAAGTCCTTCATGTCGAGCGCGAACCCGTCGAACAGTCCGGCAAGATCGGCCGACGGGTCCTCGTCGGCGACGGTGAACCCGGCCGCCGCCAGGGCGGCCCGGACCTCCGCCGCCGCGTTCGCCGCCGCCCCGTCGACGTCGGCGAACAGGTCGACGTCCTCGGTGGGGCGGCTGACCAGACCGTGTGCGGCCCAGGCGATGCCGCCGCCCAGGACAAAACCGTGTTTGTCAGCCACGGAGAGGGCGACCCGGGCGACCTGACGGTAGAAGTCGTCGAGATGGCTGGTGGTCATGCCGCCAGGCGGTCGCCTGACGAGTCGGCGGCCGGGCCGCTGGCCAGCGACGGGTGCCGCGACTCCCAGGCCGTCCGTACCCCACGGGGCAGGTTGAGCGCCGGCCACACCCGGCGGAGCAGGTGGCCGTTGAGGTAGCGGCGCAGGTCCTCGGTGCGGGTGCTCTCCCGCAGCACGTTCTCGTACATCCAGAGCAGTTGGTCCGGGTCGGCCAGCTCGAAGACCCGGTCCGGACCCCACATCAGCCGCAGCGGCAGAGTCACCCGGCCCCGGGTCGGCCCGGTCAGCTCGGTCACGGTCGGCGTCACCACGGCCGGCCGGCCCGGTCGGGCGAGCGGGGTCACGGTGGTCGACGACGCCCCGGCGGCGTACTGCATGCGCTCAGGGTAGCCCGAAGGTCGCGGAGCCGGTTGATCCCTACCCGAATTCGCCGCTCCGTCCGACTCGGGGCGCCGGCCCGGGCCGCACGACGGCCAGGGGAGCAAATCCGGAATGCCGGACCCGTCCGCCTGGTTATGCCTGCTGGTACGCCCGCGAGCTCCGCCCCCTGGATCGCGGGCGTACCTCTTGCGTGCTGGGGCCCGTCGCGTCCAGCGCCACCTCCCGGAATCCAGATCGAAAGGGCAACCATCAGATGAACCCGATCTTCGGGCGATGGCTCCCCGCCATCGCGGAGACCGTCACCACGCGATGGCTGCCGGCCGTCGCACAGAATCCGGCCGTACGCCGCATCCCCGCCGCCGCGGAGACCGTCACCGCGCGGTGGCTGCCCGCCATCGCGTCGAGCCCGGCGGTACGCCACCTGCCCGCCCTCGCCGAGAAGCCGGTTGCCCGGCGTACGGCGCTGGCCGTCGCCGGCCTGACCTGCGCGGTCGCCTGCTCCGCCGTCGGCGGTGGGGTGTCCGGAGCGACGACGACCGCCGCCCCGGGCCAACCGGCGACCCCGGCCGGGTACACCCAGACGATGCCGGCGGACGCCCCGCAGGGCGGTGCGGCCCAGGACCGGCCCACCCAGGACCACAACACCGCCCCGGACAGGTCGGACGACGGGCGCTCGAACCCGGACGACAACCCGGGCCGGGACACGCTGGTCCCGCACGGGGTGCAGGGCGCCCAGTCGCACGTCGACCTGGACGACGACCAGTGGGACAACGCGCGGGAGATCGTGCGGGTCGCCCGGCGGCAGGACGTCGGGCCGCGAGGCGCCGTGATCGGGGTGGCCACCTCGCTGCAGGAGTCGAAGCTGCGTAACCTCGGCCACCTGGGCGCCTGGAACGACCACGACTCGTTGGGCCTGTTCCAGCAGCGACCGTCGTCCGGTTGGGGCGCACCCGACCAGCTCACCGACCGGGACTACTCGGCGGGTGCGTTCTTCAACGGGCTGAAGCGGGTCAACGACTGGCGGGACCTGCCGCTGACCGACGCCGCCCAGGCGGTGCAGGTCTCGGCCTACCCGTTCGCGTACGCGCAGTGGGAGGACCAGGCCGCGGACATCGTCGCGCACGTCTGGCGGGACGCGCGCTGAGCAGCCCCGGAAACGCGACATGGAGCAGTCCGGGAACGGACTGACCAGCCAGGAAAGGGGCCGGCCGGAGCCGGCCCCTTTTCGTGTCGCCGGCCGCCGCGACCCGCCGGTCCCGGAGGCAGATCCACTCCCTCCTTGCGGAAGACTCAGATCCACTCTTTCTTGCGGAAGACTCAGATCCACTCTTTCTTGCGGAAGACCAGGTACAGCGCGATCGCCAGGCCGAACGTCGCGACCAGCGAGACGATGAACTCGCCGTGGGTGTGCCGCCAGGGAAAGGCGAGGTTCTGGCCGAAGAACCCGGTCACCGCGGTCGGCACGGCGATGATCGCCGCCCACCCGGTGACCTGCTTGACGATCAGGTTCAACTGGTTGTTCTGCAGCGTCAGGTTCGTCTCGAGCATCGTGGTGTCGAGGTCACGCAGTGATTCACTCCACTCGATCACCCGCAGCACGTGGTCGTAGAGGTCCTGGTAGTAGGGGAGCATCTCGGTGTCGACGGCGTGCATCGTCGGCCGCATCAGCGCGTTCACCACCTCGCGCATCGGCAGGGTGACCTGCCGCAGCCGGACCAGGTCCCGGCGGGCCAGGAAGATCCGCTTCTGCACCTCGTTGCGGTTCATCGCCTGACGGTGGAACATCGCGTCCTGCACCTGTTCCAGCGACGCGTCGAGTTGCTGTACGGCCGCGAAGTGCCCGTCGATCAACGTGTCGAGCAGCCCGTGGAGCAGGAAGGCGACCCCGTACCGGGCCAGTTCGGCGCCCTCGTCCCACCGGGCCAGCACCTGACTGATGTCGAACCCCTCGTCGTAGCGGACCGTCACCAGCACCCGGGGCTTGATGAACGCCGACACCTCGACGTCCTCCAGGCCGCCGGACGCCTCGAGGCGGACCATGTAGGTGTTCAGGAACAGGTGGGTGTCGTACCGGTCGAGTTTGGCCCGCTGGGCCTGCTGGACCACGTCCTCCAGCGCCAGTTCGTGCATGCCCAGCTTCTCGGCGAGCAGCCGCAGGTCACGTTCCTCCGGCCGGCAGATGTCCAGCCAGGCAAACGTCTGGTCGTCGCGGTCGAGCCGGTCGCCCACCTCCTCGGGCGGGAAGTTCTCCTCGACCAGGGCGCCGTCGCGGTAGAGCCGGGTCAGGAAGGCGCCCACTCGTCGCCCCTCCGCTCCAGGTCCGGTTCCGGGATCCGCCCGGGGACGCCGGGCCGCGGCGTCGTCGCCTCGTCGAGGCAGGGCGGGACGACGCCGCGCGGCGCGTGGTCGGGCATGCGCCGGGATAGCCGGTGGCGAAAGCCCTAAACCACGAGCGGCCCGGAACTCCTCGAACGGTCGACAGCGGGCCCGGACGTACCCGGTCTCCCGACGCCGGGCCGGGCGGCCCGACCCCGGCCCGGCGGCCTGGTCGGGCGATGACCGGGAGACGGTCACCGCCCGACCGCGGCGTCCGACGTTTCTTGGCGTTCGGCTCCCGGCTCGGGGTCAGTCCGGCATCGCGACGCCGAGCGGCGCGCTCGGGGTGAACGTGCTCGGCATCGTCACGTAGCCGTTGATGATGCCGACACTCTCGTTCTGCCGGGTGCCGGCCTGGTCGATCACGTAGTCGGGCATCCGTTCCAGCAGCCGCTGCGCCATCAGCCGGAACCAGAGTCGGGCGTACTGCAGCCCCATGCAGCGGTGGATGCCGACGCCGAAGCTGGTGTGCCGGTTCGGTGTCCGGTCGAGGCGCACCTCGTCGGGCTCGGTGAAGACCGACGGGTCGCGGTTCGCGGCGGCGAAGGACATGAAGACCCGGTCGCCCTCCCGGATCTGCTGGCCGTTGACCACGGCGTTGCGGGTGGCGGTCCGGGCGAAGCCCATCGCCGGCGGGAAGATCCGGAGGAATTCCTCGGTGGCGTGCTCCCACAGGGCCGGGTCGACGCGCAGCCGCTCGCGGTGCTCGGGGTGTTCGGCCAGCCAGTTCATCGCGTGGGCGAAGAGCGCCGTGGTGGTGTGCACCCCGCCCTGGATGACCAGCAGCGCGATGATCACGACCTCCTCGTCGGGCAGCGCCCGACCGTCGATGTTGCCGTTGGCCAGGGCGCTCAGCAGACTCTCGTCGGGGGTTTCCCGCAGTCGCGGCAGCAGGGCGGCGATCGCGCCGCCGAGCTGACCCACCACCTGCACGTTGTGGGCGAAGTCGGGGTCGCTGGGCGGGCACGCGGCGAGTCGGTGCATCGGCTCGGCGTACGTCTGCCAGTCGTCCAGCGGCAGCCCGAGCAGCTTCATCGTGGCCAGTGCCGGCATCGGGTTGCCGAGGTCGAGGACGAGGTCCATCCGGCCGCCAGCGCAGACCCGGTCCAGCAGGGCGTCGACGGCCTGCGCGGCGAACGGCTCGCTGGCCCGGGCCGCGGTCGGGCTGAAGAACGGGTTCAGGATCCGGCGGTACGCGTTGTACTCCGGCGGGTCCAGTTCCAGCGGGATCTGCGGCAGCGGGTTCGGCGGGATGACGATGCCCTGGCGGGGGTCGGACGGGTCGGCGGTGTTGCGGCCCGAACTGAACGTGGCGTCGTCGCGCATCACCTGGTTGAGGCTGGCGTGGTCGGAGACCACCCAGAAGCCGCCGTAGGCGTCGGTCCGGGCCACCGGGCAGCGGGTCAGCAATTCGTCTGAGATCTTCCGCCAGTTGGTGCGGTACTCGGGGGAGTGGTGGTCGAAGTCGATACGTGGGGGAGTGGCCGGATCGGCATCGATAGATTGATCGACAGACATCGCGACAGCGTACTGCCGGAAACCGCTCCGCGGTGACCATCGTCCGGGCTACGGTCTGGGTGGGTTTCCGCGCTTCATCCCTTCTCGCAGGTCACGGCGTTTCCGGAACCGGACGGGGGTTTCCCGGTTCGGGGCGGGTCGCCGGGTTCCTGCCACCTGGACGGCGGGAACCGTGGGACGACCGGTGGTCGGGGCTGACCGACATTTCCTGGAGGGGGTGCTGGGCAATGGGGATCCGCACCTTCATCGAAGGGTGGCCGGTGTACCGGCAGCTCACCGGCACCGATCCGCTCGGCCGGGGGGCGGCGGCGCAGTCTCCCCGCTCCGCCGGGCTGACCCCGCGTACCGACACCGCCGACTCGGTGGCCCGCTCGGTCTGCCCGTACTGCGCGGTCGGCTGCGGCCAGCGGGTGTACGTCTCGGACGGCCGGGTCACCCAGATCGAGGGCGACCCGGACAGCCCGATCTCCCGGGGCCGGCTCTGCCCCAAGGGTTCGGCCAGCCTGAACCTGGTCACCAGCGAGCTGCGTCAGCAGAAGGTCCTCTACCGGCGCCCGTACGGCACCGAGTGGGAGGAACTCGACCTGCCGACCGCGATGGAGATGATCGCCGACCGGGTGCTCGCCGCCCGGGACGCCACCTGGGAGGACGTCGACGACCAGGGCCGCCCACTGAACCGCACCCTGGGCATCGCCTCGCTCGGCGGCGCCACCCTGGACAACGAGGAGAACTACCTCATCAAGAAGTTGTTCACCGCGATGGGGGCGATCCAGATCGAGAACCAGGCCCGGATTTGACACTCCGCCACCGTCCCCGGTCTGGGGACCAGCTTCGGTCGCGGTGGCGCGACGGCCTTCCAGCAGGATCTGATCAACAGTGACTGCGTCATCATCCAGGGCTCTAACATGGCCGAGGCCCACCCGGTGGGCTTCCAGTGGGTGATGGAGGCGAAGGAACGCGGCGCCAAGATCATCCACGTCGATCCGCGGTTCACCCGGACCAGCGCGCTGGCCAACAGCTACGTACCGATCCGGGCCGGCACCGACATCGCCTTCCTCGGCGGGATCGTGCACCACATCCTGGAGAACGAGCTGGACTTCCGGGAGTACGTGCTGGCGTACACCAACGCCGCGACCATCGTCAGCGACGACTTTCGGGACACCGAGGAACTCGACGGCCTCTTCTCCGGCTACGACCCGGAGACGGCCAGCTACGACCAGCGCAGCTGGCAGTACCGGGGGCAGGAGAGCAACGGGAAGAACGACACCGTCACCGAGCGGGAGAGCGCGGCCGGACTCCGGCACGAGTCGCACGGCGCGCCGATCTCCGGAAACACGATGCGGGACGAGACCCTGCAGCACCCGAACTGCGTCTACCAGATCCTCCGGCGGCACTACGCCCGCTACACCCCGGAGATGGTGGAGCGGGTCTGCGGGGTGCCCCGGGAGAAGTTCGAGGAGGTGGCGAAGGCCTGGACGGAGAACTCCGGTCGGGACCGGACCACCATGCTGGTCTACTCGGTCGGCTGGACCCAGCACACCGTCGGGGTGCAGTACATCCGGACCGGGGCGATCATCCAGTTGCTGCTCGGCAACATGGGCCGACCCGGCGGCGGCGTCCTCGCGCTGCGCGGGCACGCCAGCATCCAGGGGTCGACCGACATCCCGACCCTGTTCAACCTGCTGCCCGGGTACCTGCCGATGCCGCAGCATGAGCAGCACCAGACATTCGACGACTGGGTCACCGCCATCGCGCACCCCGGCCAGAAGGGCTTCTGGGGCAACGCCCGGGCGTACGCGGTCAACCTGCTCAAGGCGTACTGGGGCGCGGCGGCGACCCCGGAGAACAACTTCTGCTACGACCACCTGCCCCGGATGACCGGCGACCACGGCACCTACCAGACCGTGTTCAACATGATCGACGGCAAGGTCAGGGGCTACTTCCTGCTCGGACAGAACCCGGCGGTCGGGTCCGCGCACGGCCGGGCCCAACGCCTCGGCCTGGCCAACCTGGACTGGCTGGTGGTCCGCGACCTCTTCCTGATCGAGAGCGCCACGTTCTGGAAGAACAGTCGGGAGGTGGAGACCGGCGAGATCGTCCCGGAGCGCTGTCGTACCGAGGTCTTCTTCCTGCCGGCCGCCTCGCACGTCGAGAAGGAGGGGACCTTCACCCAGACCCAGCGGCTGCTGCAGTGGCGGGAGAAGGCCGTCGACGCGCCCGGCGACGCCCGCTCCGAGCTGTGGTTCTTCTACCACCTCGGCCGGATCGTCCGGGACCGGCTGGCCGGTTCGACCCGGCCCCGGGACCGGGCCCTGCTGGAGCTGGTCTGGGACTATCCCACGCACGGTCCGCTGGCGGAGCCGAGCGCCGAGGCGGTGCTGCGGGAGATCAACGGGTACGAGATCGCCACCCGCCGCCCGCTGGCCAGCTTCACCGAGATGCGCGACGACGGTACGACACTCGGCGGCTGCTGGATCTACACAGGTGTCTTCGCCGACGGGGTCAACCAGGCGGCCCGGCGCAAACCCGGCCGGGAGCAGAGCTGGGTCGCCCCGGAGTGGGGCTGGGCCTGGCCGGCGAACCGGCGAATGCTCTACAACCGTGCCTCCGCCGACCCGGAGGGCCGGCCGTGGAGCGAACGCAAACGCTACGTCTGGTGGGACGAGCAGGCCGGCCAGTGGGTCGGTGAGGACGTACCGGACTTCGAGAGGACCAAACCGCCGTCGTACCGGGCGCCCGAGGACGCCACCGGGGTCGCCGCGCTCGACGGCACCGACCCGTTCATCATGCAGGGTGACGGGAAGGGCTGGCTGTACGCGCCGGTCGGCGTACTGGACGGGCCGCTGCCCACCCACTACGAGCCGGCCGAGTCACCGGTGCGTAACCCGCTCTACGGCCAGCAGGCGAACCCGACCCGCAAGCTCTACCGTCGCACCGACAACCCGACGAACCCGAGCCCGCCGCAGCAGCACAGCGACGTCTTCCCGTACGTCTTCACGGTCAGCCGGCTCACCGAGCACCACACCGCCGGCGCGATGAGCCGGATGGTGCACCACCTCGCCGAACTGCAGCCGGAGATGTTCGTGGAGGTCTCGCCGGAGCTGGCGGTCGAGCGGGGGCTGACCCACCTGGGTTGGGCGCACATGGTGACCAGCCGGGGCCTGATCGAGGCCCGGGTGCTGGTCACCGACCGGATGGCCCCGATCCGGCTGGAGGGGCGGGTGATCCACCAGCTCTGGCTGCCGTACCACTTCGGCACCGAGGGACTGGTCCGGGGCGAGCCGGCCAACGACCTGTTCGGCGCCACCCTGGACCCGAACGTGCTGATCCAGGAGAGCAAGGTCGCCACCTGCGACGTACGGGCCGGGCGACGGCCGACCGGCCCCGCGCTGCTCGACCTGATCGCCGACTACCGCCGCCGGGCCGGCCTCGACGGTCACCACCCGCCGGTCGTCACCGCCGCCGAGCGGCCGGGCGACGGCGCCGACGACGGCACGGACCGGAAGGAATGAGCATGGTCGAGATCCGACCGGCCGTCGCGGTGAACCCCGCCGAACGGGCCGGGTACGTGGACCCGCCGCCCCGGATGGGGTTCTTCACCGACACCAGCCTCTGCATCGGTTGCAAGGCCTGCGAGGTGGCCTGCAAGGAGTGGAACCTGGTGCCGGTCAGCGGTCTCGACCTGCTCGGGATGTCATACGACAACACCGGAGCGCTGACCGCGAACTCGTGGCGGCACGTCGCCTTCGTGGAGCAGTCCCGTCCGGTCGGCTGGCAGGCGTCGGCGCCGCTGGCCGGTACCCCGACCGGGGCGCCGGTCGGGGTGGCCACCGCCGAGACCGGGGCCGGGACCGTCGTCGACACCGGCACGGATCCCGGGGTCCCGTCGGCGCCCGACCCCGCCCCGGCCGGCCGGATGGTCGACGGTACGCAGTTCCTCGGCATGCCCGGCACCGAGCTGCCCGGTCGGGGCGACCGGGGCGGGCGGGCCGACCTGCGCTGGCTGATGATGTCGGACGTCTGCAAGCACTGCACCAACGCGGCCTGCCTGGACGTCTGCCCGACCGGGTCGCTGTTCCGCACCGAGTTCGGCACCGTGGTGGTGCAGGAGGACATCTGCAACGGCTGCGGCTACTGCATCCCGGCCTGCCCGTACGGCGTCATCGACCAGCGCCGGGGCGACGGCCGGGCCTGGAAGTGCACCCTCTGCTACGACCGGACCAAGAGCGGCCGGACCCCGGCCTGCGCCCAGGCCTGCCCCACCGAGTCGATCCAGTACGGCGAACTCGACGAGCTGCGTGAGCGGGCCCGGGCCCGGGTCGAGCGGCTGCACGCCGACGGGATGCCGGAGGCCCGCCTCTACGGCCACGACCCGACCGACGGGGTCGGCGGGGACGGCGCCTTCTTCCTGCTCCTCGACGAACCCGAGGTGTACGGTCTGCCACCCGACCCGGTGGTGACCACCCGGGACCTGCCCCGGATGTGGCGGTGGGCCGGAGCGGCCGCGTTGACCATGGCGGCCGCCGCGGTGGCCGCGTTCGTCGGGCGGCCGTCGTGACCGGCCGCGGCCTGCCCGGCGAGCCGCTGGGGGAGCGGTTCCGGCAGTTCCGGGCCCGGCTGGAGCAGCCGAACGGCGGTGGGCTGCGTCGGGGCGCCCGCCGGGGCGGCTCGGCCGGGCCGGGCCTGGTGGCCGGTGAACCGCGGCCGGTGCCGCCCGCCGGGTTCGCCTCCTACTACGGTCGGCCGATCCTCAAGGCTCCGGTGTGGCGACACGACATCCCGGCGTACCTGTTCACCGGCGGGCTGGCCGCCGGGACCGCGCTGCTGGCCGCCGGTGCCGACCTGACCGGTCGTCCGGCGCTGCGCCGGTCCGGCCGGCTGGTGGCGCTCGGCGCGGTCGCCGCCAGCACCTACTTCCTGATCAACGACCTCGGCCGGCCCGCCCGGTTCCACCACATGCTCCGGGTGGCGAAACCGACGTCGCCGATGTCGATGGGTACCTGGATCCTCGCCGCGTTCGGTCCGGCCGCCGGGCTGGCGGCGGTCAGTGAGGCGGCTCCGCTGCTGCCCCGGCACGGGGTGTCCGGGCTGGCCCGCCGGCTGCTGCCGGTAACCGGTCGGGCCGCCGGTCTGGCCGCCGCCGTCACGGCGCCGGCCCTGGCGACGTACACCGGGGTGCTGCTGGCGGACACCGCGATGCCGGCCTGGCACGACGCCCACCCGGATCTGCCATTCCTGTTCGCCGGCAGCGCGCTGGTGGCCGGCGCGGGTGCCGGCCTGGTCGCCGCCCCGGTCGGCCAGGCGGGCCCGGCGCGCCGGCTGGTGGTGGCCGGGGCCGTGGTGGAGACGCTGGCCGAGCACCGGATCTCCCGGCTGGGGCTGACCGGCGAGCCGTACCGGGTGGGACCCGGCGGGCGGATGCTGCGGAGCAGCCGGCTGCTGCTCGCCGTCGGGACCGCCGGGGCGTTGCTCGGCCGGCGCAGCCGGGTGCTCTCGGTGCTCTCCGGTGCCGCCCTGCTGGCGTCGTCGGTGCTGACCCGGTTCGGGGTCTTCGAGGCGGGGGTCGTCTCCGCCCGCGACCCGAAATACACGGTCGTGCCACAGCGGGAGCGGCTGGAGCGACAGGCGTCGACGTCGGCCGGTGGGCCGGCGGCGGCGCCGGGTGGGTGAGCGTCGAACCATCAGGGGGAACCATGGGCTTCAAGACACCCGACCAGATCGCGACCACGGCGGTCAACGCCGGCGTGGTCAAGGCGAACCTCAGCCCCGACCGCATGCTCGTGGGCGGGATCCTGGCCGGTGCCTACATCGCCTTCGCCGGCCTGCTCGGCGTTGTCGTCACCGCCGGCATGCCCGTCGCGGTCTGGGGGAACCTCTCCACCCTGATCTTCGGGGCGGTCTTCGCCGCCGGCCTGATCTTCGTCGTGATCGCCGGCTCCGAGCTGGTCACCGGCAACATGGCGCTGCTACCGCTGGCGCTGACCTCCGGACGGACGACAGTCGGACGGGCCGCGACCAGCCTGCTGCTGGTGACCGTCGGCAACCTGATCGGTTCGCTGTTCGTCGCCTACGTGCTCGCGATCCGGACCGGCGTCATCGGCGACGCGGGTTCCGCCGCCGGGACCGGGGGAGCGCTCACCTTCGCCAAGCTCGCCGCCATCGCCGAGGGCAAGGCACTGAACGAGGACAGCGTCCAGATCTTCCTGCGGGCGCTCGGCTGCAACTGGCTGGTCTGCCTCGCCGTCTGGATGTCCTACGCGGCCGAGGACATCGCCGGGAAGATCCTGGCGATCTTCTTCCCGATCATGGCGTTCGTGGCGCTCGGCTTCGACCACGTGGTCGCCAACATGTTCTTCCTCCCGGCGGCGATGTTCGCCCACGTCCCGGGGATCGGCGCCTGGGATGTCGTGCACAACCTCCTGCTCGCCTTCGCCGGCAACCTGGCGGGCGGAGCGCTCTTCGTCGCGGGCTTCTACTGGTTCCTCTACCTGCGCGGGCAGGCCCGGCCGCTCGCGCCGGACGGGGTCCAGGTCACCCCGACCCCGGACAAGCGCAGCAAGGGCGGCCAGGACGCGGCCGGCCCGCGCTGACCACCGGACGGCCCACCGCGACGACGCCGTCCGGCCGAGTCCGGTCACCGATCGTCCGACACGCCATCCGGCCAACGGTACGCCGCGGGTCACCGTTCCCGGTGCTTCCGGTGCCGGTGCCGGTGTATCCCCGGTCACCGGAGGCCGGCGGGCCGGCAAGCCCCGGGCCGGACGACCGGGTGACCGGGGTCTGACCTGGGCCACCCGACGTGATCGGGTTCAGGTGCACCCGATATGGTCCGGACGAGTCGCCACGGGTGCTTGCGGCGGCTGAGCGGACCAGCAGCACGTCCCCGGGGCGTCCCGCCCTTCGCAGGACGCGCCGCCGCGTGTGTTCTTGCTCTCTTTTTCCGCCCCGGCGGGCCGCCACAACCGACCCGCTGGCCTGCGCCTGCCTCGCTACTCACAGTAGTTGCGCGTCTGGTGGTGTTGACCACTGGATTGACGCCCAGGACACGGCACCGAAATGTTGCGAAACAAGTTCGCCTCCAATAAGTTTCACGCGGCAACAAAACAGTGTCAGCGATGACGAGCTGCCCGGAGGCAACAATGATGTTGGTGACGTGGCGCGGCCACCGGCCGCCGGACGCGTCCGGATCCCTCCGGCGCCGCGGTGACGGAGGCCACGCGGTTCCGGCCACGAGCGGTCCGTACGTCGTACGGGCCCGGCTCGGGGAGCGTGTGTCATGAGCCCCGCACCTGTCCTGCTGGAGATGCGCGGGATCACCAAGGAGTTCCCGGGGGTCAAGGCGCTCTCCGACGTCAACCTGGTGGTCCGCAAGGGCGAGATCCACGCGATCGCCGGCGAGAACGGGGCCGGCAAGTCGACCCTGATGAAGGTGCTCAGCGGGGTCTATCCGTACGGCAGCTACTCCGGCCAGATCCTCTACCAGGGCGCGGAGAGCCGGTTCTCGGACATCCGGGCCAGCGAACAGGCCGGCATCGTGATCATCCACCAGGAACTCGCCCTGGTACCCGGCATGTCGATCACCGAGAACATCTTCCTCGGCAACGAGCCCGGCCGGGCCGGCGTGATCGACTGGAAGGCCGCCAACCGCCAGGCGCTGGAGCTGCTGGCGCGGGTCGGTCTCCAGGAGGACCCGGACACGCTGATCAAGGACATCGGCGTCGGCAAGCAGCAGCTCGTGGAGATCGCCAAGGCCTTCGCCAAGAACGTCAAGCTGCTCATCCTCGACGAGCCGACCGCCGCGTTGAACGAGGCGGACTCCCAGCACCTGCTGGACCTGCTCCTCGGCTTCAAGCAGCGGGGCATCACGTCCATCATCATCTCGCACAAACTGAACGAGATCGCCCAGATCGCCGACTCGATCACCATCCTGCGTGACGGTCACACCATCGAGACCCTCGACATCAAGGCGGACGGGGTCGACGAGGACCGGATCGTCCGGGGCATGGTCGGCCGGGAACTGCACAGCCGGTTCCCGGACCACACCCCGAAGATCGGCGAGGTGTTTTTCGAGGTCCGCGACTGGACCGTCCGGCACCCGATCTCGTCCGACCGGCTGGTCGCCAAGGGCTCCAGCTTCTCCGTGCGGCGGGGCGAGATCGTCGGCTTCGCCGGGCTGATGGGCGCCGGCCGGACCGAACTGGCGATGAGCCTCTTCGGCCGCTCCTACGGGACGTACGTCTCCGGGCAGATCTTCAAGGACGGCCGGGAGATCGTGCTGCGGACGGTGGCGGACGCCATCGACCACGGGTTGGCGTACGTCAGCGAGGACCGCAAGTCGCTCGGGCTGAACCTGCTCGACGACATCAAGACCTCGGTGACCGCGGCCAAGCTCGGCAAGATCACCCGCCATGGCGTGCTCGACCACGTCGCGGAGCACCGTGCCGCCGAGGGCTACCGGACCAGCCTGCGGGTCAAGACCCCGACCGTCGACGAGGGCGTCGGCAAGCTCTCCGGCGGCAACCAGCAGAAGGTCGTGCTGGCGAAGTGGATGTTCACCGACCCGGACCTGCTGATCCTCGACGAGCCCACCCGGGGCATCGACGTGGGCGCCAAGTACGAGATCTACGGCATCATCCAGCAGCTCGCGGACCAGGGGAAGGGCGTCATCGTCATCTCGTCCGAGCTGCCGGAGCTGATCGGGCTCTGCGACCGGATCTACACGGTCTTCGAGGGCGCGATCACCGGCTGCATCGAGCGGCGGGACGCCGATCCGGAACTCCTGATGAAGCAGATGACCTCAGCGAAGAAGGCATGACGCCATGAGCCGCGTGAAAGAACTCCAGAAGTCCCTCTTTGCCGGGACGCAGTCCAACGCCCGCCAGTTCGGGATGATCTTCACGCTGGTGGCGATCGTCCTGCTGTTCCAGATCCTCACCGACGGGCTGACGCTCAACTCCAGCAACCTGATCTCGCTGGTGAGCCAGTACTCGTACATCCTGATCCTGGCCATCGGCATGCTGATGGTGATCGTCGCCGGCCACATCGACCTGTCGGTCGGCTCGATCGCCGCGGTGGTCGGCATCATCGTCGCCAAGCTGATGCAGGACTACAACGTCCCCTGGCCGCTGGCCATCGTCCTCGGCCTGGTGGTCGGCGCGGTGATCGGTGCCTGGCAGGGCTTCTGGGTGGCCTACATCGGGGTACCGGCGTTCATCGTCACCCTGGCCGGCATGCTGCTCTTCCGGGGCATGAACCAGTACATCGGCAACGCCAACACCATCCCGGTGCCCGAGGGGTTCCGCGAGATCGGTGCCGGCTACCTGCCGGAGGTGGGCCCGAACACCGGCTACAACAACCTCACCCTGCTACTCGGTCTGCTGGTCAGCGCCGCGGTGGTGGTCCGCGAGTGGCGGCTGCGCCGGACCCGCCGGGAGATGGCGGCTGACGTCGCCCCGATGTGGATCTCGCTGATCCGGGTCGCCGTGCCGGTCGTCGTGATCCTCTTCGCGGCCTTCCGGTTCGCCGGCGGTCGGGTCGGCACCAGCTTCCCGATCTCCGGCATCATCCTCGGCGTCCTGGTGGTGTTCTACTCCTTCGTCACCCGGAACACCGCCGGTGGTCGGCACATCTACGCGGTCGGCGGCAACGCCCGGGCCGCCGAGCTCTCCGGGGTGAAGCTCAAGCGGGTCAACTTCCTGGTCATGATGAACATGTCGATCCTGGCCGCGCTGGCCGGCATGATCTTCGTCGCCCGGTCCGCCGCCTCCGGCCCGCAGGACGGCCTCAGCTGGGAACTCGACGCGATCGCCGCGGTCTTCATCGGTGGCGCCGCCGTCTCCGGCGGTCTCGGCACCATCAGCGGTTCGATCGTCGGTGGCCTGGTGATGGCGGTACTCAACAACGGCCTGCAGCTGATGGGCGTCGGCATCGACCGGGTCCAGATGATCAAGGGTCTGGTTCTGCTGCTCGCGGTCGCGCTCGACGTCTACAACAAGAACCGTGGCCGCTTCTCGATCATCGGGAGCATCACGCGGCCATTCCGCCGGGAGGCACCCGCCACCCCGGCGACGCCGGTCGAGACGGGCCACGAGCCCGCCAAGACTCCGGTGGCCGGCTGACGGCCACCCGGCAGGGGACCGGAACACCTCCGATCCCGGTCCAAATCCAAAGAAGGGCAACCTGAAATGCGCAAGTACCTTGCCAGGGGTGTGGCCGCTGGTGCCATCGCCCTGCTGGCACTGACCGCCTGCTCCGAGCGCTCGGACTCCTCCGGCGGCGGCTCGGCCGACTCCGGGAAGGGCTTCGCGGCCAACTCGCTCATCGGCGTGGCGCTGCCGGCGAAGACCTCGGAGAACTGGGTGCTCGCCGGTGACCTGTTCAGCAACGGCCTCAAGGAGGCCGGCTTCCAGTCCGACGTCCAGTACGCCGGTGCCTCCAGCACCGTCGCCGACCAGCAGGCGCAGATCTCCGCCATGGTCACCAAGGGCGCCAAGGTCATCGTCATCGGCGCGACCGACGCCGCCCAGCTGAGCACCCAGGTCAAGCAGGCCAAGGAGGCCGGCGCGACGGTCATCGCCTACGACCGGCTGATCAAGAACACCCCGGACGTGGACTACTACGTCGCGTACGACAACTTCAAGGTCGGCGAGCTCCAGGGCCAGGCCCTGCTGGACGGCATGAAGGCCAAGAAGCCGAACGGCCCGTACACGGTCGAGCTCTTCTCCGGCTCGCCGGACGACAACAACTCGGCGGTCTTCTTCGACGGCGCGATGAGCGTGCTCAAGCCGGAGATCGACAAGGGCAACGTGGTGGTCGGCTCCGGCCAGACCGACATCAAGCAGACCGCCACCCAGGGCTGGAAGGCCGAGAACGCCCAGCAGCGGATGGACTCCCTGCTGAACTCGACCTACAGCAGCAAGACCCTGGACGGCGTGCTGTCGCCGAACGACACCCTGGCCCGGGCCATCCTGACCTCGGTCAAGGGCGCCGGCAAGCCGGTGCCGGTGGTCACCGGTCAGGACTCCGAGGTCGAGTCGGTCAAGTCGATCATGGCTGGCGAGCAGTACTCGACGATCAACAAGGACACCCGCAACCTGGTCAAGCAGACCATCGAGATGGTGAAGGCCCTGCAGGCCGGCAACACCCCGCAGGTGAACGACACCGACTCGTACAACAACGGGGTCAAGGTCGTCCCGTCGTACCTGCTGCCGCCGCAGATCGTCACCAAGGCGAACGCCGCCGAGGCCTACGCCAACGACCCGACCCTGGCGCCGCTCACCAAGTAAGCGCACCAGGACACGACCGCCACCCGGCAGCCGTCGGGCACGGCAGCCACGGGCCCCCGGAACTCCAGTTCCGGGGGCCCGTGTCGTGCCGGCCGTGGACCGGCGGGCCGGGCCTCAGCCGCGGACCAGCAGGGTCGTACCGTCAGGTCGGGCCGGCAGCAGTTCACCGACCACCGGGTGGCCGGGCAGTTCCCCGGCGACCAGCAGCCCGCCGGAGGTCTGCGCGTCGGCGAGCAGCAGCAACTCGGGCTCGTCGACGCCGTCGGCCAGCAGGTGCGGCGCCACCCAGGCCAGGTTCCGGCGGCTTCCGCCGCTGACGTGACCATCGGCCAGTGCCTGCCGGGCCCCGTCCAGGTACGGTACGGCCGCGGCGTCGATCCGGGCGGTCAGCCCGGACGCCCGGGCCAGCTTGTGCAGATGGCCGAGCAGGCCGAAACCGGTCACGTCCGTCCCGCACCGGATCGCGGCGGCGACCGCTGCCGCCGACGCCGCCCGGTTGAGTTCCGTCATCGTCGCCACCGCCTGTGGGAACACCTCCCCGGTCCGCTTGTGCCGACTGTTCAGCACACCGATGCCGAGCGGCTTGGTCAGGGTCAGCGGCAGCCCGGCCTCGCCGGCGTCGTTGCGGATCAGCCGCTGCGGGTCGGCGATCCCGGTGACCGCCATGCCGTACTTCGGTTCCGGGTCGTCGACACTGTGCCCGCCGGCCACGTGGCAGTCGGCCAGCCGGGCCACGTCCAGACCACCGCGCAGCACCTCGGCGGCGAGTTCCAGCGGCAGCACGTCACGCGGCCAGGCGAGCAGGTTCACCCCCACCACCGGGGTGCCGCCCATCGCGTAGACGTCGGAGAGGGCGTTGGCGACCGCGATCCGCCCCCAGTCGTACGGGTCGTCGACGACCGGGGTGAAGAAGTCGGCGGTCGCCACCACCGCCGTACCGGACTCCAGCCGGACCACCGCCGCGTCGTCGCCGTCGTCGAGGCCGACGAGCAGTTCGCCGGGGCCGGCCGGGAGGGCCGGGCCGAGCAGGCCGGCGACCACGCTCTCCAGCTCACCCGGCGGGATCTTGCAGGCACAACCACCGCCGTGCGCGTACTGGGTCAGGCGGTACCGCTCCATCGTGGTCACCGGACCACTGTCCCATCCGACCGCGCGTGATCGCAGCTGCCGCGGTTTCGGCAGCCGCCCGACCTGACGGTCGCATCGGACATTCCGCCCACACCGAGCGGTCACCCGTGGTTAAGTGCCCAGGGTGAAGGAGCGCGGAACGAGGTGGCGATGAACGGGGCCGGCGACCCTCGACGGCGGGTGCCACGTACCGACGTGCTGCTCGCCGACCCCCGACTGGTCGCCGCCGAGGCGACCCTCGGTCGGACCCGGCTGCGGGAGATGGTCGGCGAGGTCCAGAACCGGGCCCGCCGCGGCGAGATCCCGCCGGAGCAGGTGCTCGCGGTCGCCGTCGCCGAACTGTCCGACACCGCCGCCGGACTGCGCCCGGTGCTCAACGCGACCGGTGTCGTCCTGCACACCAACCTCGGCCGGGCACCGCTGTCGGCGGCGGCGGTGAACGCCGTCGTCGCCGCCGCCGGGCACACCGACGTGGAACTCGACCTGCGGACCGGGCGTCGCGCCCGCCGCGGTCGGGGCGCGCTCGCCGCCCTCGCCACGGCCGTGCCGACCGCCGGCGGGGTACACGTGGTGAACAACGGCGCCGCCGCGCTCGCCCTGGCCGCCACCGTGTTGGCCGGCGGCGGACGGGAGATCGTGGTCAGCCGGGGTGAACTCGTGGAGATCGGCGACGGGTTTCGGCTGCCGGACCTGCTGACCAGCACCGGAGCCCGGCTGCGTGAGGTCGGCACCACCAACCGCACCTCGCTGGCCGACTACGCCGCCGCACTCGGACCGCAGACCGCGTTCCTGCTCAAGGTGCACCCGTCCAACTTCGTCGTCCGGGGATTCACCACCGCCGTACCCGTCGGGAGGTTGGCGACCCTCGGCGTACCCGTGGTGGCGGACATCGGCTCCGGACTGCTGGCTCCGGATCCGCTGCTGCCCGCCGAACCCGACGCCGCCTCCGCGCTGCGGGCCGGCGCCGCCCTGGTCACCGCCAGCGGTGACAAGCTGCTCGGCGGCCCGCAGGCCGGGCTGCTGCTCGGTGACACGGAACTGGTCGAGCGGCTGCGCCGGCACCCGCTGGCCCGGGCGTTGCGGGTGGACAAACTGACCCTGGCCGCGTTGGAGGCGACCCTGACCGGCCCGGAGACTCCCACCTGGCGGGCACTGCGGACCACCCCCGGCGCGCTGCGACTGCGGACCGAACGGCTGCGGGACCAGTTCGCCGCGGCCGGGCTGCGCACCGAGGTCGTCCCCACCACCGCCGTCGTCGGTGGCGGGGGCGCCCCGGACGTCACGCTCGAGTCGTGGGCACTCGCCCTGCCCGAGACGTACGCGGCCGCGCTGCGCCGGGGTGACCCACCGGTGATCGGCCGGGTGGACCGGGGTCGGCTGTTGCTCGACCTGCGTTGCGTACCCGCCGGGTACGACGACGCGGTGCGCAGCGCCGTGCTGCGGGTACCCGGGTCGTGGCGGGAGAACTGACGTGCCGTCGGGCCCGTCGCGCGGCTGTGTCGGCAGCGGTGACATGCGGGTCGTCGCCACCGCCGGCCACGTCGACCACGGGAAGTCCACCCTGGTCCGGGCGCTGACCGGGATGGAACCCGACCGGTGGGCCGAGGAACGGCGCCGGGGCATGACCATCGACCTCGGGTTCGCCTGGACCACCCTTCCCTCCGGCACGGCCCTCGCCTTCGTCGACGTACCCGGACACCAGCGGTTCGTACCGAACATGCTGGCCGGGGTCGGTCCGGCGCCGGCCGCGATGCTGGTCGTCGCCGCCGACGAGGGATGGAAACCGCAGTCTGCCGAGCACCTGGCCGCGCTGCACGCGCTCGGGGTCCGGTACGGCCTGCTGGTGGTGACCCGCACCGACCTGGCCGATCCCGCCGCCGCGATCACGCAGGCCCGGGCGGAGATCGCCGGCACCTCGCTCGGGGTGGTCGAGACGGTCGCGGTCAGCGCGGTCACCGGCGCCGGTCTGCCGGAACTGCGGCGGGCGCTGGACCGGCTCGCCACCCGGCTGCCGGTGCCGGACCCGACGGCGCCGGTACGGCTCTGGGTGGACCGGGCGTTCACCGTCAGGGGCAGTGGCACGGTGGTCACCGGAACCCTCGGCGCCGGCGAACTCCGGGTCGGTGACGAGCTGGAACTGACCGGCACCGGGACGCGGGTTCGGGCCCGGGGCCTGCAGGCGCTGGGCGCGGCGCTACCCCGGGTGACCGGGGTGGCCCGGGTCGCGGTGAACCTGCGCGGTGTGTCGAGGGAGCGGGTCGGCCGGGGCGACGCGCTGCTCACCCCGGAACTGTTCCGGCACACCGACCTGGTCGACGTCCGGTTGGCCGGCGACCCGGTGCGGAACCTCCCGGCGGAGGTGATGCTGCACGTCGGCTCGGCCGCCGTACCGGCCCGGGTACGTCCGCTCGGTCCGGACACCGCCCGGCTGCGGTTGGCCCGGCGACTGCCGCTGCGGGTCGGTGACCGGGCCCTGCTGCGGGATCCGGGGCGGCGGCACGTGGCCGGCGGGGTGACCGTGCTCGACGTCGTACCTCCCGGGCTGGCCCGGCGCGGCGCGGCGGCGCTGCGCGCCGGTGTCCTGGCCGGGTTGGACGGCCGCCCCGACGAACACGGCGAGCTGCGCCGTCGTGGCCTGGCCCGGCGGCGCGACCTGGAACGGATGGGGGTCACCGTGACCACGGCTCCGGTGGCTGGGGACTGGCACGCCGACCCCGGACACTGGCACGACCTGCGCCGCCGGCTCGGCGCCGAGGTGGCCCGGTGGTCGGCGGCCCACCCGCTGGAGTCGGGAGTGCCGGTCGAGACCCTGCGCCGGCTGCTCGACCTGCCCGACCGCTCGCTGGTCGAGGCGCTGGTGGTCGCGCCGTCGGTCGGTTCGCCGTTGGCCGTCCACAACGGCCGGGTCGGGCCGGGGGCGGCGGCCGGACCGCCCGAGCAGGTCGTCCGGGCGGTCCGGCGGATCGGGACGGAGTTGGCTGATCGGCCGTTCGTCGCCCCGGAGGCGGCCCGGCTCGCCGAGGTCGGCCTCGGACACCGGGAGATCGGCGCGGCGGTCCGGGCCGGTCTGCTGCTCCGGCTCGCGGACAACGTCGTGCTGCTGCCGGACGCGGCCGACAGGGCGGTGCGGGTGCTGGCCGGACTGCCCCAACCGTTCACCCTCAGCACCGCCCGGCAGGCGCTCGGTACGACCCGCCGGGTCGCCGTGCCACTGCTGGAACTGCTCGACCGCCGGGGCGCCACCCGGCGCCTGCCGGACGACGCCCGGATCGTGCTCGCGGAGTCCGGATCCGGGCCGGAATCGGCGTCCGGGTCCAGGTCCGGGCCGGAGCACGGGCCGGAGCACGGGTCGGAGTCCGAGTCCGGGCCAGGCCCGGCCTTCGTCGCCGACCGCGTCGAGGTGGGCCGCGCGGGCTGAGCCCGGCCGAACCCGGCCGGGTCGGGCGGTGCGGGCGTTAGCGTGGGGGCATGGATCCGTCGGCGGTCTGGCGGGACCGGACCCACCGGTGGCGGATCGAGGCGTACCGCGCCCCTGACCTGCGGTTCGCCATCTACGCGACGAACGGCACCACCGAGTCGGCGCCGCTGTGGCTGTACGGCATGACGGCGCTGGCCCGCTGGCTGATGCTCCAGAACATCGCGCTGGACGATCTCGAGGTGGTCTGACGGGACGACCGGTGGACCTGACGGTCATCCGGTGCCGACGCTGGCGGCGCGACCAGATGGCCGCCGAGACCGGCGTGCCGTGGGTACTGCCCAGCCCGAACATGCCGACCCCGGACACCGCCCTGGTCTATCCCGGCACCGGGATGTTCGAGGGCGTCGCGTCGATGACCGAGGGGCGGGGTACGACCCGGCCGTTCGAACTGGTCGGCGGGCTGGCCACCGAGTTCGACAACCACTGGGCGGACCGGCTCGCCGCCCGGAACCTGCCGGGGGTGGAGTTCCGCGAGGCGTACTTCTCCCCGACCATCGCCGGGCAGAAGCCGGACCTGCTCAACAAACTCTGCGCGGGAGTGGAGGTGAAGGTTGTCGACCCAGCCCGGTTCGACCCGATCCGTACTGCGGTGGCGATGCTGGTCGAGGCCCGCAGATATCCGGCGTTCGCCTGGCAGGCGGACAGTTGGGACGCGACCCGGCCGTACTGGATCGACAAGCTCAGCGGTTCGACTCGGCTGCCTACTGACCGTAACGGCCGGGTTTCACAGTCCGGTGCACTCCCGGTCCGCCACGACGCAGCCGGAGGGCTGTTTCGGGCCGAGCAGCCCGTCCTGCTTCACCTCGAACCGGATCGTCACCGCCTCGTCGGCGGCGAGCCGGGGACCGCTGAAGGTCACCCGCCGGTCCTCCTGCCGGTAGTCGGCGCCGGTGGCTGACGACACCTCGGCGGCGCCGGGCAGCGTGATCACGACGGTCCAGCCGGTGGCCGCCCCGTCGCCCTCGTTGGTCACCACCACCTCGCCCTGGTAGTCCAGCAGGTCCCGGTCGACGGTGGCGTACCGGGCGGCGAGCCGGGGCTGCCCGGTACGGCCCGGGGGCCGGGAGGCGCCGGCGCCCGGGGTGCGGCGCGGCGTCGGCGTGGTCGATCTGCTCGGCTGGACCGGGGCGACCCCGACCGCCGGGGTGCGTGGCGCCGGGCTGCCCGAACCGGCTCCGCCGGTCGGGTCCCCGTCGGCGGCGCGCGGCGCCCCGCTGGGGGACTGGGCCGCCCGGCCGTTGACCAGACCCACCGCGACCACCACGCCGCCGACGAGTAGTGCGACCACCGCCAGTCCGGCGCCGAGACGGTACCGGGAGCGGCGGGCGGACGTGGCCGGTCCACGACCCGTCGGGGCGACCGCCGCCCCGGCGGTCAGCGTCGGCGCGGCGAGGACCGATCCGGCGGCCGGGTCCGGTCCGGACGGTGGGGCCGGGAAGTCGACCTCACCGAAGGCCAGCCAGTCCAGGACGGCCGGCAGCCTGGTCTCGAGGACCCGCTGGTAGCAGCGCTCCCGCAGGTCCGGGTCGGCGAGGTCCCACGGCTCCTGGTCGTCGGACTGGGTGACGGTGAGCTGACAGCCGTCGGCGGTCGGGGTCAGTTCGCACACCAGCCGGGTGTGCTGCCCGGACTCCGGCCAGCGCAGCTCGAGACGCCGGGGCGGGTCGAGTTCGACCAGTTCGACGGTGACCCGCTCGGCCAGCTCGGGCAGGTCCACCGGTCGCAACTCGAAGCGGCTGATCGACGAGGGGCGCGGCTGTACCGAGGCGAACCACTTGGGCAGCAGTTCGGGGTCGGTCAGGGCCTGCCAGACCCGGTCCGCGGGGTGGCGGAGGTCGACGCTGGTCCGGAGTTGGGTCACGGCGTGACTGTACGACGGCGGGTCCGGGCGCCACGACGGGCCCCGTGACCCCCGCCACGGTCCGTCACCCGGACCGGGGGTGGTCCGGCGACGGGCGGATTCCGACGCGCGGGAACCCTAGGGTGATTTGCGTGAAAAACAAGGGATTGCGGACGGTGTTGTCGATCGGTGCCGCGCTCGCGGTCATCTACTTCGGCAACCGGCCGGAGGACGGACGCGGCGTCACCAACACCGTCCTGCTCCTGGCGGTCCTGGTCGGACTGGCCGTCTGGTACCTGACCCGCCCCGGCGGCAAGCCGGTGAGCTGACCGCCGGTCCGCTCACCGGACTGCCGCCGAACCGCCGGCGGCCCTGGTCAGTTCGCCGACCGACGCCTGGCCCAGGGAGACCCGGACCAGCGCGGAGACCAACCGGGGAAAGTCGTTCCCGCCGGCCAGTCGGGCCAGCCGGTCCGGCGCGGACGGCAGCCCGAGCCGCTCGGCCGCCCCGGCCACCCGACGATCGGTGTACGGGCGCAGGTCCGTCCACACCGCCTGCGCCTCACGCAGGAAGATGTCCGCACCGGTGGGGCCGATGCCCGGAAACTCCGTCAGCAGCCGACGCAGTCCGGACCGGTCACCGGCGGCGGCCCGACGCATTCGACGCAGGTCGCCACCCCAGCGCTCCAGGCACAGGTCGGCCGACCTGCCCAGCATCGTCGCGGTCCGCTCGTCGTACCGCCGGTAGTGGCCCCGGCCGAGCGCGTCGACCCGTTCCTGCCAGCTGGTCGCCGCCGTGCCCTGCGGCGTACGACACCCGGCGGCGAAGAGTTCCCGGGCGGCGGCGACCGCCACCCCGGCCCGGATCCGGGTGCTGAGCAGCGTGGTCAGCAGCAGCAACTGGTACAACGGTCCCGGCCGGTCGACGAGCCGGATCCCGGCCTCCTCGGCGTAGCTGCGGCCCTCCCGGTCGAGCAGGACCCGGACCAGTGCGCGTTGACGATCCACCCGTTCCGGCTACCCACCAGCCGCCCCGGCACACCGTACCGCCGGCACGCCGTTGAGCGGGCACAGCGGCCACCGACGGCCGAGGGCGCTGGCGGCCCCGGCGGCGGGTCCGGGGCGCGGGCGAATGCCGCCACCGGCGTCGGGTAACCACAGCGTGGGCGTGCCGGAGGTGTGATCGGACGGTCCGAAACCGTACACACCGCGCGGCGACCACCAGGTCGTCGGATGCCTCCGCCGGACGGCGGACGGCGAGCGACCGGCGCGCCGGCGGAAGGGGATGACGATGACCAACGTGCAGCAGCCGGAGATGCGCCGCAACGGGCTGAACCCGACGGTGCAGGACAGCAAGGGTCCACGACCGGGCGAGCCGACCCGGACCAACGGCGGCGGCGGGCGACGGATGCCCCCTGACCAGGTCTCCCCGTACGGCCAGGCGTCGCGCCCGGTCGCGGAGGACCCGGACCGACGGGCAGCCGGCCGCAGCACGGCCCGTCCGGCCGCCGGCGGCGGTCGTGACTGACCGGCCCAGGTCCAGCGTGCCGGTCCGGAGCACGGCCGGCCGGGCGACGACGGTCAGGCGGCCCGACCCTGGCTCAGCTGGTGCAGGGTGGCCACCGCGGCGACCCCGTACGCCAGGTGCGGCACGATGTCCGACCACCAGTCGGCGGCGCTCCAGCTCCGCGGATCGGTGACCCGCAGGGCGGTCAGGAATCCGTCCGCGGTCGCCATCACGCCGGCACCGAAGAGCGTGGCCGCGACCGGTGTCGGTAGCCGCCGGAGCCCGAGCGCGGTGAAGGCGGCACCGCAGAACAGACCGGTGGCATAGCCCAGGAGGGGTCCGAGGCCCGAGCGGCGGTTCGCCGCCCGGTCCTCGGGCCCCAGACCGATGTGCAGAGCCTGGGTCAGACGCCCGGCGCTCTCCTCCGGGGTGCTGCTCGCCGGCCGTGCCCGCACCGTCATGTCCAGGTACGTCACGACGTTCAGCGCGACGCTGCCGACCGCACCCGCGATCAGCCCGTCGACGGCGTGCTCACCGACCGACGCCCGTTGAGGCCGGCCGCCCAGTAACGGCAGGATGGCCATCTTCGCCCGGCCGGTCATCTCGGCTCTCCCCGGCCACGCTCACCCTTCGGGCCGAGCCCTCGCTCACCGCGGACGAAGCCGGGCCGGTCCTGCTGTTCCCGCAGCTCACGGTTTGCCGCCTCGTCGGCCTTCTTGTCGTTGGCGCGTCCCGAGTTCTCGATGCGTTTGCGCAGTCGCGCACGTTCCACGTCGTACGCGTTGCTACCGGGTCGTGGTCCTGGCATCAGGCCGCCTCCGTCCGTCGTGTCGGCGCCGTACCGGGGCGGTCTACCCGCCCGGCTCCGGGCCATTCGCCGATCAGGTGTCCGGGACGAGGTCGGACAACGTCGTACTCTCGTCGATGAATCCGAAGGACGGTGTGGAACCACTACTCCGGCCGGACAGATGCGGCGTTATGGGACGATTGAGTGGAATGTCCGTCGGGGACGGCGGAGGGCGGCGGGACCCGGCGACCGCGGACAGGAGGGGCGACCCGGTGATCGGCCGTGCGTGACGTGTTGGACGAGTTGGCCCACTGGTGGCGGGCCGGCGAACCGGTCGGGTTGGCCACGGTCGTGGGCACTTGGCGCTCCGCGCCCCGCCCCGCCGGGGCGACGATGCTGGTCGGCCCGGACGGCACCGTGGTCGGGAGCGTCTCCGGCGGATGCGTGGAGGGCGCCGTCTACGACCTGGCCCGGGAGGTGGCCCGTACCGGCGTCCCCGCGCTGCGCCGGTACGGCGTCACCGACGACGACGCCTTCGCGATCGGTCTGACCTGTGGCGGCATCCTCGACGTGTACGTCGAACGGGTCGACCCGACCGGCTTCCCGCAGTTCGCCGAGGTCGCCTCGGCGATCCGGGCGGGCCGGCCGACGGCGGTGGTCAGCTGCGTGGAGAGCACCGGCGGCGATCCGGCGGACCGGGTCGGCCGGCGGCTGGTGGTCTGGCCAGACCGGACGATCGGCTCGCTCGGCACCGACCGGTTGGACGCGGCGGTCGCCGACGATGCCCGGGGGCTGCTCGCGCTCGGCCGTACCGGCACCCTTCGGTACGGGTACGACGGCCAGCGGCGCGGCGACGACCTGCGGCTCTTCGTGGCGACGTACGCGGCCCCGCCCCGGATGGTCGTGTTCGGGGCGATCGATTTCGCCGCCGCGGTGGCCCGGATCGGCACGTTCCTCGGATACCGGGTGACGGTCTGCGACGCCCGGGCGGTCTTCGCCACCGCCCGCCGGTTCCCGGACGCGGACGAGGTGGTGGTCGACTGGCCACACCGGTACCTGCGGGCCGAGGCGGAGGCGGGTCGTGTGGACGGCCGGACGGTGGTCTGCGTCCTGACCCACGACCCGAAGTTCGACGTACCGGTGCTGGAGGTGGCGTTGCGGCTGCCGCTGGCGTACGTCGGCGCGATGGGGTCCCGGCGGACCCACCTGGACCGGCTGGCCCGGCTGCGGGCCGTCGGGCTGACCGAGGCGGAGCTGGAGCGACTCTCCTCCCCACTCGGCCTCGACCTGGGGGCACGGACCCCGGAGGAGACCGCGGTCAGCATCGCGGCGGAGATCGTCGCCGGCCGGTGGGGCGGCAGCGGCGGTCGGCTCTCGGCGCTGGACGGTCGGATCCACCACGACACCCCGGCCCCCGGTGAGGGCCGGACAGAACCACCGGACGAAGTGCCGGTCCCACCGACCGCAGCCGTGAATCCACTGCCGGCACCGGGCTGAACCACGGCGGCCCGGACCGACGGCGTCCACGGATCGGCCGCACGCCGCCACCAGGCGGGACCGGGTCGCGGTCACCAGGGCCGCCACCACCGCGACGGAGCCGGTGTGGCCGGCAGCGCGGCGATTCTGGGTCCACGTCGAGTACGGCGAGCGCGTCGGGCCGGGTCGCGGCGCGGTCGAAGGCCGCGACGTAGGCCAGTTTCTCCGCTGGCGTGCCGAGGGCGTCCCGGGGTGAGGCGTAGCGGCTGGAGTCGGAGGTCCTCCCGGAGCGGGCCGGGCCTCGAGCTACCGCCTACCGAGCCCATCGACAAGGTCAGATTCGATGGAGGTCGATCCCGATCGCCGGGGTACGCGGGACGCGCCGAGTCGCCGGCGCGGTGTGGGCGTGCGGACCCCGGGTCGACCGGTCGCGGATCTAGCGGCGTGCGTCGATGGTCTGGTAAGAATTCCTTCAACATCGCTCGGTTGTATCAAGGAATCCTTCATCCCCCTCTGGAGGTCCCCGTGACCGGCAACCCCCTGTCCCGCCGTGACGTCGTACGTGGCGCGGTTCTGCTCGGCGTCGGTGCCGCCACCGGTGGTCTGTCCCTCGCCGGCACCAGCCCCGCCCTGGCCGCGCCCGACACCGGCGCCCTGCTCGCGCCCGACACCGGCGCCCTGCTCGCGGTCGAGCCGCCGACGATCGCCAGCTGCGCCACCTGGGGCGCCCGCACCCCCGGCTCGCTCAGCGTGATCTCGTCGAACCCGGACAAGATCCTGATCCACCACACCGCCGGCCCGAACAGCACCACCTACACCCAGGCCCACGCGTACTCGGTGGCCCGCAGCATCCAGAACTTCCACATGAACGACAACGGCTGGTCCGACTCGGGGCAGCACTTCACCATCAGCCGTGGCGGCTACGTGATGGAGGGCCGACACAACAGCCTCACCCGGCTGCGGGCCGGCAGCGGGATGGTCGTCGGGGCGCACTGTCCCGGCCAGAACGACAAGGCGATCGGCATCGAGAACGAGGGCACCTACACCAGCGCCACCCCACCGGCGGCCCTCTACGACCGGCTGGTGCAGTTCTGCGCCTACATCTGCGACCAGTACGGCATCGCCGCCTCCCGGATCTACGGCCACCGTGACTACGTCGCCACCGCCTGCCCGGGCAACGTGCTCTACGGCATGCTTCCGCAACTGCGCGCCGACGTCGCCGACGCGCTCTCCGGCGGCGGCACCCCGCCACCGGCGTTCAGCACCATCGTCGACAACACCACCGCCGGCCGGTTCACCGCCAGCGCGAACTGGCTGACCTCCTCGTACTCCGCCGAGCGCTACGGCGCCGACTACCGGTACGCCAATCCGGAGCCGATCAGCGACGTCGCCTGGTACAAGGCGAACATCCCGGCCGAGGGGACGTACCGGGTGGACGCCTGGTATCCCGGTATCGCCGGCTACAACACCGCGACGCCGTACATCGTGGTGACGAAGAGTGGTAACCAGACCGTGGTGGTCGACCAGAGCACCGGCGGCGGCGCCTGGCGCTCGCTGGGCACCTTCACCCTGACCGCCGGGGACCGCAACGTCGCCGGGGTGAGCCGGTGGAGCGGCGCCAGTGGGTACGTCGTCGCCGACGCCATCCGGATCACCCGGGTCTGAGCCGGCCACCCAGGTCCGGGGCCGGTACGCATCATAACCGTCACCCCGGGTAACGACCTGCGGTGGCCGGTGTGGTGCCGGGTCGCGGACGCCGGAGGTGGGGGAGTGCGGTACGACGAGTTCCTGGCCAAGGTGCGGGATCGTGGCGAGTACGCCGACCCCGCGGAGGCGGAGCGGGTCACTCATCTGGTCCTCGGCATCCTGGCCCAGCGTCTGCATCCGGACGAGGCCGAGGACCTGGCCGCCCAGCTGCCCGGACCACTGGCGGCCACGCTGATCTCGGCGGCGCAGGGCGGCCCGGCGGGGTTCGGGGCGCGGGAGTTCCTGGGGCGGGTGGCGACGGGTGCCGGGGCGACCGCCCGGACCGCCGAGTGGGACGCCAGCGCGGTGCTCTGCACGGTCGCCGAGGCGATCTCCGGCGGGGAACTGAACGACGTGCTGACCCAGTTGCCCTCCGGGTACGCCCCGCTGTTCGGCCGGGCCAATCTGAGCGGCTGATCCGCATTCGCCGGCCCTCTCCTCGGTGTCGAGGAGAGGGCCCCGCCAGCAGTGGGCCCATCGAGGGCGGCGCGACAGGACAGCCCGACCAAACACGCTAGCATCCTAGGATGCCGTACGGGGTGTGGCCCACCCCACATCCACCAGCCGCCACGAACCGACACCGTCTCGGCGCGCGCGGCGGAGGGAAAACACGAGGCCGGATATAGTGGCTCAGCGTTGAGCAGCCCGGGGTCGAGATGTCTGGATCCCGGGCCGCTGTCAGAACACCGGCGTCCCCGGTCGGCCTCGTCGTCCGGGGGAGGGCCGGCCGGAGCGCGTACCGGTTCCTGGATCGCCGCCCGTTGACGCGGGCGGGTCGACCGGGCCAGGCGCGGAGGGAGGATCGGTGGCGCGTCGGCCGGCGCGGGCGTCTGAGGCCCGGTCAACCGGTGGCGACGGCTCCGAGCAGACCGCCGCGATGGGCCGGATCCTCACCGTGCCCAACCTGATCAGCTTCGCCCGGTTGCTCGGCGTACCGGTCTTCCTCTATCTGTTCCTGGTCGTCCGGACCGATGCCGCCGACGTCGCCGCCGTGGTCATCCTGGCGGTCGGCGGGCTGACCGACTGGGTCGACGGTTACGTCGCGCGTCGGCTGCGGCAGGTCAGCCGGCTCGGTGAGCTCCTCGACCCGGTCGCGGACCGGCTCTACATCCTGGCCACGCTGGTCGCGTTGACCGTCCGGGAGGTCGTGCCCTGGCAGTTCACCGTGGCACTGCTGGCCCGGGACGTGGTGATGACGGTCAACCTCGCGGTGCTGCGGCGGTACGGCTACCAGCCACCACCGGTCCACTACCTCGGTAAGACGGCGACGTTTGTCCTGCTGCTCGCGTTTCCGGTGCTGCTGCTGGCGCACACCGTGTCGGGGGCGGCGGCGACCGCCGGGGCGATCGGGTGGGGGCTGGCCTGGTGGGGTCTGGCCCTCTACTGGCTGGCCGGCGTGCTCTACCTGGTGCAGGCGGCGCGGCTGATCCGGTTGGCCCGGTCCGTTCGGGCAGGGGCGGGATGACCGATCGCGGCGGGCGGACCTTCACGCCGGACTTCCTCACCGAGTTGTTCCGTAATCCGCTCGACCCGGGTTACGCCGCGGCGGCGGAACAGCGGCGGCGCAACGCGGCCGCTGGGCGTACCGTCGCCGGGTGGCGGCGGCCGTCGATGCGGGTGGTGAGTGTGCTGACTCTGGTCGCCCTGGGTTTCCTGCTGGCCGTGGCCTACCGCCAGACGGTCGCGGCGGAGCCGGGTCGTAGTGCGGCGCGGGCCGGGCTGGCGGAGCAGATCAAGCAGCGGGAGGCGGAGAACGCGGCGTTGACGGCGCGGGCCGAGCGACTCCGTGCGGAGGTGAACCGGCAGCGGGACGCGGCGCTCTCCGGTAGTGCGGTGGCGAGGCTGCGGCAGTTGGAGGCGGCGACCGGTCTGGGTCGGGTTCGTGGGGATGGTGTGGTGGTGCGGGTCGCGGACGCGCCGTCGAACGCGGATGCGGTGACCGGGGCCGGTGGGACGAATCTGGGTCGGGTCCTCGACCGTGATCTTCAGGACATCGCGAACGCGTTGTGGAGTGTCGGAGCGGAGGCGATAGCGATCAACGGTCAACGGCTCACCAGTACGTCGACCATCCGGGCGGCGGGTGGGGCGATCCTGGTGGATTTCAAGCCGGTCATCGGGCCGTACGAGGTGTCGGCGATCGGGCCGGGTCGGATGGGTCGGCGGTTCGAGGACAGTGCCGCCGCGCGGTTGTTGCGCAGTGTCGCGGAGGAGTACGGGATGTCGTTCGACGTCCGTGATGCTGACGATCTGACGTTGTCGGCCGCGACCGAGCCGCAGTTGCGGTATGCGGTGCCTGATGTCGAGCCCTCCGCCTCCTCGTCCGGGGTGCCGTCGTCGTCCGGTTCCGGGGTGTCGCCCCGACCGTCCGGTGGTGGCCGATGATCCCGGTGGTGGCGTTGCTCGTCGGGGTGGTTCTTGGCGTCTGGCTGGACCCGTCGGTGCCGTCGGCGTTGCAGCCGTATCTGCCGATCGCGGTGGTGGCCGCGTTGGACGCGGTTTTCGGTGGGGTGCGGGCGAAGCTGGACGGGATTTTCGACGACAAGCAGTTTGTCGTCTCGTTCATCTCGAATGTGCTGGTGGCGGGGATCATCGTGTATCTCGGGGACCAGCTCGGGGTGGGGGGCCAGCTGTCGACGGGTGTGGTGGTCGTGCTGGGCGTGCGGATCTTCGGCAATGTGGCGGCTATTCGTCGTCACCTGTTCCGGGCGTAGGTTGGCACGATGGTGGAGAAGGGCGAGGGCGACGTCGGTGGTCCGACGGGGTCGGGGGATTCCGTCGGGTCGGTGGGTGCGGACGGTGTGGTGTCGGGTCCGGATGCGGTGGGCTCCGCCGATGGTGTGGTGTCGCCGTCCGGTGACGTCGGGTCGGATGCCGAGGTGACGGTGCCGGTCAGCGCCGGCGAGGTGACGGTGCCGCTCGGGTCGGCGGACCGGGCGGAGGCCGTGGGCGGGGAGTCGGTGGCCCAGGCGGCGGTGCCCGGGGCGGCCGGTCGGTCGCGGTTCAGTTCGGCGAGCGTGATGATCGCGGTGCTGTTGGCGGTGCTGGGGTTCACGCTGGTGGTGCAGTTGCGGACGAATTCGACGGACGCGTCGTTGGAGTCGGCCCGGCAGGAGGATCTGGTACGGATCCTGTCGGATCTGGACGCGCAGGAGGAACGGGTCCGGCAGGACATCGCCGGGTTGGAGGAGAGTCAGCGGCAGCTGAGTTCCGGGGCCGAGGGTCAGCAGGCGGCGTTGGACGAGGCGACCCGCCGGGCGGACGAGTTGGGGGTGTTGGCGGGGACGTTGCCGGTGCGGGGTCCGGGGTTGGCGGTGACGTTTCGGTCGGTGGGTAAGCCGATCGCGGCGTCGCGGGTGCTGGACGCGGTGCAGGAGTTGCGTGGCGCGGGTGGTGAGGCGATGCAGATCACCGGTGGTGACGGTGCCGCGGTGCGGATTGTGGCGTCGACGTACTTTCTTGATGCCGACGGTGGGATTTCGGTGGGTGGGCGGCGCCTTGTCGGGCCGTACACGATCCTGGTGGTGGGTGATCCGACGACGATGCGGACCGCGTTGAACATCCCGGGCGGGGTGGTGGCGTCGGTTGGTGGCGACGGCGGTAACGTGACGATCGAGGAGCGGGACGTGGTCGAGGTGACGGCTGTGAGCCCGCAGAAGGACCTGCAGTATGCGCGACCGGTCTCGTGACCGGCGTTGCCGGGTCGGGTGGTCCGGCCTGGTGGATCGGTGCGATGGAGAAGGACGCGTCTGGTGATTCCTGAGGAGCTGCGCTACACCGCCGAGCACGAGTGGGTGGCGGGTGACGGTAGTGGGCCGGTGCGGGTGGGGATCACCCACTTCGCGCAGGACGCGTTGGGTGACATTGTGTACGTGCAGCTGCCCGAGGTGGGGGCGGCGGTGGAGGCCGGGGAGTCGTTCGGCGAGGTCGAGTCGACCAAGAGTGTGTCGGAGTTGTACGCGCCGGTGAGCGGTACGGTGGTGGCGCGTAATGATCAGTTGGTTGATACTCCTGAGGTAATCAACACCGACCCGTACGGGGCGGGCTGGTTGGTTCAGCTTGCGCCGAGTGATCCGGCCGCGGTGGCCGGGTTGCTCAGTGCGGAGGCGTACCAGGAGCTGACCGGGAGCTGATGGCGGTGAGGCCGGCGTGTGGTTGTGTCCGCGCGTCCGGTTGCTCTGTTTTTCGGCGCTGGCTAGGCTCGCCCAGTCGACCGAGAACCAAATAGTTGCGCGTTGCGGAATTGCCTTCCCGGGCACGGGGGAGCCAGCCGCTGGGCTCGGAGACGGCCCGGCGGCCAGACCCGTCACACCCGACGCCGACCGAACAGATCCGTGAGGTGGTCCTGAATGACGCGCCCAGACGACGAGTTCCCCCCACTCGACGTCACGTCGACGCTCAACCTTGGCTCGCTCGACGAGATGCTGGAGGGCCCGGAGACCGATGTGGTGCCGAGCCGCATGTCGGGCTCGTTGCCGCCGGGTATGGCGCTGCTCGTGGTACGTCGGGGTCCGAACGCGGGTGCCCGGTTCCTGTTGGACCATGACGTGACGACGAGTGGGCGGCATCCGGACAGTGACATTTTCCTGGACGATGTGACGGTGTCGCGTCGTCATGCTGAGTTCCATCGGGACGGCGGTACGTTCACTGTTCGGGATGTCGGGAGTTTGAACGGTACGTACGTGAATCGGGAGCGGGTCGAGGCGGCGACGCTCAGTAATGGTGATGAGGTGCAGGTCGGTAAGTTCCGGCTGGTGTTCATCGCTGGTCCGCGTGCGGAGGAGGGGGCCTTCCGGGGGTGAGTGAGCGCGCGGCGGCGGCTGTTCCCGGGGCGGGGGCGGCCGCTCGGGGCCAGCCACTGATGAGTATCGGTGAGGTGCTGGCGCAGCTACGGGTGGAGTTTCCCGACACGACGATTTCGAAGCTGCGCTTTCTCGAGTCCGAGGGTCTGGTGGAGCCGCAGCGCACCCCGGCGGGTTATCGGAAGTACAGCTGGGATGACGTGGCGCGGTTGCGGTTCGTGTTGACCGCTCAGCGTGACCAGTATCTGCCGTTGCGGGTGATCCGTGAGCAGTTGGCGGAGGCGGATCGGGAGGGGTTGCCGGGGCCGGAGCGGCCGCGTCCGTCGTTGGTGGCGGTGGGGCCGGATGGTGAGGTGCCGGGCCGGGAGCCGGTTGTCGAGTCGTCGGATGGTCGGTTGGGTCGGGGCGAGTTGGTGTCGCGGAGCGGCATTGACGAGTCGTTGTTGGCGGAGTTGGAGCGGATGGGGTTGGTGGTGTCCCATCCGCCGGGTTGGTATGACGGGGACGCGTTGTTGATCGCGCGGGCGGTGGCGGGGTTGGCGGGTTATGGCCTGGAGCCGCGGCATCTGCGGGGTTACCGGACGGCGGCGGACCGCGAGGTGGGGTTGTTCGCGCAGTTGGTGGCGCCGTTGGTGCGGCAGAGTGATCCGGCGGCGCGGGCTCGGGCGGCGGAGGTGGCGCGGGAGTTGGTGGGGTTGTCGCAGCAGTTGCATGCCGCGTTGGTGCGGGTGGGGTTGCGGGGGACGGTGGGTCGCTGACGGGTGGTCGGCGGTGGTGTGGGTTGGTCGGGGTGGCGGGAAAGATCTGTGGCGGTGGGCGTGGCGTAGGCTTCCGGGGGTAAGCCCTGGTGGGTGCGGCGGGGTGGGCGGCGCGCGTGGGGCGTCGGTATCCCGGTCCGTGTACCGTGCAGGGCAGGGGCATGCCGGCGTTGGCGGTGGAGTTGTCTGTCGCCGTTCGTCGGTGGTGGGAAGACGACGACGACGACACGGAGGCTGCGGTGCGCGAGCTGAGCGTGGTCGGGGTTCGGGTGGAGTTGCCCACGAACCAGCCGATCGTGTTGCTCAGGGAGGTCGAGGGCGACCGTTACCTGCCGATCTGGATAGGTGCGGTGGAGGCTACGGCGATCGCGTATGAGCAGCAGGGGGTCAAGCCGGCGCGACCGTTGACGCATGATCTGCTGCGGGACATCCTGGCCGCGTTGCAGGCGCCGTTGCGGGCGGTGGAGATTGTCGAGTTGAAGGAGAACGTCTTCTACGCGGATCTGTTGATCGGTGACGGGGTGCGGGTGTCGGCTCGGCCGAGTGATTCGATCGCGTTGGCGTTGCGGGTGGGTGCGCCGATCCGGTGTGCGGAGCAGGTGCTGTCGGAGGCGGGCATCGTGATTCCGGACGAGCAGGAGGACGAGGTGGAGCGGTTCCGGGAGTTCCTGGAGCAGGTGCGTCCGGAGGATTTCGCGGGCTGACCCTCGGGTGGTCTGTTGCCCGGTCGTGTCTGGCCGGGTTCGGTGTTGTTTCCGGTGTTCGCGGTGGGGTGCGCGTGGGGTGACGGCTGCGGTGCGGCGTGTCGTGGCTTCTTCTGCGGGGTAACCCTCCAGCCGGGCTATAGGGTTGGCGTGTCGAGGGGTGCGCGTCCCGGAAACGACGTGTCACCGCACGGGCGGGGAGGTTGTCCGATGCTTGAGTCGCGGGACCCTGATCCGGGTGTGTCAGATCATCAGCGTCTGATGGAGGGGCGTGCGCTGGCGGACGGTGGAGTTGCTGGTTCGTCGGTGGAGGATGGTGCGGTCGGCTATCGGGGTGTGACGGCGTGTCATGCCGTGGGCATCAGTTACCGGCAGTTGGATTACTGGGCGCGTACCGGTCTGGTGGTGCCGAGTGTGCGGGACGCGTCGGGTTCGGGGACGCAGCGGCTGTATTCGTTTCGTGACCTGGTGGTGTTGAAGGTCGTGAAGCGGTTGTTGGACGCCGGTGTGTCGTTGCAGAACATTCGTCGGGCGATTGAGACGTTGCGGTCGCGTGGGGTGGCGGATCTGGCGGGTATCACGCTGATCTCGGACGGGACGACGGTGTACGAGTGCCGGTCGCCGGAGGAGGTTGTTGACCTTCTGCAGGGTGGGCAGGGGGTTTTCGGGATCGCGATCGGTGGGGCGTTCAAGGAGATCCAGGGCTCGTTGTCGCATCTGCCGGCGGAGCCGGCGGGTGAGTTGCCGGTGTCGGTTGAGGACGGGCCGGGGGCCGGGGACGAGTTGGCGGCGCGTCGGGCGCGGCGTCGGGCTGGTTGATCGTCGCCGCCTGGTGGACCGTGCGGCCCGGGTGGGGTGTTCTGTTGTCGCCTAGGGGTTGCTCCACGGGGGGCCGGCTGCGGCGTGTGACCGGATAATCGGCTGTGTGGCTGAGATGGTGTCGTTGGTGCCGCCTGACCGGGGTCGCCGTTGGCGGCGGCGGATTCTGGTGTTGACGCTGGTGGTGGTGCTGTTGTCGGCGGCGCTGGTGGTCGGCAGCGGGATGTGGGTGCGTCGGTCGGCGCAGGGGTACGTCTACGACGTGGCGGGGGTTCCGGCGGCGCCGGTGGCGTTGGTGCTCGGGGCGCAGGTGTATCCGGATGGTTCGCCGTCGCCGTTTCTGGCGGCCCGGTTGGGGTTGGCCAGACAGTTGTGGGCGGCCGGGAAGGTTCGGGTGATCCTGGTTTCCGGGGATCATCGGCGGTGGGACTACGACGAGCCGGGTGCGATGCGGCGGTGGCTGGTCGACCGGGGGGTGCCGGCGGGGCAGGTGGTCGAGGACCATGCGGGTTTCGACACCTATGACTCGTGTCTGCGGGCGCGGCGGATTTTCGGGGTGGAGCGGGCGGTGGTGGTGACGCAGGGTTTCCACATTGATCGGGCGGTTACGGTGTGTCGGCGGGTGGGGGTTGACGCGGTGGGGGTCGGGGATCAGAGCGTGCGTCGGTTCGAGCGGGCTTGGGCGTGGGGTGCGTTCCGGGACCGGTTCGCGGCGGTGAAGGCGGTGTACGACGTGGTGAGTGGTCGTGATCCGGTGTTTCTGGGGCGGCCGGAGTGGGGTGTCCGGGACGCGTTGCGGGGGTGACCGTCGTGGGTGGATGGTCGGTGTGGGCAGCGGGTATCGACAGTTGTTGACGAACAACTGTACGGAAGACCCGATTCGGGTTTGATGACACGGTACGGGTGGGCGCGGTAGTGTTCCCTCCCAGTGCCGCTCGGCGGCGGTCGCCGGGTGGGCCGAGTTGTGTGTCAGCGACCCCGCGCCGCGCGACCCGTCTCGCGCTGGAAGGATGACCGTGACGGAACCACAGGACAGCGTCGTGTCGCCGTCGGCGACCGACGTCAGCACCGTCCGCGACGGCAGGGCCCCGCAGCCGTCGTACCACGGACGGATCGGTGGGGCGGCGGCGGTCAGGCAGGCCGTGTGGCTGTCCTGCGGCCGGGTGTCGGCCGGCATGGTGGCGGGCGTCTGATCGTGGACGTCGCCCGTCTCAAGCAGAGCTGGCAGATGGTCGCCGCGCACGGGGATCAGGTGCCGCTCTATTTCTATTCGACTCTGTTTCTCGCCCATCCCGAGACCCGGCAGATGTTCCCGACGAACATGGCGGGTCAGCGGGACCGGCTGGTGACCGCGTTGGGTCACATCGTCTCGCATGTGGACCAGGTGGAGCAGCTTGTCGGGTTCCTGCAGTCGCTCGGTGCGGACCACCGCAAGTTCGCGGTGCGGCCGGAGCACTATCCGGCGGTCGGGGAGGCGCTGCTGGCAACGTTGCGGCATTTTCTCGCCGAGCACTGGTCCGAGGACTTGTCCCAGGACTGGGCGGCGGCGTACGGGCTGGTCGCGAAGGTGATGGTGGACGGCGCTTCGGCGGCGGAGAACGTCAGCCCGCCGTGGTGGGTCGGCGAGGTGGTGGCGCACGAGCCCCGGACGTTCGACGTGGCGGTGTTGACGCTGCGTCCGCAGTATCTGTTGCCGTTCGAGCCGGGGCAGTCGATCGGGGTGTCGAGTCCGGCGACCCGGGCGTGGCGGTACTACTCGCCGGCGAACGCGCCCCGGTCCGACGGCACGATCGAGTTGCACGTGCGGGCGGCTCCGGGTGGGGCGGTCAGTTCTCGGCTGGTGTACGGCACGAGTGTCGGTGATCAGGTGCATCTGGCGGCTCCGGTGGGGGAGCGGTTGACGTTGCGCCAGGCGGGGGCGGGTGACCTGCTGTTGATCGGCAACGGTACCGGTCTGGCGCCGTTGAAGGCGCTGGTGGAGCAGGTGGCGGCGGAGGGTGGTGGCCGGCGGGTCGACCTGTTTGTCGGTGCCCGGTCCCGTACGGAGTTCTACGACGTCGACGCGTTGGAGAAGCTTGCCGCGGCGTGTCCGTGGCTGCGGGTGTCGTACGTGGTGAACGCGGATCCGGCCCGGCCGGGTGAGTTCACGCAGGTGGTGGACCGGGTACTGGCCGAGGGTGACTGGCGCGGACGGCACGTCTTCCTCTGCGGCTCGGATCTGATGGTGTCGAGTGCGGTCAGTGGGTTGGCCCAGGCGGGTTTCCACGCGGGGCAGGTGCACTACGAGGCGCTGGGTGGGCAGTGGTATTCGCCGGGGCGGCGGGTCGGTGCCGGGCAGGAGCAGAGGCCGGCAGATGGAGGTGCGCAGTGAGCGTCAGCCCGATCAGCGAGTACGACCGGGCCACCGCGGTGACCGGCCAGCGCGTCCGGTTGACCGCGGACCGGGTGCGGCGGTGGGAGTTCTCGTCGTCGTCGTTCACCCGGCGGGGGTACGACGACCGGGACGTGGACCGGTTCCGGCATCAGGTGGCCGACGAGTTGGATCTGTTGGCGTCCCAGTTGGCGGATCTGCGGGCGGAGAACGAGCGGCTGCAGGACCGGGTGGAGTTGCATCGGCACGGGGTGTTGCCGAGTGCCAGTGGTGTGGCGCAGTTGCCGGGGCCGAAGGAGGTGAATCTGCTGTCGGCGGCGCAGCGGGAGGCGGAGCAGATCATCGCCCAGGCGCACGACTATGCCCGGCGGGTCGCCGAGTACGCGCGGACGCAGTACGAGAACTATCTGCGGGCGGCGGCGGAGGAGGCCCGTAACGAGGCGGAGCGGGCGGTGCAGGAGTATCGGGCGTCGGCGGGGGCGACGTTCGACGACACGGTCGCGACCCGGGAGGCGTTGCGGATCTTCGGCGAGATGATGATCTCGCACATGCAGGCGGCGGCCCGGCATCTCGACGACGGCAGTGAGCATCTGGCGCGGACGATGGACCGGATCGTCCGGGAGGCGGGGCCGGGGGTCGCGGCGGCGGCCGGTGACCGGCCGGCGTTGTCGCCGCGTCCGAGTCCCGGACGCTGAGGCCGGTCCGCCGGTTGGCGCGGACCCGGATCGTGTGGGGCGTCGGTGGGCCGGGCGAGGTCGCCCGGCCCACCGGTGTGGTCAGGCGGCGCCGAGGTGGCTTTCGATCTCGGTCAGTTCGGCGTCGGTGAGGGTGAGGTTGTCCAGGGCGGCGACGTTGGTCTCCAGTTGGGTGACGCTGCTGGCGCCGATGATGAGGCTGGTCATCCGGGGGTCCCGCAGCGCCCAGGCGAGTGCCAGCTGGGCCAGGGTCTGGCCGCGGCGGGTGGCGATGTCGTGCAGGGCCCGTACGGTGGCCATCGTCGAGTCGGTGAGGTCGCTCTCGTTGAGGAAGACGCTGGTGCGGACGCGGGAGTCGGCCGGGATGCCGTCGAGGTAGCGGTCGGTGAGCACGCCCTGGGCGAGGGGGCTGTAGGCGATGCAGCCGGCGCCGACCTGTTCGAGGGTGTCGAGCAGGTGGTCGGCCTCGGTCCAGCGGTTGAGCATCGAGTACGACGGTTGGTGGATCAGCAGCGGGGTGCCGAGGTCGGCGAGGATCGCGGCGGCCTGTGCGGTCTGGGCCGAGTTGTAGTTCGACAGGCCGACGTAGTGGGCCTTGCCGGCCCGGACGACGGCGTCGAGGGCGGTCATCGTCTCCTCGATCGGGGTGTCCGGGTCGGGGCGGTGGTGGTAGAAGATGTCGACGTGGTCGAGTCCCAGCCGGCGCAGTGACTGGTCGAGGGAGGAGACGAGGTACTTGCGCGATCCCCATTCGCCGTACGGGCCGGGCCACATCCGGTAGCCGGCCTTGGTGGAGATGACCAGCTCGTCGCGGTAGGGGGCGAGGTCGGTGGCGAGGATCCGGCCGAAGTTCGACTCCGCGGTGCCGGGCGGCGGGCCGTAGTTGTTGGCCAGGTCGAAGTGGGTGACGCCGAGGTCGAAGGCGCGTCGGCAGATGTCCCGCTGGGTCTGCCAGGGGCGGGCGTCGCCGAAGTTGTGCCACAGGCCGAGCGAGATCGCGGGCAGGTGGAGGCCGCTGCGGCCGGTCCGGCGGTAGGTCATCGTGTCGTAGCGGTCATCCGCGGCAACGTAGGTCACGATCCACAGACTATGCCGCTGCTGGTGGCCGATGGCCCGGGACCACGGTCGGCGGCCGGTCAGATGCCGGTCGCCCGGGTGCCGCAGGGCACCAGCGGTGCCAGACCGAAGTCCAGCGTCTCGGTGACGCCGGCGGTGACCCGGTGCCGCAGCGTCTCCGGCAGCCAGCCGTCCTTGGCGACGATCACGTCGTAGCGGCCCTGGGGCAGCCAGTAGGCGTATGCCCCGGCGGAGTCCGCGACGATCGTGTAGCCGATCGACGGGTCGGCGAGGTTGACCAGCCGGACCGTCGCCTTGAGCCCGGCGGGTGCGCCGGTGCACGGCTCCGAGGTGACGGCGCCCCGCACCTTGCCCCAGTTGTTCGGCGGCGTGACCAGCATCGTCACGTCGACCTCGGGGGCGGTGTACGGGGTGTTCGCGGCGGCGGTCAGACCGGCGGTGAGGGTGCCGGGTTGGGTGACGCCGGCCTCGGCGGTGGCGGTCAGGGTGACCTGCACCGTCCGGGACGCGCCCGGCTCGAGGGTGAACTCGGCGGGGTTGGCGGACAGCCACGGCAGGTCGCCGACGTTGCCGCACTCGTCGAGTCCGGCGAGCTGTTCGGCCCTGGGGGTGCCGGTCCACGGCTGCACCATGCCGCCGACCTTGTACACCCCGCAGGCGCCGGCGCCCCGGTAGACCGCCAACTGGGCGTTGGGCAGGTCGGTCCAGGCTCCGGTGACCGGGTCGTAGGCGATCGACCGGTTGGTGATGGTGTTGGAGTTGTTCGTCACGCCACCGCTGATGACCAGCAGGCCGCTGGCCGCCGTGTACGCCGAACCCCACAGGTCGAGCGGCAGGTCCGGCAGCCGGGTCCAGCTGTCGCCGGCCGGGTCGTACACCCAGGCGTCGGTGACGGCGGTGTCGCCGGAGAGGCCGCCGCCGCAGTAGACCTTGCCGCCGACGCCGCCGCAGGACATCCACGACGTGCTGTGCGGGTAGCCGGCCACCTGGCCGAAGGTGCCGGTGGCGGCGTCGAAGACGACCACCTTGTCGGATTCGGCGCAGGTGTTGGTGAGGCAGCCGCCGACCAGGTACACCTTGCCGTCGGCGACGGCGGTGCCGGCGGCCGCGGCGGGTGTCGGGTTGGTCGTCGGCAGGGTGCTCCAGGTGCCGGCCGCCGGGTCGAACACGTCGACGGTGTTGACCGGGGTGCCGCCGGGTGCCCAGCCGCCGAAGACGTACAGCTTGCCGCCGAGTTCGACGGCGGAGGGGCGGGCCCGGCCGGTCGGCAGGTTCGGCAGGGCGTCCCAGGTGCCGTCGGCGGGGTCGTACGCCCAGGCCCGGGTGTGGTGGCCGACGTCGGTGCCGCCGCCGACCGAGTACACCCTGTCGTCGACGGTGGCGGTCGCGTTGTCGTACAGGTTGACGGGGAGGTTGGCGACGTTGGTCCAGGTGTCGGCCGCCGCGGTGACGGCGGCCGCCGGGCTGGTGCCGGTGACGGGCCGGCCGGTCTGGGCCGGGCTGATGCCCTTGACCCAGTGTTCGACCAGCGGTGCCCCGGCCCGGCCGAGGAGGCTGAAGTCGCCGGCGCGTTCCAGCATCTGCACGGTCGCCGGGGCGCTGCCGGTGTTGCGGACGGTGACCGTGGCGGTGCGGGACTTCCCGTACTGCTGGGTGGTCTCGACGGTGCCGGTCAGGGTGACCCGGCCGGCGGTCAGGGTGTGGTCGGCGTCGGTGACGCGGTCGGCGGTGACGGTGACGGACCGGGTCGCCGGCTGGTAGCCGCCCCGGGTGGCGGTGAACTGTTGGCTGCCGACCTGGTCGGTGAAGAGCCAGTAGAAGCCGTCGCCGAGGGCCGGGTCGGCCGGGGTGGCGGCGGAGACGGCCGTGTCGGCCGGGTCGGTGACGCTGGCGACGGTGACGCCGTTGACGCCGCCGCCGGTGTTGCGGTCGGTGGTGGTGCCGACGACGAGTCCGCCGGGGACCGGTTCGCAGGCCCGGTTGACGATGCTGATGTTGTCGAGCTGCCACCACCAGGCGAAGCTGCCGGTGTAGTGGAACCGGACGCGGACGTCAGCGGCGCCGCCGGCGCCGGTGAGGGCAAGTTCCTCGACGACCGGGCCGCGGCGGCTGGCCGTGGTCCAGCGGCTGAGGTTGGTCCAGGTGGTGCCGCCGTCGGTGGAGACGTCGACGTCGGCGCCGCCGTTGCCGAACCCGTTGTAGTCGCTGTTGAACCGCAGGACCGGGTTCGGTACGCCGGTCAGGTCCAGCGGCCGGGTGACGAGTTCGGTGTCGAGGCTGGTGCCGCTGCCGGCGGTGTCGCTGTCGGCGATGGCGAAGCGGCCACTGCCGCCGGTGTTGTTGCCGCGCGAGCCGGGGTCGGTGAAGCTCCAGCCGCCGTGCGGGGTGTGGTTGACGACCGTCCAGCCCTGCGGCGGGTCGGTGCCGTCGAGGGACTCGGCGACGACCGGGTCGCCGTAGTCGACGGCGTAGCCGGTGGCGGTGCAGCCGGCGTCGACGGGGACCGCGACGTCGACGGTGGCGCCGGTGTCGCCGACGGTGACCTCGGTGCTCACCGTCTGGTAGGCCGGGTAGACCGGGGTGGTGGTGACGGTGTAGGTGGCGTTCGCCGGCACCTCGACGGTGTATTCGCCGGTGACCGGGTTGGTGTGGACGGGGTCGCCGGGGCGGCCGCTGACCTGGACACGGGCGTAGAGCGGCCAGCCGTGTCCGGAGCCGTCGGTGACGGTGCCGGAGACGGTGACCGCGGCGGCGGAGACGAGGGCGAAGTCCTCGGTCGAGGTTTCGCCGTTGACGACGGTGACGGTCGCGGTGCGGCTGTGGTAGCCGTACGCGGAGACGGTCAGTTCGACCTCGCCGGCGGGGACCCGGACCTGGTAGCGGCCGGTCGCGTCGGTGGTGGTGGAGCGGGTGCCGTGGTCGACGGTGGCGCCGGCGACCGGGGTGCCGCCGTCGGCGGCGGTGACGGTGCCGACGATGGTGCCGGTCTCACCGCGCGGGGCGAGGGTGACGGCCTCGTACGCGTCGAGGCGTCCCTCACCGAAGTTGTTGTTGTCGTCGACGGTGCCGCCGCAGCCGGTGGAGTCGACGTCGATCGCGGTCTCGTCGAGCAGGGCCCGGGTGGCGGTGATGTCGCCGTGTACGGCCGGGGCCGCGGACCAGAGCAGCGCGACCGCGCCGGACAGGTGCGGGGTGGCCATCGAGGTGCCGGTGAAGGCGGCGTAGCTGTTGCCGGGGATGCTGGAGCGGACGTTGACCGCGGGTCCGGAGATGTCGGGCTTGGTGGCGCCGTCGACACCGGAGCCGCCGCGGCTGGAGTTGATGTAGATGTTGTTGTTGATGTCGTAGCCGCCGACGGCGTACGAGTTCGGGTAGTCGCCGGGGGAGCCGGCGGTGTTGCAGCCGGGTCCGGCGTTGCCGTTGGCGAAGGACGGGAAGATGCCGGCGGCGACCCAGGCGTCGACGATCTGCTTGTACCACAGGTCGCCGCCGTCTCCGCCCCACGAGTTGTTGACGATGTCGGCGTGCAGTTCGGGGCGGGGGTTGTTGCCGGCGAGGTCGGTGGGGGCGAGGACGAACTGGCCGGCGGCGAGCAGGGCCGCGTTGGAGCAGAACTGGCCCTCGCAGCCCTTGGCGGCGATCCAGGTCGCGGCGGGTGCGACACCGATCTGGTTGCCGGCGCCGTCGTCGCCGACCATGGTGCCCATCGTGTGGGTGCCGTGGCCGTTGTTGTCACACGGGGTGTTGTTGGCGCACAGTCCGGTGGGGTCGAACCAGTTGTAGTGGTGTTCGACGGTGCCGCCGGTGTTGCCGCGGTAGCTGGCGGCGAGCGCCGGGTGGTCGTACTGGACGCCGGTGTCGATGTTGGCGACCACGATCCCTTCGCCGCGGACGCCGTACTCGGACCAGACCTGGGGGGCCTTGACGCTGGTGACGCCCCATTCGGCGGCCTGCGGGGCGGCGTCGGCGGCGGTGGTCGCGGTCGGGGTGACCAGCGGGACGTGTGTGATCTCCTCGATCCGTTCGACGGCGGCGTCGGCGGCGATCGTGTCGACCAGGGCGGCGTCGCCGGTGACCTTGAGCGCGTTGGCGATCCAGTACGCCTGGTAGCGGATCTTCTTCGCGTCGAGTTGGCGGCGCAGCTCGGACTGGCTGCGGCTGGCGGTCGTGGTCAACTGCCGGTAGACGCCGGCGGCGCGGGCGTCGGTGTCCCGGGCGCTGGCGGCGGCGCTGAGGTCGGCGCGGTCCTTGAGGTAGACGATGAAGTCGGTGGTGCCGCCGTCGGTCAGTTCGGCGCGTAGTGCCGGGCTGACGGCGGCGGGGTCGGCGCCGGGTGGTGCCGCGGCGGCCGGTTGTGCGGCGATTCCGACCAGGAGCGCCGACGCGGCGGCGACGAACGCCGCCGCTGTTCGGTGCAGCCCGGCTGGCCGGGATCGGTGTTGATGGACCACGTACTCCTCCTCAGGTCGCGGATTCGGCCTGGTGGGCCGGTTCCGGTACGGCGTCGGGCTGTCCGGGCGCCGTGGACGTGCGGGGAGTGGATCGTGTCTGTGTGTCGCCTCCCCGCCACACCCTGCACACATGCTCGGTGGGCGGAAGGACTTGATCAATGACTGTGGCTGGGCAATCATTGATCATGTTCTGGGTCGTTGTGTTGCGGTGACATGAAACCGACGAGTCGCTGTCGCGTCCGGCGATACGTGCGACGTCAGGGCCGCGGCACCGGCCGACCATGGGGAGGCGACTGTCGGTGACGGGTTCCGAGGTGCCGTTGGTGGTGTGTGTCTCGTCGGACACGAAGTTCCGGGAGTGGCTGGTGCGGCAGGTCGACCGGCGTACGCCGGTGCTGGTCTGCGCCGACCTGGACGAGCTGCGGGCGATGCTGTTCCGTCCGTTGTCGCCGGTGGCCGTCGAGCACCGCCGGCCGCCTGCGGTGGAGAGCCGGCCGGCGCCGGCGGTGTCGTTCGGTGACCTCGTCGTTGACGCGGCGGCCCATCAGGTGACGTGGCGGGGTGACCTGCTGACCACCACCCGCCGCGAGCGGGAGCTGCTGGTGCGGCTGGCCGGGCGGCCGTTGACGGTCTGGTCGTACGAGCGGCTGTTCGCCGAGGTGTGGGGTGGGGCGTATCTCGGTGACACGTCGATCCTGCACTCGGCGGTGAAGCGGCTGCGTCGCAAGCTGGCGGCGATCGACGGCGGGCCGTCGGTGGAGACGGTGCGTGGTGTCGGCTACCGCCTGGTGGGTCTCGCCTGATCCGACGATCCGCCCGCCGGCGGTGACCGGCGGTGTAGCGGTGATGGACAGCCTGTGATGCTCGATGTTCCATGGCTCACGGGACGCCCTGTCATCCCCGGATTTTCCGACGAACCGTGATATCTGATCGGTACGCCCCGGGTCGCCGATGATTGTCGACCACGCTTGCCGCCGAGTCTGGCGCCGTCGGAAGGAACGTCATGGCATACCTGGACAACCGGCCCGCCACTCCGGCCGAGGCGCTGGACGAGCTGCTTGCCGGCAACACGCGGTTCGTCGACGGTACCCGCGTGCATCCGCACCAGGACGCCGAGCACCGGGCCGTGGTCGCCGCCGTCCAGCGGCCGTTCGCGGTCGTGTTCGGCTGCTCCGACTCCCGGCTCGCCGCCGAGATCATCTTCGACCGGGGGTTGGGTGACCTGTTCGTGGTCCGCACCGCGGGTCACATCGTCGGCGTCGAGGTCACCGCCAGTCTCGAGTACGGCGTCACGGTGCTCGGCGCGCCCCTGGTCGTGGTCCTCGGCCACGACTCGTGCGGGGCGATCCAGGCCACCCACGCCGCGATGACCGGCACCCGGCTGCCCGGGCGGGAACTCGGGGCGATCGCCGAGCGGGTCACCCCGAGCATCTGGCAGGCGAACGCCCGGCAGGTCACCGACTACGACGAGGTCGGGATGATCCATGTCCGGCGGACCGTCGAGATGCTGACCCGGCCCGGCACCGAACTCGGTGACGCGGTGGCCGCCGGACGGTGCGACGTGGTCGGCATGTTCTACCGGTTGGCCGACGGGCGGGTCAGCGTGCTCGCCGCCGAGTCGGCCGGGGAGTAGCCGGCGCGTCCCCGCGTCGGCACCCCGGCGGCGCGGACACCACCACACGCCCGGTCAGGCGGTTGATTCGCCGGCCGGGAGCACTGGGGGGTGCAGCCGGCCGGCGTTGACGTCGCCCCGTCCACGATCCGCGTCCGGAGCCGGGGACCAGCCGCCCGTCGTTCTCCTGGACCGTCCGGTCGCCGGCGCCGCCGGTCAGGATGAGTGGGTGTGTGTGGGCCGCCGCGCCCAGCCGCGGGTGGGCATGATGGTGCGGGAGGGCTCAGGGGATGTGCTGTGGGGTCGTGGTGGCCGCCGCGCGTTCGATGGCGGCAAGGAGCCGGTGGTGACGCAGGGCGGCCTCGAAATCAGGGTCAGGCCGACGCCCTTCGGCGATGGCGGCGGCGACCTCCTGGTAGAGGGCCGCGATGTTGGCGGGTGGGCCCGCGGGGATGCCGGCGGGCACGGTCCGGTAGGAGTCGGGCACCGCCAGGAGGTCACCGTCGACCCGAATCTCCCAGTCGCTCCAGTGCATGAACGACCCCCGTTCCGTGGGGGTTGCGGTCAGTGTGCCGGCGCTGCCCGCGAGCTTGACCAGGAACTCGTCCCGGATACGTCGGTTGCCGCCGTGGATGGTCACCGACGCGGTGGCGCCGCCCTCCAGCAGCCCGTGCACCAGTACCTGGTCGGGAGTGGCGTTGGCCTGGGTGCGCTCCGTGCCGGCGACCCGGACGCGTTCGTGTAGGCGGGGCAGTCGCGCGGAAACCTCGGTGAGCCGGCCCGCGGCCCGTTCCAGGGTTGCCAGGAAGTGGCCAGCCATGATCGTGAGTATCGAGTTCCCCGCCGCGGGGTCGAGGCTCCAGGCCAGGTCGGCCGGGATGCTGCTACCGCCAAAGGGGTCGCCTGCCGCGACGACCACGGCCGACTCGAGCGTGCCGATCCGCCCCTCGGCGAGCAGGTCGGCGGTGAACCTGGCGCTCGGGGAATGGCGGCCCTGCAGGACGACTGCATGGCACACGCCCGCCGCCGAGGCGGCATCGGCCAGTCCACGTGCCTCCTTTTCGTCGACGGCCAGCGGCCACTCGGACACGACGTGCTTGCCCGCGTCGAGCGCGGCGCGGATCACTGCGGCGTGCCCGGTCACACGCACCGAGACGACGACCAGGTCGACATCGGGGTGAGCGGCGAGCGTGGCCGCGTCCGCGAAGGCGTGCCGGACGCCGTACACCGCGGCTACGCGATTCGCGCTGGCCTGGTTGGTCGTCGCGACCGCGCTCACCTCGTACTCGGGAAGCGCGGTGAGCGCGGGCAGGTGTGAGCCGTCCGCCCATCCGCTCGCCCCGACCACTCCGACTCGGATCATGTACCACCCCTTAGTTATGTACCTTCCGGTAAAAAACTAGAGGCGCCGAGGCGTGGACGCAAGAGGTAACCTACCGATAGGTACAAAACTTTCGGGAAGCGCGGAGGACACCATGCCCGGCGGACGCCCACGCTCGTTCGACGCCGACGCCGCACTGGACCGCGCTCTGGAGGTGTTCTGGCGCCAAGGCTACGAGGGCACCTCGCTGACCGACCTGACCACCGCGATGGGCATCAACAAGCCCAGTCTCTACTCCGCCTTCGGCAACAAAGAGGAACTGTTCGGCAAGGTGCTCGCCCGCTACCTGGAGGGCCCCGGCAGCTACGCCGCCACCGCACTGGACGCGCCCACCGGCCGCGAGGTCATCCGGCTCCTGATCCATGGGGCCGTCGACCTCACCGCAGGGCAGGACGCGCCGCAGGGATGCCTGTGCGTCAAGAGCGTCCACGCCGGCGGGCCCGACTCGGAGCCGGTGCGGCGGGACGCGGTCGCGGTGCGCAAGGCCGGGGAGACGGCGCTGCGCAGACGACTGGAACAGGCCGACGACCTGCCGACCGGCTACAGCCCGGCCGACCTCGCCGCACTCGTCCACACCATCTCCGACGGCATCGCCGTCCAGGCGGCCGCCGGGCGCACCCGCAACGAACTGAGCCGAGTCGCCGAAACGGCGCTGCGCGCCCTCCTCGGCTGAACATCCCGGCAACCGGTGTACCGGAAGTGGGCCCGGCCTCGACCTCCGTTCCCGGTACGGCGGTTCGTCCGCATCGTCGAGGATCGCCGCCGCCGAATGTAGGCGATCGCCGGTCGAACGGGGCGAACCGGCCAACTACGGAACAAACAGCCACGGTCCGACCGGAAACTGTCCCTACCTGATCGCTCAACCGGTTCTGTCGACCCGCGCCGGACGAGGCCGCACCGGCCGGCGCCGACCTCCCTGCCAGCATCGGCGGTGATCTTCCCGTGCCGGGTGAAACCCGACCGAAACCCGGCCACTGGTACCGTTGCCAGCGCCGACCACCTCGCGAGCGAGAGACCGCCGGGTATCCGCCCGGATGGCGCCGAAGGGGCAAATCCTCCCCGGAACCTCTCAGGCAAAAGGAGTTCGCGGGCAGGCGACTGTGGAGCGCCCCGCGACGCCGCGTGGACGTGACAGAGGGGGAGGTTGCCCCGTCGACCTCGCCCGGGAGTGCCGCCCATGACCGCACCACGCTTCGCCGACCGCCACATCGGCCCCGACGCCGCCGCCCGAGGGCGCATGCTGGAGACCGTCGGATACGACACCGTCGACGACCTGATGGACGCCGCGATCCCCGAGGTGATCCGTTGGACCGGCACCCTCGACCTGCCGCCGGCCGCCACCGAGGAGGAGGTGATCGCCGAACTGCGCGCGGTCGCCGCCCGCAACACCGTCGCCGTCTCCATGATCGGCCTCGGCTACCACGGCACCCACACCCCGGCGGTGATCCGCCGCAACGTGCTGGAGAACCCGGCCTGGTACACCGCCTACACCCCGTACCAGCCGGAGATCAGCCAGGGCCGGCTCGAGGCCCTGCTCAACTTCCAGACCGTGGTCACCGACCTGACCGGGCTCACCACCGCGAACGCCTCCATGCTCGACGAGGGCACCGCCGCGGCCGAGGCGATGACCCTGGCCCGCCGCGCCACCAAGGTCAGCAGCCCGGTGTACGTCGTCGACGCCGACACCCTGCCGCAGACGATCGCCGTCCTGGCCACCCGCGCCGAACCCCTCGGCATCGAGGTCCGGGTCCTCGACCTGGCCACCGAACCGCTGCCGGAGGCGTTCTTCGGCCTGCACCTGCAGTACCCGGGCGCCTCCGGCGCGGTCCGGGACCACACCGCGCTGGTCGAGGCCGCCCACGCCGCCGGCGCCCTGGTCACCGTCGCCGCCGACCTGCTCGCCCTGACCCTGCTCCGCCCGCCGGGTGAGATCGGCGCCGACATCGCCGCCGGCACCACCCAGCGGTTCGGCGTACCGATGGGCTTCGGCGGCCCGCACGCCGGCTACCTCGCGGTCCGCGCCGGCCTGGAGCGGATGCTGCCCGGCCGGCTCGTCGGAGTCTCCCGCGACGCCGCCGGCGAACCCGCCTACCGGCTCGCCCTGCAGACCCGCGAACAGCACATCCGCCGGGAGAAGGCGACCAGCAACATCTGCACCGCCCAGGTGCTGCTCGCCGTGATGGCCGGCATGTACGCCGTCTACCACGGCCCGGACGGTCTGCGGGCGATCGCCACCCGGGTCCACGAGCGGGCCACCACGCTCGCCGCCGGCCTGCGTACCGTCGACGGCGTCGACGTCGTCCACGACACGTTCTTCGACACCGTGCTGGCCCGGGTCCCCGGCCGGGCCGCCGAGGTCGTCGCCGCCGCCGAACGCCACGGGATCAACCTGCGGCTCGTCGACGCCGACCTCGTCGGGATCTCCTGCGACGAGACCACCACCGCCGAGCACGTCGCCACCGTGTGGCGGGCCTTCGGCGGCGTGGCCGGCGACCCGGCGGCCACGCCGGCCCTGCCGGCGGCGCTGCGCCGCACCGGCGACTTCCTCACCCACCCGGTCTTCCACAGCCACCACTCGGAGACCGCGATGCTGCGCTACCTGCGCCGCCTCGCCGACTTCGACTACGCCCTGGACCGGGGCATGATCCCACTCGGCTCCTGCACCATGAAGCTGAACGCGACCACCGAGATGGAGCCGGTCAGCTGGCCCGAGTTCGCGAACCTGCACCCGTTCGCCCCGGACACCCAGACCGCCGGCTACCGCGACCTGGTCGCGTCGCTGGAGGGCTGGCTCGCCGAGGTGACCGGCTACGACGCGGTCAGCGTGCAACCGAACGCCGGCTCCCAGGGCGAACTCGCCGGACTGCTCGCCATCCGCGGCTATCACCGCGACCGGGGCGAGGCGCACCGCGACGTCTGCCTGATCCCGTCGTCGGCACACGGCACCAACGCGGCCAGCGCGGTGATGGCCGGGATGCGGGTCGTTGTCGTCGGCTGCGACGTCGACGGTGACGTCGACCTCGCCGACCTCGACCGCAAGATCGAGGCGCACCGGGACAACCTCGCCGCGATCATGGTCACCTACCCGTCGACCCACGGCGTGTACGAGGGCGGCATCGCCGCCCTGTGCGCCAAGGTCCACGACGCCGGCGGCCAGGTGTACGTCGACGGCGCCAACCTCAACGCCCTGGTCGGCTTCGCCAAGCCGGGCCGGTTCGGTGCCGACGTGTCCCACCTGAACCTGCACAAGACGTTCTGCATCCCGCACGGCGGCGGCGGTCCCGGCGTCGGCCCGGTCGCGGTCCGCGCGCACCTGGCCCCGTACCTGCCCGGCGACCCGGTCGGCGACGACGGCCGGCCGGCGGTCTCGGCCGCCCGCTACGGCTCGGCCGGCATCCTGCCGATCCCGTGGGCGTACCTGCGGATGATGGGCCCGGACGGGCTGCGGCAGGCGACCGGCACGGCGGTGCTCGCCGCGAACTACGTGGCGGCCCGGCTCCGCACCCACTACCCGGTGCTCTACGCCGGCAACAAGGGGCTGGTCGCCCACGAGTGCATCCTCGACCTGCGGCCGCTGACCAAGGCGACCGGGGTCAGCGTCGACGACGTCGCCAAGCGGCTGATCGACTACGGGTTCCACGCCCCGACGATGTCGTTCCCGGTCGCCGGCACCCTGATGGTGGAGCCGACCGAGAGCGAGGACCTGACCGAACTCGACCGGTTCTGCGACGCGATGATCGCGATCCGGGCCGAGATCGACAAGGTCGGGTCGGGGGAGTGGCCGAAGGGGGACAACCCGCTCGCCAACGCCCCGCACACCGCGGCGATGGTCGGCGGCGACGACTGGCCGCACCCGTACCCGCGGTCGGTGGCGGCGTACCCGGCCGGGGTCGACCGGCGGGCGAAGTACTGGCCGCCGGTACGCCGCATCGACGGGGCGTACGGCGACCGGAACCTGGTCTGCGCCTGCCCGCCGCCCGAGGCGTTCGCGAACTGACCCGTCGTCACCGTCGGTGATCAACCGGTCAGGTGCGCCCCGGTCGGCGTCAGCCGTTCAGCCGACCAGGGCGTGCCGGGCCGGGCCGCGGTGCGGCGCGATCGTCCGACCGTCGGGCAGCAGTTCTCCGGTGTCGTCGAAAACGATGACACCGTTGCAGAGCAGGCTCCAGCCCTGCTCACGGAAGCAGGCGATGACCCGGGCGGCTTCCCGGTCGGGAGCCTCGGCGGAGGGACAGGTGGGTTGGTGCTGGCACATCGGGTTCTCCGGACGGTGAGGGCAGTGTGGCATGGTTCACATGGCCAGTCACGGACGGTACCAACGCCCGGGGCACGATGACGAGCAGCTTTCGGACTGACGCGGGAGAATCCACTTTTCGGATGAGGCAGATCGATACGGTCGGCGTGGGATCGCTCCCAACCGGGCTGTCCCCGGGCATCCCGGGCATCCCGGCCGGATGCCGGACCCGGTTGACCGAACACGACCGGCTGCAGTGGTGGTGCGCCGACGGCGGCGACCCGGCCCGGCTGCTGGAGGACTTCCTCGCCGGGCACGGCCTGCCGGTCCGCGACCTCGCCCGACCGGCGGCCCCACACCCCGACGTACCCCGGCCCGGCACGGTCTGCGGGGCGGGGGTGTTCGTCTCCGCCGCCGCCGGCGCCACCATGGTCCGAGGCGCGGTCGGCCCGCCGAGTCCGGCGCCGGCCGTACCGGACCTGGTCGCCGTCGTCTACCGGCACACCACCCCGTCGACCTCCCAGCCGGGCGACCCGGACACCTGGCCGGCGGCCCCGACCGGCTGGCGGCTCGGACCGTGGCAGCCCAGCTGGACCGGGCAGGCGCACGCCGCCGCCGTCGAGCAGGCCCGGGCCGCGATCGGCCGCGGCGACATCTACCAGGTCAACGTCGTCGGACACGCCGCCGCCCGGTACGACGGCAACCCGGGGCCGGCCCTGGCCCGGGTGGCCCGGCTGCCCGGCGCCCGCTACGGCGGCGTACTCACCGGACCCGGCTGGGCGATCGGCTGTGCCTCCCCGGAAACCCTGGTCGAGGCGACCGCCGGCCGGGTCACCACCCGCCCGATCAAGGGCACCCGGCCGGCGACCGACGACGGACGACGGGACATGCTCACCTCGGCCAAGGAACGGGCCGAACACATCATGATCGTCGACCTGGAACGCAACGACCTGGCCCGGGTCGCCCGCACCGGCTCGGTACACGTCGACGACCTCTACACGCTGCGCCGCTGGTCCGGACTGTGGCAGGCCGAGTCGACGGTCTCCGCCCAGCTCGCCGACGGCTGCGGTCTCGCCGACCTGCTCCGCGCCGTCTGCCCCGGCGGCTCGGTCACCGGAGCGCCCAAACTCGCCGCGCTGGCCGAGATCGCCGCCCTGGAACCGGTCGGCCGGGGCGCCGCCATGGGCGGCTTCGGCTGGATCGACGCGAACGGCGTCGACCTCGGGCTGACCATCCGCACCGTCGCGGTCGACGCCGACCGGGTCCACGTCTGGGCCGGCGGCGGCATCACCTGGGACAGTGACCCGCACGCCGAGGTCGCCGAGGCGGCCGCCAAGGCCGGCCCGGTCCGCGCCGCCCTGGCCGGCTGACCGCCCGGCCCACCAGGCCGGCCGCGTCAGGCGTCGCCGCCGGTTGACCACCGGACCCACCCGGCCGCCTTCCCACCGTTACGGACCCACCCGGCTGGCCCGTCCACCGCCACCGTGTTCACCCGGCCAGCCCGGCCAGCCGGGCCAGGGCCGCGTCGACCGCCCCGGGGCCGGCGGGCAGCAGCGGCAGCCGTACCCCGGCGGTGCGGATGCGGCCCTGGGCGTGCAGCACACCCTTGACCACGGCCGGGTTCGGTTCGGCGAACAGGGCCGCCGACAGCCGCGACAGTGCCGCCCCGAGGGCACGGGCCCGCGCCACCTCGCCGTCCCGCCAGGCGGCGACCAGTTCCGCGAACCGGCCGGTGGCCAGGTGCGCCGAGGCGAGCACCCCGCCGGTCGCGCCGAGCGCCAGCATCGGCGACAGGAACACGTCGTCGCCGGCCAGCACCGCGAACCTCGGCGGGGGATCGGCGAACAGTCGTACGGTCTGCTCGTCGATGGCGCCGGCCGCGTACTTCACCCCCACCACCCCGGGCAGCCGGCCCAGTTCGGTCAGGCAGGCCGCGTCCAGCGGCCGTCCCGTCCGGTACGGCACGTGGTAGACGATCAACGGGACGGGAGCGGACCGGGCCAGGGTGGCGAAGTGTGCGACCACACCGGCCTGTGACGGGCGGACGAACGACGGCACCGGCACCAGCGCGTACCCGATCTCCGGCCAGCGGACGAGGTCGGCGAGCGCGGCCGCGCAGGCCCGGGTGTCGCCGCCGCCGGCGCCGACCGTCACGACCGCGCCCCGGTCCCGGCCCACCCGGACGCACACCTCGACCACCCGCCGTCGCTCGGCGGCGTCGAGGGTGCCGGCCTCGGCGGTCGTGCCGAGGGCGACGATCCCGGCGGCGCCGTCGGCGAGTACGGCGTGGGCGAGTCCCTCGAGCGCCTCGCCGTCGACGGTGTCGGCGGCGGTGAACGGCGTGACCAGCGGGACGTGGATTCCGCACAGCGATGTCATGCCTCCGAGGCTGCCCGCCCCGACCCGAAAGCTCCAGTTCACATTTCTTCCTGCCAGCGTAAGGTCAGCTGATGCTCGATGTCCGTCGCCTGCGCCTGCTGCGGGAACTCGCCCGGCGCGGCACCATCGTCGCCGTCGCCGACGCGCTGGCGTTCACCCCGTCGGCGGTCTCCCAGCAGCTCGGCGTCCTCGAACGGGAGGCGGGGGTGCCGCTGCTGGAACGGACCGGGCGCAGCGTCACCCTCACCCCGGCGGCCCGCAACCTGGTCCGGCACGCCGACGCGGTCCTCGAACGACTGGAGCGGGCCGCCGCCGAACTCGCCGACACCCGACACGGGCTGGCCGGTCCACTGCGCATCGGCGCCTTCCCGACCGCCACCCGGGCGATCGTGCCCGCCGCGCTGACCGCCCTGGCCCGCCGGCACCCCGGCCTGGAGCCGATGGTGCGGGAGATCGACCCGGCCGAGGTCGCGCACGCGTTGCGGGCCGGCGACCTGGACGTCGCCCTGGTCCACGAATACGACTTCGTCCCCGCCCCCGCCGAGCCGGGCGTGGCGAGCACACCACTGTGCAGCGAGGCGATGTACGTCGCCACGCCCGCCCCGGCACACGACCACCCGGACGACGACGGCCCGGCGCTGCACCGCTGGCGGGAGTCCGCGTGGATCACCGCGACAGCGGGCAGCCTGTGTCACACGATGACGGTCCGGGCCTGCCAGGCCGCCGGATTCCACCCCCGGATCCGGCACCGCGTCGACGACTTCGACACCGTACTGGCCCTGGTCGCGGCGGGTCAGGGCGTCGCACTGGTGCCGCAGTTGGGGATCGTGAACCCACCGCCGGAGGTGGTCCTGACCCGGCTGCCGATCCACCGCCGGACCCGGATCGCGTACCGCGACGGCGCCGCCGCGCACCCCGCCGTCACCGCGGTCGCCGCCGCGCTGCGCAGCGCCGTGCCGCCACAGTTGCGTCCCCCGGCCGCGGGGGCCCTGCGTCCGCCGGCGTGACGGTCACCCGCCGGTCGGGGTGTCGAACACGTCGTACACCTGTTCGGACGTCGCGGGGGTAAGCAGGCTGAACAGGTAGAGGGCGGTGGCGTCAGTACCGCGAACCCCGGGTTGGCGGCAGCGCGGCTGGACCATCCCGGCGTGCGATGCCGGCGCGACGTCGGCGATGCTGTGCGTGTGGAGTACGTGTCCAGAGTGCCGCGACCGCCGCTGGACGGGCTGATCGACGACCTTTACTACCTGGAGGGTGCGTCGCCGTACGCCCGGCTGACGCTGCCGCCCGCGCCGTCGGCGTTGCTCATCGTCAACCTCGGGGCGCCGTTCCGCATCCGCGCCGGCACCGACATCGAGACGGCCGAGTACGCCGACGGCTGTGTGGTCACCATGCCCACCCGCGCGTGGGAGTTCGGCTACCCACTCCGGACCCGGTCCGTCGGCGTGCACTTCAAGCCGTGGGGGCTGGCGCCGTTCCTGCCGATGCCCGCAGCCGAGCTGTGTGACCGGCCGCTGACGGTGGAGCAGGTGTGGGGCCGGCCCGCCATTGCCGAGCTGCGAGACCGGCTGGCCACGGCGGACCGACCGTACGAGATGCTGACGCTGCTCGAGGCGGAGCTGATGCGACGGCTGTGCGAGACCGCCGGCCTGGGGCTGGTCCGCCATACGAGCAGCGTCATCGCGGCGACCAGCGGGGCGGTGGCGATCGGCGACCTGGGCGTGGCAGCCGGCGTCAGCAGCACCCACCTGGCACAGCGGTTCAAGGAGCTCGTCGGCGTCACGCCGAAGCGGCTGGCCCGCACCTACCGTTTCGCCGCCACCGTGTTCGCGATCAACCCCGCCGGACCGATCGACTGGGGCGACCTCGCCGGTGGCGCAGGCTACTTCGACCAGGCCCACTTCGGCCACGAGTTCCGGGCGTTCACCGGGCTCACGCCGACCCGGTACGTCGAAGTCCGGCGGCGGTTTCTGCGGGAACATCCCGGTCACGCGCTGGACGGTTGGCCGCTGCCGGCCGATTGATTTTGTACAAGAGCGGCAGCGCACGGCCCGCTAGTTTGGGGGCACCCGGAAGCAGAGGAGAGCCCCGTGGGCAAGGTCGTCATGTACAGCTCGGTGTCGGTGGACGGCTTCGTCGCGGACGAGAACGACCAGCCCGGACCGCTGTTCGACTGGTTGACCGGCGGTGACGTCCCGTTGGACGACAGCGGCGTATTGAAGGTGTCGCAGACCTCCTACGACCACACCCGGGCGTACTGGGACCAGATCGGGGCGACAATCGTCGGCCGGCACGTCTTCGACCTGACGGACGGCTGGGACGGGAAGCCTCCGGGCGGCATCGACCACGTGGTCGTCGTGACGCACCGGCCGGCGCCCGAGGGCTGGGACCCCGAGGCGCCGTTCCACTTCGTCGACGGCGTCGAGGCGGCCGTGACCAGGGCGCGGGAACTCGCGGGTGACCGCCTTGTCGAGGTTGCCGCTGGCGACGTCGGTGGCCAGGTGCTCGCCGCGGGCCTGGTCGACGAGGTGCGGATGGACGTCGTGCCCGTGGTGTTCGGGTCCGGGAAGCGCTACTTCGGGTCGGTCCACGCGCAGCACCTGTTGGAGGATCCTGACCTGGTGATCCAGGGCGACCGGGTGCTTCACCTGCGCTACCGGGTCCGCCGTCGACCGAGCTGAGCAGGAACGCGAAGAAGCCCACCGCGAACGTGCCACAAGTCCGGACTGGGCGGGTTCGCCTTCGACGTCGACTCGACTCGACAAATTCGGCGATCAACCGCTTGTTCACGACCGCCCGCAGCCCGTCCGGGACCCCACCACCATCGACGCCCCCCGTACCGGCACCAGAATCTCCGTACGTTGCACAGAGCGCGGTGGAGGTGGCTGGAACAACAAAACCGGTAACGAACCGATAAGGTTCCGCTCATGACCATGCGGCCCATCCGAATCATCGGCGACCCCGTGCTCCGCACCCCCTGCGAGCCCGTCACCAGCTTCGACGCCGAACTACGAGCCCTGGTCACCGACCTCATGGACACCCTGCTCGGCGCCCCCGGCCGCGCCGGCGTCGCCGCACCCCAGATCGGCATCAGCGCCCAGGTCTTCGTCTACGACGCCGACGGCCACCGCGGCCACCTCATCAACCCCACCCTCGAACTCTCCACCGAAACCCAGACCGACGACGAAGGCTGCCTCTCCATCCCCGGCCTCTACTTCCCCACCCCCCGCGCCCTGCACGCCACCGCCCACGGCTACGACCAACACGGCGAACCCCGCACCGTCACCGGCACCGGCTTCCTCGCCCGCGCCCTCCAACACGAAACCGACCACCTCAACGGCCGGCTCTACGTCGACACCCTCCGCGGCGACACCCGCCGCCAAGCGCTCCGCGAAATCCGCGCCGGCCGCTTCGCCACCCCCGACCGGTAACCACCCCTCACCGCCCCCGCCACCGCCGCACCCACAACCCCACCAACCCCAACCCCACGAACACCACCGCCGAACAACACAACGCTTTGAAAAGCACGCCCAAACTGTGCCACGTCGCGCCGTAAGGTGCAGAGGTGCGCCTGGCAACCTTCAACCTGCTCCACGGCAGATCCCCCCACGACGGCCTCGTCGACGAAACCCGCCTCGCCGCCACCGTCGCCGCCCTCGACGCCGACATACTCGCCCTGCAGGAAGTCGACCGCGACCAGTCCCGCAGCAACCACCTCGACCTCACCGCCATCGCCGCCCAAGCCCTCGACGCCCCCGCCCCCCGATTCGCCGCCGCCGTCGTCGGCACCCCCGGCGAA
>NZ_JBDPLT010000047.1:0-63528 GCF_039871775.1 Plantactinospora sp. B5E13
GCGCAGAAGGTGAAGGACGCCGGCGGCCCCCCCGACCCCCAAGCGTCCACGTCCCGGAGCCCACAATGACCCTCCTGACCGAAGAGCGCGCACCGCGCGTCCACGAGAAGACGCACAAGATCCGCGGCAAGGTACGCCTCCGTGAGCACCTGACGGGGTGGTTTTTCGTCGGGCCGTTCGGGATCGTCTTCCTCGCGTTCCTCATCGCGCCGCTGGGGTACGCGTTCTACCTCAGTCTCTTCCAGAAGAAGCTGATCGGCGGCACCAGCTTCGTCCTCTTCGACAACTACGTGAAGGCGTTCACCGACCCGAGCTTCCTGTCCGGCGCGTGGTTCGTCATCCGTTTCTCGCTCGTCGCCATCCCGCTGCAGATCGTCGTGGCACTCGCGATGGCGCTGATCCTGGACGCGGTGACGTCCCTGTTCACCCGCTTCTCCCGGCTCATGGTCTTCCTTCCGTACGCGATCCCGACGGTGATCGGGGCGGTGATGTGGGGCTTCCTGTACAGCAGGAGCTTCGGGCCGCTGACCGACGTCTTCGGTCTGTTCGGTGCGACCGCGCCCGACTTCCTGAGCAGAAACCTGATCTTCTACGGCCTGCTCAACATCGTCACGTGGCAGTGGGCCGGCTACTACATGATCATTCTGTACGCGGCCCTGCAGGGCATCGATCCGACGCTCTACGAGGCCGCCCGGATGGACGGCGCCGGGAGATGGCAGGTCGCGGTGCGGATCAAGATCCCGCTGATCGCCCCGGCGCTGATCCTGATCCTGGTCTTCTCGCTCATCGGCACCCTGCAGTTCTTCAACGAGCCGCAGATCCTGCGGTACCTCGCCGCCGGGACGATCGGCGCGGACTTCACCCCCAACATGTACGCGTACCAGCAGGCGTTCTCACTCGCGAACTTCAACTACGGGTCGGCGATCTCCTTCGCCCTCGGCGGGGTCGTCTTCATCGGCGTGTACGCCTTCCTGTTCTTCACCCGCAAGCGGAGGAGCTTCCTCTGATGACCGACCGCACCGGCGCCAGGGCATCCCACAGGCCGCAACGCCACCTTCCGCTCCAGCTCCTCCTCGGGTTCCTGGTGGTCTACTTCCTCGTACCGTTCTGGTGGATCATCGTCAACAGCTCGAAGGACGCCCCGGGCCTGTTCAGCGGCGGCAACACCCTGTGGTTCGCCGACCAGATCGACTACCTCGGCAACCTCAGACAGCTGTTCACGTACGACGGTGGCATCTACGGCAGGTGGATCCTCAACTCGACGCTGTACGCGCTCGCCGGCGGGGTCGGCGCCACGATCCTGGCCGTGATGGCCGGCTACGGATTCGCGAAGTACCGGTTCGCCGCGAGACGCTTCAGCTTCGCGGTCGTGCTCGGCGCGCTGATGGTGCCGACCACCGCCCTGGTCATCCCGACCTTCATTATGTTCTCCGAGCTCGGCCTGACGAACACGGTCTGGGCGGTCATCCTGCCCTCGCTGCTCAACCCGTTCGGGGTCTACCTGATGCACGTGTACGCGCGCGACGCGGTCCCCGACGAGATCCTGGACGCCGCCCGGGTCGACGGCGCCGGGGAGGTGCGCACGTTCCTGCAGATCGCACTGCCGCTGATGCGGCCGGCGGTGGTGACCGTGCTGCTCCTGTCCGCGGTGGCGTCGTGGAACAACTACTTCCTGCCGCTCGCCATGCTCTCCGACAACCGGCTCTTCCCCGTCACGGTCGGGCTCGGCCTCTGGCAGGGGGTCGCCTCCGGAAACAACGCGGGCACCACCTCCCTCTGGAGCCTCATCATCCTGGGCGCGCTCGTGTCGGTGATCCCGCTCATCATCGCGTTCTTCAGTCTCCAGCGGTACTGGCGCGGCGGACTGTCCGTCGGAGGGCTCAGGTAAACACCGACCTGCCGTCGACGGCGGTCGTCGCGGTCCGCCGGGCCCCGGGGTCAGCGAGTCCAGTGCCCGTCGTCGCGGCCGGTCAGGCGCGGGCCCGTCGGCGGTTCGGCGTACGGGGCCGGCCCGGTTGGTGTCCGGGCCGGCCCCGTGTCCGGCGTGGTGGTGCGTTACGGCGCGGAGACGCCGTCGAGGACGCCCACCGCGTCGGTGCCCGGGGCGACGACAAGCTTGCGGGTGAGGGTGTAGGAGCCACCCGCCGGCACGTCGACGTGGAACCGACTCATCACCCAGTTGCCCGCGGCGTAGATGTCGAAGGCGCTGGCCGGCGTGCCGTAGACGAGACCGAAAACCTGCGGGTCGCTCCCGGTCATGCCGAGGTACGGCTTGGTCGGGGCGTACGCCGCCGTCGTACCCGGCGCCACGACACCGACGCCCGGGATGACACTGGCCTGCCCGGCCGCGTCGTGGTCCATCGCGTCACCGGTCCACACGTCCAGCGGCGCCGAGCCGGAATTGCTCAGCTCCGTCGAGACGGTGGCGAAGGCATCGCCCGGCCGCAACGTGTACGTCGTCGTCGCCGTCAGGCCCGGGAAGCCCTTGACCGGCCCGGACACCCGGACGACAGCCTTGTCACCGGTCGCCTGGACGATCTGGACCTCGGTCGCCGCCACGGAACGGCTGTCCCACGCGTTGCTGCCGGTCGGCTGGGTCGCCGAGACGTAGGGCAGGTTGATCCAGTCGAACTGGTCGGCCATGCCCCGGACCGCGATGTCGACCGGCTTGCCGCGGGTCCCACCGGAGAGCTGCGAGTCGTTGTAGGCGTCGGCGATCGCCATCGAGAGCTTGTCGTTCTCGAGCACGACGTCGCCGTAACCCGCCTCGACCAGACCCGAGCCGATCTGCTTGCCGTAGCTCGCCTCGACCGTGACCGGCTTCAGCGCGACGTCGGCGACGCCGCTGCCGGCCGCCGGCACGGTGACCGTGGCGGTGGCCGTCTGGTGACCCGACTTGGACACCCGGAGGTCGTACCGGCCGGCCGGAGCCTTGACGCGGTACCTGCCCCCGGCGTCGGTGTCGGTGGTGGCGACCACCGTGCCGGCCTGTTCGAGCGCGACCCGGGCACCGGCGACGGCGGCGCCGGCCGCGGTGACCGAGCCGGCCGCGCGAGCGGCGTCGGGGACGGCGGCGTCGTGCAGGTCGATCTCGTCGACCCACCTCGCGATGGCGCCGGTCGGGTCGCCACCGGCGGTCGGGTAGTCGGTCAGGTGGTAGAAGCTGAACTGCCTGGTGGCACCGGGCGCCATCGTGACGTCGTAGTAGAGACCGTCGACGTAGCCGTACGCGCCGACCGCCGCCGGTGTGTCAAGCGCCCAGGCGAGACCGTGCGCGGCCTGGCCGTTCGTGGTGGCCGTGTCGGCGCCGACGTAGACGTAGTTCCCGGTCCAGCCCGAGGTCTTCATCCCCGGGTTGGTGCCGCCGAACCCGGGGATTCGGCCGTTGTCGACCGAACTGTCGGGGTCGATCATGTAGTTGAAGTAGCCCTGGTAGTCCGTCGTGCCGGTGTTGGTCAGCGTGACCGTCATCTTCACGATCGGCGCGTCGGGCAGGGTCTCGTAGCGGACCCGCGCCTTGATGGCCGGGTCCGCCCGGTACTGACCGTTGCCGACCACGGCGGCGCCGTCGACCGCGAGGTCGGGCAGGTCGAGCTGGTCGTTCGGCCGTTCCCACGAGTCGGGCGGCGTGAGGCTCGGACGCAGCAGCATCTCGCCCCAGTCGAGGGTCTCGGCGCCGTTGGCGTCGTTGAGCATGAGGTCCGACAGCGCACCCTGACCCAGACCGCCGACACCGTTGTTGCCGCCGACACCGTTGTCGCCAGCGGCGTACGGCGTCACGGACGCCCGGATCTTGTCGTTGGCCAGGTAGTAGTACTCGGTGCCGGAGACGGTGTCGGTGCGGGTGCTGCCGTTGCCGTAGTCCGGCGCGTACGTCGACTTTCCGGCGACCGGGTGGGTCACCTCGATCAGCTTCAGGTTGGCCGTCGTGGTGCCGGACGTGCCGACCGTGACGGTGGCCGCCGAGCGGTCGTCGGCGACCAGGCCACGCTTGGCCACGGCGACGGTCCAGGTCGACGCCGGCAGACCGATCCGGTAGTGGCCCCCGGCGTCGGTGCTGGTCACCGCGGTCTCCTGACCGGCGGCGACGGCGGTGACCTTCGCGCCGGCGACCGGCGCACCCGTCTCCGGGTCGCTGACGGTGCCGGTCACGGTCGCCCAGCGCTTCGCGGACTCGCCGCCCGGTACGTAGGCGTAGAGGTTGCCGTCCCAGGCGCCCGTCACGACGGTGTTGCCGCTGACGGCGGGGCCGGCGCCCACCCAGGTGCCGATCTCGTGGCTCCACAGGACCTGGCCGGTGTCGGTGGCCAGGGCGTAGAACCTGCCGTTGTTGGCGCCGACGAAGAGCGTGTTGCCGGCCACCACCGGGCTGGACATGACGCCACCGTGGTAGATGTCGCCGGGCAGCGCCCGCTCCCAGACGACGTTGCCGGTCGCGGCGTCGAGGGCGACGACGGCACCGCTCGGGAAGCCCATGTAGACGACGCCGTGGCGGACGGCCGCGGCGCTCGGCGTCGAGCCGCTCGAGACCAGCGAGGAGCGCGGGCTGCGGTAGGTCCAGAGCGTCGCGCCGGTCCTGGCGTCCCGGGCGACGATGCCGTTGTTGGCGCCGATGAAGACCCTGCCCTCGGCCGCGGTCGGTACGCCGTCCTGCCAGCTGCCGAGCGACTCGGTGCCGGTCCACTTGCGGGCGCCGGTGGCCAGGTCGTAGGCGAGCACCCGGTCGGCGGTCTCGTTGCCGACGTACACCGTGCCGTCCATGACGGCGGGGGTGCCGTCGCTCATGGTCGCGCCCGACATCGGGGAGGCCCAGAGCTGCCGTCCGGTCCGGGTGTCGAGCGCCTTGAGAACGCCCTGACTGCCGATGCCGAACCGGGTCTGGTACGGCCAGAGCACGGTGTGACCGGAGACAGCCGGCGAGTAGTAGCCGTAGGTGCGCTGGTTGTTCGGGGCCGGCGCCTGCTCGGGCACGGCCTTCCAGCGCAGCCTGCCGGTCTTCCCGTCGACGGCGTAGAGCTCCGAGCCGAGCGTCGGCGCGAAGATCAGGCCGTCACCGTAGGCGAGGCTGCCGTGGATCGACTGCGGCACCGTGAAGCTCCACAGCTCCTTGCCGTCGGTGAGCCGGACGGCGTGGATCCGGCTGTTGCCGTCGCCGTTCTCGTCACGGGTGCCGGCGTAGACGACGCCGTCGTGGATGACCGGCGACCCGGTGAGGAAGGTGCCCTCGGTACGGAAGCTCCAGGCCAGGCGGCGGCCGGCCTCCTGCGCCGGCGCGACACCGGAGTGGGCCTCGTTGCCGTGGTGCTGGTCCCAGTCGCCGCCGGCGACCGGCTTGAGCGCCGGCTCGCGGGTGAGGGTGAAGTCCGCCGACCGGGTCCAGGTCTTGCCCGCCGCGTCGACCACCTGCACGTCGACGCGGTGTTTACCGATCTTCCGCAGGTCTTTCGGCAGGTCGCTCTGCCAGGTGAACTCGCCACTGTGCCGCAGCGGCAGCCACTTCGTGCCGCCGTCGATCCGGTAGCGTGCCGAGACGACCTCGTCGCCGGTGTCGTAGGCGTTGACCTGGATGCCCGGGAACCTCGCCGCCGGCACGGTCGACCCCGGCGCGGGGCTGACGATGGTGAGGTGCTCGTTCTCGCCGTACATCCGGAACGGGTTGTCGAAGTCCGGGCCCGCCATGTGGATGTAGCGGAAGCCACGGGGCGCGTTGTCGATCGTGTACGAGCTCGACACGGTCTGGATGTGCTTGGCGGTCGAGGCGAACGCCGAGTTGTTCTCGACGTGGTTGGAGTGCTCGTGGCCGACCAGGATCAGCTGCGCCCGGTACTGCTCGAGCACGTCACCGAAGGCGTCGTACGTCGACGGCGAGCCGAACGGCACGTTCATCGGCTGGTGGGTGAGGACGACGACCTCGATGTCGTTCTTCGGGTCGTCGTCGAGCGGAACGTTCGCGGCGAGGTCGTCCCTGAGCCACGCCAACTCCTCGTCGAACGGCGCCGAGCCGTTGTTCTCCAGCACCACGAAGTGCCGGTTGCCGTAGTTGAACGAGTACCACTCCGGCCCGACGTTCCGGCGGTAGTTGTCGATCTTGTCGGCGTACGCCGACCCGCCCGCGTACTCGTGGTTGCCGACGGCCGGCCACACCCCGACATCCGACTGCTGGGCGCCCCGACGGTACGTGTCGAACTGCCCCTGGCTGGCGTCGTTGGTGAGGTCGCCGCTGACCGCGATGAACCGCAGGTCGGTGCCCGTGGAGTTGATCTCCCGGATCTGGTCGGGCAGCTGCGCGTTGACGTGCGGGTCGGCGATGTTCGCCCAGGAGAACCGGTCCCCGTCGGAGATCCGGTCGCGTTCCAGGGCGAAGTCTGCCGTGGGCGTCGCGCCGTCGGCGAGCTGGCCGAGGTTGGCCCAGAACCTGGGCTCCTTGAACTCGTCGAGGCCGAACCGGTAGCCGCGGGGCTGGGTGGCCCACACGATGTCGGTGGTGCGGCGGTCGGTCGAGATCGTCAGCGAGTAGCTGCCGTCGGCCGCGGTCGTGGTGGTGACCGTGCCGTCGGAGACCCGGACGCCGGCCAGACCGGCCTCGCCGTCGCTGCGGACGCCGTCGTGATTGGCGTCGACGTACACGACGCCGCCGACGGTGGCCTCCGGCGGGTCGATCGCGTACGCCACGTACGAGGTGAGTGGGCCCGCCACCACGCTGGCGGCGAGCCCCAGCGTGGTGGTGTACAGGACGACGCGCAGGCGCGCGCGTGTCCACGGTAACGAGGACATCGGGATCCTTCGCAGTGGGGGTTTGGACAGGTGTCAGGTCAGGATCGGCGTACGTTCGACGAACCAGACCAGACCGGCCCCGGCGACGGCGACGGTCGCCGCGACGGTGCCGAGCGTGAGGACGCGAGTGGCGGCCGGCGTGGTCGCCGCCCTGCGTAGGAACAGCAGCCCCGGGAAGACGAGCCCGATGACCGCCAACTGGACGAGTTCGATGCCGACGTTGAACGAGACCAGGCCGGTCAGCGTCGAGACCGACAGCGGCCCGTCGACGCGGAGCGCGCCCGCGAAACCGAGCCCGTGCAGCAACCCGAAACCGAAGACCACGGGCAGCCGATGGGTCGTCCTCGGCGAGAGCAGGTTGTCGACCGCGACGAACGCGATCGACAGCGCGATGAGCGGCTCGACGATCCACCCGGGCACGCTGACCCAGCCGACCGCGGCCAGCACCAGGGTCACCGAGTGGGCGAGCGTGAAGGCCGTGGCCACCTCGACGACGTCGCGCAGCCGCTTCGCGCCCAGCAGCAGTGCCAGCAGGAACAGCAGGTGGTCGAGTCCGAACAGCAGGTGCTCCGCCCCGAGCCGGACGAACCGGGGGATCTCGCCGAGCAGACCGCCGCGACCCACCGTGAAGCTGGTCCGGGCGGGGTCGAGCAACCTGGACCCACGGTGGCCGTCGATGTCGTAGGCCACCAACGTGGTCGTGTCGTCGACGACGCCGTCCGAGGCGCGGAAGATGTCGCTGCGGACGGTGAGCGCACCGGACGCCGGGCAGCCGTAGGCGAGCCCGACCCGCACCGCGCCGGAATCGGCGAGTTCGACGCGGGCGTTGTCCTCGGCGGTACACCCGATCGAGCTGCGGCGAAGGAGCAACCGCTCGCCGACGTACGCCGCCACGTCGCCCGCGTGCGCGTCCAGCGATCTGCGTCGTAGCTCGGTCGGCACCTCGGCGGCCGCGCCGTCCACGCCGTCGACGCCGACCGCGTCCGGCCCCAGGACTCCGTCGAGGCCCAGCAACCGGGCGAGGACGTCGTACTCCAGGTCGACGACAGCCACGAGGTCGTCGCCCTGGCCGCGCAGGTCGACCGCGACCGTGGTCACCTGGACGTGTGCCTGCGCCGGGGCGGGGACGACAAGCATGGCCACCAGGGCGGCGAGAAACGCCATCACGCGCACGGCAAGCACTTCCGTCGGGGGAGGGAACAGCGGTCGGCCGCCAACCCTGCAGCAGCCGCTCCACACCCGACAACTCGAGACGCCCCAGTTCACCGAAGTTTCCGCTGACGCTCACCCACCCGAACGTCGGGTGTTGGGGCGCCGAATGCCGGGGTTCGGGCCGCCGTCCGAGGGCCGCGTACGGTCGGTCAGGATCGGGGTGCGCGACAGCGTCGCCCGGTCGAATTTCCGGTACCTGTGGCGGCGACGACGGACGCGATCGCGCCTCGTCCTCATGCCCACGTCGGACGGCCTGGCCGAGCTGGTGTCCCACCTGGGCAAACATGTTTGCGGCGACTGCTCGGCCCCGTGGTGGTTACCGGAGCATTTCCGGAAGTTGTTGACAGCGTGGCTGGCCCGTTCCGATACTGGCCCTTTCTGGTGACATGCATGGCCATCTATCAAGCGGTGGGTATCGAGGAGGTCCTGTGGACAGCAGCCTGAGACAGCGTAGGAGAACCACCAGAATCGCCTTGCCGACGGCGGTGCTGTTGCTCGTCGGCGGCACCGTGACGATCCAGTCCGTCGGCACGGCGGCCGCGGCCGAGACCACGCTGCGGGCCGCGGCCGCCAACGCCGGGCTGTTCTTCGGCGTCGCCGCCTCACCCAACCGACTCACCTCCCTCGTCGGTCAGGAGTTCAGCCAGCTGACTCCCGAGAACGACATGAAGCCGGACAGGATCGCCACCTCGAGCGGAGGGCTGCAGAACACCGGCGGCGCGGACACCCTGGTCAACCATGCTCAGAGCAACAACATGCTGGTCCGTGGTCACACCCTGGTGTGGCACTCGCAGGCCGGCGCGTTGCAGGGTGCCAGCCAGGCGACGCTGAACACCTTCATCGGCAACGCCATCAACCGCTGGGGCAGCAGGATCGCGTACTGGGACGTCGTCAACGAGGCGTTGGAGGACAACAACACCGGCCGGCGCCGGAACCAGTGGCCACACACCATGAACCGGGACGCGAACGGCGACGGTGACTTCTTCGACGCCGGCGACACCGACGTCATCCGGGACTCGTTCATCCGGGCCAAGCAGGTCGTGCAGGCCGGCGGGCTGACCACCAAGCTCTGCATCAACGACTACGACGTCGAGGGCCTGACGGTCCAGGGCGGCACCCAGAACCGCAAGGCCAACGCGCTGTACGACATCGTCCGCACCTACCGGCAGTACATCGACTGCGTCGGGTTCCAGGCGCACTTCAACGACAACCCGAACAGCATCATCACCACCGACCTGCAGGCCAACATCCAGCGCTTCGCCGACCTCGGCGTCGAGGTGCACATCACCGAGCTCGACATCGACGACGACCTGAGCAACAACGACATCGGCGCCGGCCAGGCGGAGAACTACCGCAAGGTCGTCCGGGCCTGCCTGAACGTCGCGAGGTGCACCGGCATCACCGTCTGGGGCATCGCCGACAGCGAGTCGTGGCGATCCTCGGAACGGGGCCTGCTGTTCACCGGCGGCAGCGGGAACTACCAGAAGAAGGCCGCCTACCACGCGGTCCTCGACGAGCTGAACAAGGGCCGCGACGTCTCGACCGACCCGACGACACCGCCGGGCACCCCGACGACCCCGCCGGCCACCCCGACGACACCGCCGGTGTCGCCGACCACCCCGCCGACTCCGACCACCGGCTGCTCGGCCACGGTGTCGCTGAACTCCTGGACCGGCGGCTTCGTCGCCACCGTGCGGGTCACCGCCGGCTCCGCACCGATCACCGGGTGGAACGTCCGGCTCACCCTGCCGTCCGGGGCCACCGTGACCAACACCTGGAACGCCAACCGCTCCGGCACCAGCGGCACCGTGCAGTTCAGCAACGTCAGCTACAACGGCTCGGTCAACGCCGGCCAGACCACCGAGTTCGGCTTCCAGGGCACCGGGACGGCCACCGGCCTGACCCCGGTGTGCACCGCCTCCTGAGCACCACCTGTCCTGGACGGGCGGCTTGGTGCCCGTCCAGGACAGGTGAGACCGGTGGTGACGAGCCGGGTTCGTCGAGGTGACCAAGGGTCGATCAGTTCGACGAACCGCTCCAGCCACTCGTCGGGTACCGGATGACCTCGGTCCCGGCGGAGAACTCCTGGCCGGGCGGGTGGGACCGGGTCGTCCTCGAGGCCGACCCGGCCGACACGGTCCCCCGGGCGAGCGGTCACCCCGGGTGGATCCCGATCGCCGACGACGCCGGCGGCAACTTCCTCGTGGTCGACCTCGCACCGGCCCGTCACGGCCGGCCGGGCCAGGTCATCACGGCAGGCGTCGACTGGAGCACCCGGCCCGGGTACGTGGCCGAGCCGGTCACCGCCGTGCTGGCCGGCCGGGTCCGGTCGTCCGGCGATCCGACCTGCGGCTGGAAGGACGCGGCGGTGAGATCGACCTCGAACCGCTACGGCAGCTGCCGGACGTACAGGAACTTCGTCTGTACTACGGCCGGGTGAACACCGCCGAGCTCGCCGGGTTGCGCCGGCTGCGTTCGCTGTCGATGACCGCCCCGGCGGACCTCGTACCGCTGCGGGAGCTTCCGGTGGAGCACCTCCTGGTGCACCCCGGGTCGGACCTGGCCCCACTGGCCGGCCACCCGACGCTGCGCTCGCTGGGTCTGACCCAGAATGCCGCGCCGAGCGACCTGACGCCGCTGCGGACCGTCCCGAACCTGCACGGTCTGTCCCTCGCCAGCGCCGACGTGGCCGACCTGGCCGTACTGGCCGACCTGCCGTCACTGGTGTACCTGGAGCTGTCGTTCGACCAGTGGCGGCAACTCCGACGGCTGCTGGACGCCACCGGACTGCACGCGGCGACCCTCGCCGGCAACCCGACGCACCGGCAGGCCATCGAATGGCGATCCCTCTTCGACGCCGACCCGACGGGAACGGCCCACCGCACCAGGACCGCCCGGGGCCGCCTCTGAGCGCGGCCCCCGGACCGAAGAGTTCCGGCTCGCCGCGTCGGGCGCCAGGCGCGAGGGACACGTCCTCCGCCACCAGGCGGGTGGGATGCGGCACGGGCGGGTGGACTAGCCTGCCTGGTCATGGAGGCATCTGACGACCGGCTCGAGCTGGTCGTCGACCCGGCCCGGCCCACCGGCCGCACGCTCCTGGCCGGTGGCGTCGAGCAGTCGTACGTGGATCTCGCCGATCCCACGTACCTGCACTTCGAGTACGTCCGCCGAATGGCCACCGTGACCGATCTCGCCGCGCCGACCGGTGATCCGTTGGACGTGCTGCACCTCGGCGGCGGCGCACTGACGCTGCCCCGATATGTCGCCGCGACCCGGCCTGGTTCGGCGCAGGTGGTCGTCGAGCGGGACCCGGCCGTGGTCGAACTGGTGGGACGCGACCTGCCACCCCGACCAGCCGGTGTCGACGTACACGTCGCCGACGCCCGGGAGGCGGTCACCGCCGCCCCCGCCGGCGCGTACGACCTGGTGCTCGCCGACATCTACCGGGCGGCCCGGATGCCGCCGCACGTGGCCACCGTGGCGTTCGCCGCCGAGGTCGCCCGGGTACTGCGACCGGACGGCATCTACCTGGTCAACGTCACGGACCTGCCACCCCTGGCCCTCACCCGGGTACAGGCGGCCACCCTGCGGGCGGTCTTCGCGGACGTGTGTGTCGTCGCCGACCGCCGGATGCTACGCGGCCGGCGGTACGGCAACGTGGTGCTCGTCGCGGCGCCGCGCCCGCACCGGCTACCCGTGACCCGCCTGGCGGCACGGGCGCTGCGCGATCCGCTGCCCGGCGGCGTGCTGCACGGGCCGGCGCTCGACGGGTTCATCGCCGGCGCCCGGCCGCGCACCGACAACGCCGAGCGTTGAGTCCCGGTTCCGCCCGCCGTCATCGCCCAGCCGACTCCCTGACCGGCGTCACCCGCACGGTCAGAGCAGGGCGGCGTCGGCCAGATGCTTGCCGACCTGGGCGATCTCCATGCTGTCCAGCGGAAGCTGCGGGAGCGCGGTGGTCGGGTGGGCGATGATCCCGCGCAGGTGCAGGGCGGCCTTGAACGCGCCGAGCGCCGAGGAGCCGCGTCCCATCCGCGGGCCGCCGGCGTTCACCAGCCGGAAGAGGCGGAACAGCCGTTCCTGCTCTTTCCGCGCGCTCGCCCAGTCACCGCGGGCGGCGGCCTGGTAGAGCCGTACGTAGCCGTGCGGGTCGACGTTGCCCAGCCCCGGTACGACCCCGTCGGCCCCCATCCAGAGTGCCGAGTCGACGGTCAGCTCCGAGCCGGTGAACACGGCGAAGGCGTTGAGGTCCTGGTCCCGGCGGCGCAGGATCACGTCCCGCAGCCCACCGTCGTCGCCACTGGAGTCCTTGACCCCGGCGAGGGTGCCCTCCGCCGCCAGTTCCAGCAGCAGCTCCGGGCCGAGTTTCTGGTGCACCGACACCGGCAGGTCGTACGCGTACACGGGAGTCCCGGTCCGGTCGGCGACCGTCCGGAAGTGCAGCAGGATCTCGTTGGGGTGGGTACGTGTGTAGAAGGGGGCGGTGACCACCAGCCCGTACGCGCCGGCCTCGACCGCAACCCGCGCGTGGTCGAGGACCCGGGGTGTGGTCATGTCGATGACACCGGCCAGTACCGGCACCTGGCCGGCGACGTGTCCGAGCACCGTGTCGAGCACGATCCCGCGGTCCGCGTCCGGGAGGAAGGCGACCTCCGACGTCGAGCCGAGTACGAAGAGTCCGTCGACGCCGCCGTCGAGCAGGTGGTCCACCAACCGGGTCAGTGAGCCGGTGTCCACCTCGAGGTCGGGGGTGAGGGGGGTGCACACCGGGGGGACGACGCCGGACAGGGGGGCGGTGGTCATGGACGCTCCTGGGCTTGGCTGATCAGTTCGCGGTCGGTCGTGCCGTCGAGCACGGGGTGATGACACCGGTAGAGGTGCCCGTCGCGGCCGGCTTCGGCGGCCGGCAGTTCGGCGGCGCAGTGGTCGTCCGCCCGCCAGCACCGGGTACGGAAGGGGCAGCCGCTCGGCGGTCGGGTCGCCGACGGCACCGGCCCGGTCAGCGGGATCGGGTCGATCGGGGAGAGCAGACCCGGGGTGGCGGAGAAGAGTGCCCGGGTGTACGGGTGGCGGGCGCCGTGCGGGAGCGAACCGGCTGGCAGCTGTTCGACGATCCGGCCGAGGTACATCGTCACCACCCGGTCGCTCATCCGGCGTACCGTCTGGATGTCGTGCGAGACGAAGATCATCGCCAGGTTGAGCTGTTCCCTGAGGTCGAGCAGCAGGTTGAGGATCTGGGCCCGTACCGAGACGTCCAGCGCGCTGGTCGGCTCGTCGGCGACCAGCAGCCGCGGGCGTAGCGCCAGGGCCCGGGCGATCGCCACCCGCTGCCGCTGCCCGCCGGAGACCTGGCTGGGCAGCCGGTTGGCCACGCTTGCCGGCAGCCCCACCAGGTCGAGCAGCTCCCGGACCCGCTCCTCCCGGTCCTGCGGCGTTCGCCACCGGTGTACGTCGAGCGGGTCGCGGAGCACCTGCCGGATCGGCAGCCGCCGGTTGAGCGCGGTGGACGGATCCTGGAAGACCATTCCGGTGCTGGCGCCGACCGTCGACCGCCGGGTCGAGGGCGACATCGACCAGAGGTCCTGGCCGGCGAAGCGGACCGTGCCGGAGGTCGGCGGCTGGAGCCCGACCATGACCTTCGCCAGGGTGGATTTGCCGCAGCCGGACTCGCCGACCACTCCGACGGTCTCACCGGGGGCGATCCGGAGGTCCGTCCCGGTGAGCGCGTGGACGCGGTCACGCCGGAACAGACCGCCGGAACGGGCCCGGTGTACGACGTGTACGTCTGCGAGTTCCACCAGGGCGGCGGCGGGGTGTGGCGCGGTCATCGGACCTCCGTCCGGCTGGTCGGCACGGACGCGGCGGTGTCCGGGGGTTCGTGGTCCACGTCTGGGGTCGGGACCGCCAGGGCCGGATGGTGGCAGGCGACCGCGTGATCCAGGGAGCCGACCAGCCGGGGCGACTCGACCCGACAGACCTCGGTGGCCATCGGACAGCGGTCGGCGAACCGGCACCCGGCGGGGAAGTCCGCCGGGGACGGGACCACGCCGCGGATCTGGGTCAGCCGGTCGGCGCCGGCTTCCAGCGACAGCACCGCGCCGAGCAGTCCCCGGGCGTAGTGGTGCGCGGGCGCGCCGACCAGCGTCGCGGTGACACCACTCTCGACGATCTGGCCGCCGTACATCACCACCACCCGGTCGGTGACGTCCGCGACCAGGGCGAGGTCGTGTGAGACGAGGATCAGGGCGAAGCCGAGTTCGGTCCGGAGCCGGAGCAGGAGTTGGATCACCTGCGCCTGCACGGTCACGTCCAGCGCGGTGGTCGGTTCGTCGGCGATGATCAGTCGTGGGTCGCGGGAGAGTGCCATCGCGATCAGGACCCGTTGCCGCTGGCCACCGGAGAGCTCGTGTGGGTAGGCGGAGAGGGTACGGGCCGGGTCGAGCCCGACCAGTTCCAGCAGCTCAGTCGGGCTGCGTCGACCGCCCCGGCGGACGACCTGCTTCAACTGCGCCCGGATGGTCATCGCCGGGTTCAGCGAGGAGAGCGCGTCCTGGTAGATCATCGCCATGTGGTGGCCGAGCAACCGGCGCCGGGCGGCGGGGGAGAGGGTGAGCAGGTCCTGACCGTCGAAGCGAATCTCGCCCCGGACCCGGGCGCCGCGCGGCTGGAGCCCCATGACGGTCAGCGCGGTCAACGACTTGCCACAGCCGGACTCGCCGACCAGGCCGAGTACCTCGCCCGGGCGTACGTCGAAGGAGATGCCCGCCACGATGTCCACGTCGTCGTGTCGGCCGTCGAAGCCGACAGCCAGTCCGTTCACCCGCAGGATCGGCTCGCCCTGTGGGAGCGGGCGGGCGCGTTCGGCGATCCGGCGGGCCGCCTCGGCGAGCCCGGGCAGCGGGGTGATCTCTGCAAAGCCGGGCCGGGCCTGCTCCAGCACGTCCACGTCCTCGCCCTGGCGGACGGGCTCGGCGCGGCGGGCGGCCGGCGCGGCCCAGGCATCCGAGACACCTTCGGCGAGGACGTTCAACGCCAGCACCGTGAGCAGGATCAGCAGCCCGGGGAAGACGGTGGCCCACCAGCCGCCGAGCAGCACCATGTTGCGGCCGTCGGCGATGACGCTGCCCCAGGAAGGGGCGGGTGGGCGTACGCCGGCGCCGATGAAGGACAGGGACGCCTCGAAGACGATCGCGTCGGCCACCATCACGGTGCAGAAGACCAGGATCGGCGCGGCGCAGTTGATGGCGACGTGTCTGACCAGGATGTGTGGCGTGCGGGCCCCGATGACCCGTTCGGCGGCGACGTAGTCCTCGCCGTACTGGGCCAGGACGTTGGCGCGTACCACCCGGGCCACGGACGGCATGTAGAGGAACGCGATGGCCAGCACCAGTACGCCGATGCCGCCGCCGAAGACCGCGACGAGGACGGCGGCGAGCGCGATCCCGGGGAACGCCATCACCACGTCCAGCCCGCGCATCAGCGCCTCGTCGACGGCGCGGCGGGAGGTGGCCGCGACCGCGCCGACCACCGCCCCGACGACCAGTGCGATGGCGGTCGCGCCGAGGCCGATCAGCAGTGACCAGCGTGCGCCGTAGAGCAGTCGGGTGAGGATGTCCCGGTTGGCGCTGTCCAGGCCCATCCAGTGCGTCGCGCTCGGACCGCCGCCGGAGATCTCCTGCACGTACGGCGAGTGCGGCGCGATCAGCGGTGCCAGGAGCGCGGCGAGGGCGACCACGGCCAGCACGGCGATGGAGATCCACGAGGGCGGGCCGAGTCGGCGGAACCGGATGCCGGGCCGGGACAGCCGTCCTGCCAGCCCGGGGCGCATCCCGCGCGGGCGGGTGTCGCGTCCGGTGCCGGCCGGCCCGCCGCCGGCCGCCGTCTCGGTCGTGTCGTCGGGTGTCACGCGGCGCTCCTGATTCGGGGGTTGACCAGCAGGTAGAGGAGGTCGACGACCAGGTTCACCACCACGAAGCCGGTGGCGATGGTCAGCACCACGCCCTGTACGACGGCCGGGTCGCCGTCCCGGACGGCGTTGATCATGAGTTGTCCCATGCCGGGCAGCGAGTAGATGGTCTCGATGACCACCGCGCCGCCGAGCAGGTAGCCGACCCGCAGGCCGAGTACGGTCAACGGGTTGATCAGCGCGTTGCGCAGGACGTTGCGGCCGATCACCACGATCGGCGGCAGCCCGCTGCCGATTGCGGTGCGGACGTAGTCCCTGTCGAGTTCCTCGACCATCGAGGTACGGATGATCCGGGTGAGCTGTGCGGCGACCGGCAGCGACAGGGAGAGCGCCGGCAGGGTGAGCGAGCGGAGCCAGCCGGTGAACGAGTCGGCGGGGTTGATGTAGCCGCTGGTGGGGAACCAACCCCGGTCGACGGCCAGCCACTGGATCATCAGCAGGGCCAGCCAGAACGCCGGTGCGGCGACGCCGACCAGCGACACGAGCCGGATGAGCTGGTCCGGCCAGCGGTCCCGGAAGATCGCCGCGGTGACCCCGAGGACCAGCGAGAGGACGATCGCGACGGCCAGCCCGAGGAAGGTCAGTTGCAGGGTGAGCGGCAGGGCGGTGAGCACCGAGTCGAGTACCGGGGCCTTGGTCAGCACGCTGGTGCCCAGGTCGCCGTGCAGCAGGTCGCCGACGAACCGCAGGTAGCGTACGGGCAGCGGGTCGAGCAGGCCGTTCTCGACCCGGAACTGGTGCAGCTGTTCCGGGGTCGGGTTGGCGCCCTGGAAGTAGGCGTACTCGGGTTTGTTGTCCGAGAACCGCATCACGAGGAAGACGAAGAGGATGACGCCCAGCAGCAGCGGGATCAGGATGAGTGTGCGGCGCACCAGCATTCTGGCGATGACTGCCACGGGTGACTCCTGGGTCGGCCGGTTCGGGGGTGGGCGGCGGGGGCGGCCGGGGGCGGCGCCGCCCCCCGGTCAGACGCGCTGTGACTGCAGCAGGGTGATTCCGGGGTACGCCTGCGGGCGTACGCCGGTGAGCTTTTTCGGGTCCCAGGCGGTCATCAGTTCGGTGTGCACGACCGGGTAGAGCACCGCCTGCTCCGCGACGAGGTCCAGGTACTGGTGCACGAGTTGGAGCTTGCGGGCCGGGTCGGGCTGCTGGGCCGCCCGGTCCATGAGGTCGAAGAGGCTCTTCGCCGCCGGGCTGGCGTCCCACTTGGTGTATTTCATCCAGGTGCCGCCGGACGTGTAGTTGTAGCGCAGGATCAGGTCGGCGTCCAGGCCGAACTGGTTCGGGTTGGACGCCGCGGCCACCACCTGGTACGACTGCGACTGGTCCATCTTGGTGAACAGCGCGGCGGTGTCCTGCGGTTCCAGGGTGGTCTGTACCCCGATGGCCGACCAGGAGTTGGCGATGGTGGGCAGGCAGTCGGCGATCCAGCTGACGTTCACCGCCATCAGGGTGACCTTCAGGTCGTTCACCCCGGCCGCCGCGAGCAGCGCCTTCGCCTTGTCCGGGTCGTGGCTGTAGACGGTCTTCGCCCGGGCGTACGACGGGTTCTCGGCGTTGAGGAAGCTGGTGGCCGGCGCACCGTGCCCCTTGAGCGCGACGTCGATCATCTTCTGGGTGTCGATGGCGTACAGCAGCGCCTGGCGCACCCGCACGTCGTCGAACGGCTGCTGGGCGGTGTTGAACATCAGGAACATGTGGTTCATGCCCTTGCCGCCCTCGACCGTCAGGCCACCGTCGCGTAGTTGGTCGATGTTGGCGTACGGGATGTTGTCGGCGATCTGCGCCTCGGCGCGGCCGCCGGAGATCTTGGCCACCCGGGCGGAGGCGTCCACGATAGACAGCCAGTTCATCCGCTTGACGGTCGGCCTACGCGGTCCGTTGTAGTCGGCGAACGCCTCGAAGGTGGTGTTGGAGGTCGGGTTGTGCGCGACCATCCGGTACGGGCCGGAGCCGATCGCCGTGCCGGACTTCGCGGCGTCCCAGCCGCCGGGCGCGCCGAAGACGTGCTTCGGCATGATCTTGGCGATCGTCAGGCGTCGCAGCGCGTCCGGGAACGGGAACTTGAAGACCAGCTCGACGGTGCTCTCGTCGACCTTGCGTACCTCCTGCAGCCAGGCGCCGAAGAAGGAGCGGACCAGCACGTTCGCGGCCGGGTCGAGGACCCGCTCGAAGCTGAAGAGTACGTCGTCGACGGTGACCGGCTGGCCGTCGTGCCACTTGGCGCCGGCCCGGAGGGTGAAACGCCAGGTGGTGGCGGCGAGGTCGGACGGCAGCGCGGTGCCGAGCGCCGGGTAGGGTTCCCGGGTGATCGGGTCGGTGTCGACCAGACCCTCGTAGATGTGGTTGTTGGCGGCCATGGAGAAGGCGGACGCCGTCATCGTCGGGTCCCAGCTCTGGTTGTTGCCGTAGCCGATGACGGCGGTGACGAGGTCCTTGTCGGCGCCGGCACCGGCCGAGCCGGTCGAGGCGGGGCCGCTGCACGCGGAGACCGTCGCGGAGATGGCCGCGGCGGTGCCCAACGTCCCGCTGTAGCGCAAGAAGTCACGGCGGCTGAGGACGCGCCGGGAAACCGGGTCGCTCACTATGCCTCCTGGATTGCCATCGAAGTGGGGTGGCGGTGCTGACATTGGACGTCCTACATCCCATGTCCGGTATAGTGGGAGGCTAGGGGCCGGCGTCGCCGTCGGTCAAGGGCCAACGTCCAGGAGATGTCCGTGGTGTTTCAGGATGGGCGCCAGCGTCGCGGTGCCGCCGGGCCTCCCCCCGAACCGGCGCACGCCGGTCCTGTCGTTCGGCGCCGTCGGCTCAGCCGGGCGGTCGAGGTCCAGGAGGCGGTCAAGGTCCTGATCCTGGAACGTGGCCTGACCGCCGGCGACCCGTTGCCCACCGAGTCCGAGTTGATGGAGGAGTTGGGCATCGGCCGCAACTCGGTCCGGGAGGCGCTCAAGGTCCTCCAGGCCCTCGGCATCGTCGAGATCCGGCACGGCTTCGGCATGTTCGTCGGCCGGATGTCGCTCAGCGGCCTCGTTGACGAGCTGGCCTTCCACAGCCGGATCACGCTGCAGGAGGAGCGCAACCACCTCGGTCACCTGATCGAGATCAGGGAGATCCTGGAGAGCGGGCTGGCCCAGCGCCTGATCGACGGGCACGGCGGCGACGACCTGGTCGGACGGCTCACACCAGCTCGCGAACTGATCGAGCGGATGGAGGCGGAGGCGCGTGTCGGCGCCGTTACCCCGGAAACCGACCGGCTCTTCCACGACGTGCTCTACCGCCCGTTGGGCAACCCGCTGGTGGGCCAGCTCCTCGGCGCGTTCTGGGAGGTCTACCACCAGCTCGGCGACGACCTGGGGCCGCCGGACGAGGCGCCGGCAGACGTCGCCCGCAAGCATCGGGACATCTACACCGCGGTGATCACGGGGGACCGGCCGGCGGCCGAGGCGGCGATGCGGGCGCATTTCGCCGGGGTACGCGAGCGCCTCGCCCGGCTGGGCCGAGGCTGACGGGGCGTCCCGGATGGCGGACACGACCGTGTTCCGCCATCCGGGACGACGAACCTCGGTCAGGTCAGGTCGCGTACCGGGACCCGGCGGAACGTGATCGTCTCGTTGGCGCCGAAGTCCCCGGTCTCGTACAGCACGCCGAGGGTGGCGCTGTCGAGCTGGACAAGATCGGAGTACGCGGCCGGCAGACCCGACAGGGCCAGGGCCGGTTCGAACGTGACGCCCCGGTCGTGGCTGACCCGCAACGTCAACGCGGCCCGGCTGGTCGGGTCCGCCGGTCCGGAGTAGACCAGCGGAGCGTTCCGGCCGGTCAGTTGCAGGACACTGCCCTGCACCACCGGCCCGGCCAGGGTGGCCTGCGGACGGAACGGGACGGTCAGGCTCGCGCCGCCGTCGGCGCTGTACGCGTCCGCGCGGTTTCCTGGCGCGGTGCCGTTGTGCTCCCGGGTGTTGAGGTAGATTCGCCCGTCCGGCAGTTCGGTAGCCGTCGTCTCGTTGACGTTGACGTAGCCGTCGGTGTTGTCGTCGACGTACCCGATCCGCCAGGTCCCGCCGTTGTCGTCGCTGTAGAGCGAGTGCCCGCCGTAGTACTTCGCCTCGGAGCCGAGGTCGGGTGAGCCGGCGGGCGGCGCGATCGAGTGGTTGGCCGGGACCACCAGACGCCCGGCGTGCGTACCCCGGGTGAGTCGGATGGCGTGCCCGGGCCCGGTGGCGTACCAGCGCCAGTTCGGCAGCTTGGCGTCGGCGGTGATCTCCCGGGGCGCGGTCCAGGTGACGCCCTCGTCGTCGCTGTACTGGACGAAGACCCGTCGACTCTGCTCGGCGGTGACCTCGCCACGCAGGATCATCGCCTCGGTCGCCGTACCGGCGTTGTAGGTGGTGAGCAACACGATCCGGCCGTCGGTGGTGCGCACCGGGGCGGGGTTTCCGGCGGTGTCGGGACCACTGTCGTGGACCACCCGCAGCGGACCCCAGGTGCAGCCTCCGTCGGTGGAGCGCTTCACCACCGTGTCGATGTTGCCGGCGTCGGCGAGCCCGGCCAGCCGCCCCTCGGCGAAGGCGAGCAGCGCACCGGAGCGGGTGGCGATGACGGCCGGGATCCGGAACGCGTTGTACCCCTCGGCACCGGAGGTGTACGGCACCGAGGTCGCGCAGGAGGGGCGGGCTCCCACCGCGGGGACGCTCGCGGTGACGGTGGCGGCGAGGACCAGGGCGACGCCGGTCGCGGCCAGGGCCCAGCGCCGCGGATGTGCGGTCATGCTCGGTAGTCCCTTCTCTAGACATAGGATGTCCTATGTCACCGAGACGTTAAGCAGACGTGTCCCGATCGTCAAGCGGGTCGTCCTCCGACGCCGCTCTGGGTAGTGGACATCCCACGTCCGACATAGGATGACCGACACCTGTTTCCTCTCCGAAGGGCACGACATGATCCACGCGCCTGAGAAGAAGCCGCCGGGCCGCCGCCCGGGCCGTGCGTTCCGTACCGTTCCCCGCTCTCGCCGCGAAGCCGGCCGACGCGTGCTCGCCGCGCTCAGTGCCGGGCTGTTCGTGGTACCGCTGGGCGGGCCGGCCGCCGCCGCGCCGGAGTCGCCGACCACCCGGCCGGCGAGCACCTCGGCCGCCGGGCCGGCTGCCGGCCCGGCGCCGTACCTCGACGAACAGGTGCTGTTCGCCCAGCGCAGCCTCGGCTACGCCTGCTTCCGGATCCCCGCCGTCGTCGAGGCCGGCAACGGGCTGGTGCTCGCCTTCGCCGAGGGACGGGTCGCCGACTGCGGCGACGACGGCGACATCGACCTGGTGCTGCGGCGCTCCTTCGACGGCGGCCGGACCTGGGGGCCGCTGCAGGTGGTCTCCGAGGGCAACGGCTCCACGCACGGCAACCCGGTGCCGATCGTCGACCGGCGGACCGGCCGGATCGTCCTGGTCAGCACGCACAACGGTCCGCAGCCCTGCCCCAACGGCTGCGACCGGGACCCGTACGTGCAGGTCAGCGACGACGACGGGGTCACCTGGTCGGCGCCCCGGGAGATGACCGAGGGCAAGCGTCCGGAGTGGAACTTCTGGTACGCCACCGGCCCGATGCACGGCATCCAGCTCACCCGGGGCCCGCACGCCGGCCGCCTCGTCGTCGGCGCGAGCCACGAGACGTACGACGGCGTCGGGCCGCACCGCTACGGCACCCACCTGCTGTACAGCGACGACGGCGGCGAGACCTGGCAGATCGGTGCCGAGGGCTCGTACTCCGACGGCACGGTCATCGCCCAGGAGGTGACGGTCGTCGAGTTGACCGACGGCCGGGTCTACGCGCTGGCCCGGGAACGCGGTACGGATCCGGGGCACCGGGCGTACGCGACCAGCAGCGACGGGGGTGAGACGTTCGACCGGCCGTTCCGCACCATCGACCTCGCCCTGCCGGACGTGCAGGCGGCGACGCTGCGGCTGCGGGCCACCGACACCGGCGACCGGACCAACCGGATCCTGCTCTCCGCGCCCGCACACCCGGTGGCCCGGGAGGCGATGGCGGTCCGCTCCTCCTTCGACGAGGGTCGCAGCTGGCAGCCGTGGCAGCAGGGCAAGGTCTTCTGGTGGGGGCCGGCCGCCTACTCCGACCTGGTCCGGCTCGGCCCGGACGAGATCGGGCTCTACTACGAGGCCGGCGTCGCGACGCCGTACGAGTCGATCCGCTGGGCGCGGTTCAACGAGGCGTACCTGGCCACCCCGAACGGCACCCCGCCGGGCATACCCGGGCCGCCCGCACCGGGCCCGCGGACCCCGGACCTGACCCACCACCGCAACGACGCGTACGTCCGGGGCGGTGCGGGCACGGTACCCGGACGCTACGGCAACGGGCTCGAACTCGACGGTGTCGACGACCGGGTCGAGGTGCCGTTCGACCGTTCGATCGACGTGGCCGGCGACGACTTCACGATGATGACCTGGTTCCGGTACACCGCGACGACCGGGTCGCACGCGCTGCTCTGGGCGTACCGGACGGGCAGCGGCACCACCCCCCAGGTCTGGCTGCGCGCGGAGCCGGCGTCGAACCGGATCCGGGCGCTCATCATGGTCGACCGGTTCAACGTCAGTGTGCAGTCGGCCGGTGCCTACAACGACGGGCAGTGGCACCACGTCGTGCTGCAACGTTCCGCCGGACAGTTCGTGCTGCGGGTGGACGGCGCGGTCGTCGCCTCGGCCACCTGCCCGCCGGGCTCGGTCACCGATGGCAAGGAGTTCGGGGTGCAGGGCCTGCACGTCGGACAGCGGGTGGACGGGGTCGACCGGTTCCGCGGCACGCTCGACGACGTCCGGGTCTACCGGCGGGCGCTGACCCCGACCGAACTCGACCTGATCCGCCTCCGTGGCCTGCCGATCCAGGGCCGGCTCGGGCTCTGGCTCCCGATGGAGCGGGTCGGCTGACCGGCGGGTCGGCGCCGGCGCGTCTCCTCCTTCGGAGGCGTGCCGGCGCCGGCCCTTCCCCGCCGCTCGTGCGGGCGTCGGGCCGCAGGGCGTCGCGGTCGCGGGACCGACCGGGTCAGGCTGTGCCGTCCGTCGGGTCGCCGGTGCCGGTGCCGGTGCCGGTCGCCGCCTCGGCGCGGGCGATCCGCTGCTTCACGTCGTGGAAGTGTCGCCGCATCGCGTCCTGAGCGGCGACCGGGTCGTGGGCGGCCAGCGCGTCGACGATCCGGCGGTGGTTGGCCACGATCAGCTCCTTGTCCTCCCGCGGCGTACCGAGCAGCGGTTCGACCTGGTGGTACACCTGCCAGAACAGGTTGATCAGCTGGAGTACCAGGTCGTTGCCGCAGGACTCGTAGAGCAGCGTGTGGAAGGCGCGGTCCGCCTCCAGGTCCGTGCGCATCGCGGTGACCAGGGCGCGCAGCGCGTCGAGCCGGGTCGGGCTGGTGTTCTGGGCGACCTGGGCGACGAGCGCCGTCTCGAGGATCTCCCGCACCTCGATGAGGTCGTGCAGCGCGCGTACGCCGCCCTGTGGGCCGGACCTGATCCGGAACTCCAGTGACGGACTCAGGACGTCGAGCGAGGCACGTCCGACGAAGGTGCCGAACCCGTGCCGGATCTCGACGATGCCCAACGCCTGAAGTGCCCGAACCGCCTCGCGCACGCTGTTGCGGCTCGCCTCGAGCAGCTCCATCAGCTGGGTCTCGGTCGGCATCGGCGCGCCGGCGGGAAGCTGGCGGTCGTGGATCAGGGCGACGATGCGCTCCTGGAGTGTCTCGCCGCTGCGCCTGGCCATGGCTGCCCTCCAGGATTAGGTCCCGGCTGGCGCGACATCCCACATCGCCGTAGTCGTGCGCCGTCTGTCCGTGGCCAATTTACACCTGCCCTGTCTTGACGCCGCGCACCGCCGGTCCTAGTTTCGACTCGAACGATGGACGTCCTACGTCCGATTTCCGGGTGAATGCCGCTCTGGTGCTCAGAGGAGAGTCCTTCCCATGATCGAACGCGAGCCCGACCCGAAGCTGTCCGGAATCTGGTTCGGCGGCGACTACAACCCGGAGCAGTGGTCCCCCGAGGTGTGGGCCGAGGACACGAAGCTGATGGTCGAGGCCGGGGTCAACCTGGTCTCGGTCGGCATCTTCTCCTGGTCCGCTGTCGAACCCAGGCCGGGCCGGTACGACTTCGACTGGTTCGACCGAGTGCTGGACAACCTTGCCGAGGCGGGCATCGGGGCCAGCCTCGCCACCATGACCGCCTCGCCCCCGCCGTGGCTGTCCCGCCTGCACCCGGAGATCCTGCCGACCCGGGCCGACGGAACCCGGCTCTGGCCCGGCTCCCGTCAACACTACTGTCCCTCCAGCCCGGTCTACCGCCGTTACGCCGGGCGACTCGTCGAGCGGATCGCCGCCCGGTACGCCACCCACCCCGCGTTGCGGATCTGGCACATCGGCAACGAGTACGGCTGCCACGTACGCCAGTGCTACTGCGACGTCTCTGCCGCGGACTTCCGCCGCTGGCTGCGGGACCGGTACGGCAGCCTGGACGCCCTCAACGCGGCGTGGTCGACGACGTTCTGGTCCCAGCGCTACGGCGACTGGGCGGAGATCCTCCCGCCGCGTACCAGCCCCACCTTCGGCAACCCGACCCAACGATTGGACTTCGAACGGTTCAGCGACGACGCCATCCTGCACTGCTACCTCGCCGAACGCGACATCGTCCGCCGGCACAGCCCGGACGTGCCGGTGACCACGAACTTTATCGGCCTGGTACACAAGCCGATCGACTCCTACCGCTGGGCGGCGGAACAGGACGTGGTGAGCCTCGACAGCTATCCCGAGCCGTTCGACCCGCGGGCCCATGTCGCCGCCGCGTTCGGCTACGACCTGGTCCGGTCGGCCCGGGGCGGCCAGCCGTGGCTGCTGATGGAGCAGGCGCCCGGCGCGGTCAACTGGCGGGAGCGCAACGCGCCCAAGCCGCCCGGGCTGATGCGGCTCTGGAGCTGGCAGGCGGTGGCGCAGGGGGCGGACGCGGTGCTGTTCTTCCAGTGGCGCCAGTCCGCCGGCGGCGCCGAGAGGTTCCACTCGGCGATGGTCCCGCACGGCGGCCCGCAGACCCGGACGCACCGGGAGGTCCGGGCGCTCGGCCGGGAACTCGCCGATCTAGGGGAACTGGTCGGCACCCGGGTACGCGCACAGGTGGCACTCCTGCACGACTGGGACAACTGGCGGGCGGTCGAGGGCGCCGCCCACCCCGGCGTACTCGACCTGCTCGGCACCGCGCAGGCGCACTACGAGCCGCTCTTCGACGCGCACGTGACCTGCGACGTGGTGCCGCCGACGGCCGACCTCTCGGCGTACCGGATGGTGGTGGTCCCGAACCTCTACCTGATGCCGGCGTCGGTCGGTGCCCGGCTCCGGGCGTACGTCGAGGCGGGCGGGACCCTCGTGGTGTCGTTCTTCAGCGGCATCGTGGACGAGTGCGACCGGGTCCATCTCGGCGGCTACCCGGCACCGCTGCGCGAGGTGCTCGGGCTGCGGGTGGAGGAGTTCTGGCCGTTGCCGGTCGACGGCGCGGTGGGACTGGATCTCGACGGCGAGCGGCGTACCGGCTCGGTCTGGTCGGAGTGGATCGAGCCGGAGGGGGCGCGGGTGGTGGCGACGTTCGCCGACGGTGAGCTCACCGGCCGCCCGGCGGTCACCCGGCACGAGTACGGGCGGGGTGTGGCGTGGTATCTCGGTACCCGGCCGGAGCCGGACGCCATGCGGCGCCTGTTAGACCTCGCCCGGGCGGACGCGGGGGTGACCCCGGTCCTGCCCGACCTGCCGGAGGGGGTGCAGGCGATCGAGCGACACGGCGTCGACCGGTCGTACCTGTTCCTGCTCAACCACGGTGCCGGACCTGTCTCGGTGCCGTTGCCGGGGCCCTCGGTCGACCTGTTGGCCGATCGGACCGAGCCGGTGGACCGGGTCGAGCTGGCACCCCGGGCCGTCGCGGTGCTCCGGCTCGCGGCGCCCGCGGGCTGATCGCCGGCCGCCCGTCGGACCCGGCCGGGGCGGGCCCTCTCCCGGCCGCCCCGGCCGCGGACCGCCCGCGAGGTGGGCGAGGCGATCCACCTCCACGGCCGTCGCGGGCGACCGGACCCGCGACGGCCCGGATCAGTCGTCGGTCGGACGGGTCCGGAACGCCCCGGCGGCGCTGACCGGCGACACCGGGTTCAGCTTGGCCCGGATGTTGTCGGCGTCCAGGTGACCGATTCCGTCGAGAATGGTCTCCGCCTGGCGCCAGGCCTCCCGGGCGGCGGGCAGGTCGCCGGTGGCGGCGTGCAGGTCGCCGAGGTGGTCGAGGGTCCGCGTCTCCAGGTAGCGGCTGCCCTCGGCGCGGTACCGGTCGAGAGCCCGATGGTAGTACGTGACGGCGCGCTCCCGGTCGCCGAGACAGCCGTGGATGTAACCGAGGCTGTCGTACATGGTGCCCTGACCGTGCGTGTCGCCGAATTCGATGGCCCGTTCCAGCGCGGTCTGGCAGTAGGCGAGTGCCTGTTCGTAGTTGCCGAGCCGGGCGTGGCACCACCCGAGGTTGTTGATCGCGTGGAACAGCCGGACGCCCGCGCCGGCTGCCTCGTGCAGGGCGTACGCCTGCTCGGCGTGCGCGAGCGCTTCCTCGTAGCGGCCCTGCCGTTCGCGTACCCAGGTCATGCCCTGGTAGGCGTTCGCCTGGAGGGCGAGGTCACCGGCCTGCCGGTACAGGTCGAGGGCCTGTTGGAGGTGGCGGTACGCCTCGTCGGTGCGCCCGAGCCCGGCCAGTCCGATGGCGAGGATGCGGTGGACGTGTCCACTCCCCGCCGGATCGGTCACCCGGTCCGCCGCGTCCAGCACGGCCCGGTGCACCATGTGCCGCCAGCGGCCGTTGCGGAGGAAGATCGGGGTCAGGGTCGCGGCGAGCTGCCAGGTGTGCCGGTCGAACCCGTGCCCGGCCGCGTGGTTCAGGGCCGCGAAGAGAGCGGGATGCTCCTCGGTCAGCCAGTCCAGCACGGCGACCTGGTCGGGGAGGTCCTCGACCGTGACCCCGGGGTCGGGTGGCGCCAGGTCCATTGCGTCCAGCCCGCGGTACAGCAACTGGGACGCGCCGTATGCGGTGTGCAGGTAGTGGTCGAGCAGCCGACGTACGGCTGCCCGGCGGTCGGACTCGGTGTCGTGTGCGGGGGACAGTTCGGAGGCGTAGGCCCGGAGCAGGTCGTGCAGGGTGTACCGGCCCGGGGACAGCTCGGTGACCAGGTGCACGGCGGCGAGCGTGGCCAGCAGCGACCGGGTCTGCCCGACCGGTAGGCCGCCGAGGCTGGCCGCGCCGGCGAGGGCGATGTCCGGACCCGGGTGTAGGCCGAGCAACCGGAACAGTCGGGCCGCGCCCGGGTGCAGGGTCTGGTACGACCAGGAGAACACCGCCCGAACCCCGGAGGCCGGAGCGTCCCCCTCGAACGCGTCCAGCCCGCCCCGGGCCGTTCGCAGCTCCCGGGCGATCGCGGCCAGGGTGAAATGGGGATTGGTGGCGGCTCGGGCAGCCACGACGACGAGCGCCAGCGGGAGCCCGGCGCAGAGTCGGACGATCTCCCGGACCGCCTCCGGCTCGGCCGCGACCGCCTCGGCACCGAGCCGGCTGACCAGCAGTTCGTGCGCCTCGTCGGCGGTCAGCAGGGCGACCGAGACCGGCCGGGCACCCTCCATCGCCACCAGGGTGGACATCCGGTTGCGGCTGGTCACCACCGCCAGACAGCCGGGCGCGCTGGGCAGCAGCGGGCGTACCTGGGCGGCGTCGTGCGCGTTGTCCAGCAGCACGAGGATCCGCCGGTCGGCGATGAGGCTCCGGTACAGGGCGGCCCGGGCGTCCAGCGCGTCGGGGATCCGCTCGGGTGGCACCGCCAACGCCGCCAGGAACGCGGTTATCGCGTCGCCGGGGCTCACCACGTGTCCCTCGGGATCCGCCCCGCGCAGGTTCAGGTACAGCTGTCCGTCCGGGAACAGTCCCCGGATCCGGCGCGCCCAGCGGACGGCGAGACTGGTCTTGCCGACGCCGGCGGTACCGGTGATCACGCAGATGCCGGTCGCCGCCCCGATCAACTCGCCGGCACCCAGCGCGTCGAGTTGGCGCAGGTACCCGGCCCGGCCGACAAACCCGACGAGGTCCGGCGGGAGCTGGGCCGGCACGACCGGTGCCGGGAACGACGGCTCCTGGTCGTCGTCGGCGCCGCCCGTCGGGTCGTCCGCGATGACGCGCGCCTCCAGTGCCCGGAGCTGGGGTCCGGGCTCCAGGCCCAGTTCGGCGACGAGTAGCCGTCGCGCCCGCTGGTACGCGGTCAGGGCGTCGGCGCGTCGGCCACACCTGTGGAGCGCGGTGATCAGCTGGGCGTGCAACCGTTCACGGAGCGGATGCTCGTCGGTGAGCCGGGACAGTTCGGCGATCAGGTCCGCGTGTCGACCGGCGGCGAGTTCCGCGTCGATGCGGTCGGAGATCGCGGCGAACCGCAGCTCCTCCAGACTGCCGCAGAGCCGTTCCCGGGTGGCCCCGCTGGCCGCGTCGGCGAGTGCCGGTCCGCGCCACAGGTCGAGCGCGGCGGCCAGCCGAGCCGCCCGCAGGTCCGGTTTCCTGATGATCCGCGCCTCGTCGACCAGGCGGCGGAACCGGTGCAGGTCCACCGACTCCGGGTCCACCTGCAACAGGTAGCCGCCACCGCGGGCCAGCAGCTGGGCCGGGTTGCCGGGTTCGCCCCGGGCCGCCGAGAGCAGCGCGGCCCGGATCCGGGACATCAGGCTCTGCAGCGTTGTCCTGGCCATCGGTGGTGGAGCCTGGTCCCACAGCAGGGCGACGAGCCGCTCGGTGGCGACCACCCGGCGGGGTTCCAGCAGCAGTATCGCGAGGGCGAGGCGTTCCTGGCGCCGTCCCAACCGGACGACCTCGCCGTCGACGGAGCACATTTCCACCGCACCCAGCAGTCGGAACTCCACGCGCGACAGGCTACCGGCGACAACGGACGTGTTGATCAAACGGGAAGTGTCAAGCGGACGGCAGAGAAGTGTCAGCCGTGACGGGTGAGGCTGCCGCCCGGCGTGTGCGTCCCGGAGCGTGGTCCGGCGGCGCGGTACGCGTCGCCCTCCAGGAAGCGGGTCGGGGAACATGTCGCGAGCGGGAAAGCGGTTGTCGGCCACCCTCGGCCTGCTGCCGTTGGCAAAGCAGACCAAGCTGGTCGCGGTCGGGGTGACCCTGCTGGTGCTGGCCACCGTCGCCGGCGAGGGCGTCAGCGGCCCGTCGGCGCCGGACCGGGGCGGCCCCGGACGGTCGGCGGTGGCCGGGCCGGAGCAGCGCTGGGGATCCGCGGCGACGGGCCGCGGGCAGCGTGCCGGCGCCCCGGCGAACCGCACGCTGCCCACCTCCGTGCGCGCGCGTTACCCCCGGGTCACCTGGGACCCGGCGGCGAACAGCGCGGTCGTCGCGGCGCCGCCGCCCGCCCCGGAGGTACGCGGGTACGACCGGGCGACCAGCCGGGAACTGCCCGAACACAGGGGCGCCCACGAGCGGAGGTACGCCAACCCGGACGGCACCCAGACCACCGAGTTCTCCGACTCGCCGATCAACTTCCGGACCGACGACGGCACCTGGGCGCCGATCGACACCCGGTTGACCCCGGCGGAGAACCCGGCCGACGGCTGGCGTAACACCGCCGCCGGGGTGGACGTACGGTTCGGGTCGCGGTCCGATGCCGCCGAGCTGGCCCGGCTGGACATCGACGACGCCCACGCGCTCTCCTTCACCCTCGCCGGAGTCACCGGCGCCGCGCCCCGGGTGGACGGCAGCACGATCACGTACCCGGGGGTGCGTCCCCATGTCGACCTGCGGCTGGAGTCCCGGCCGACCGGGATCAAGGAGACCCTGGTCCTGACGTCACCGGCGGCCCCGACGTCGTACCTGTTCCCGCTGCGGTTGACCGGGCTCGCCGCGAAGCTGGTCGACGGGCAGGTGCTGCTCGCCGACGCGACCGGGGCGACGCGGGCCGTCATCCCGCCGGGAGACATGGTGGACTCCAGGAGCGGTACGGCGGGGCCGGCCCGCTCCACGGCCGTCGGGTACCGCCTGGTGGCCTCCGGCGGTGGGACCGCTCTCGAGGTCACCGTGGACTCCGACTGGCTGCGGGATCCGGCCCGGGTGTTTCCGGTGTCGGTGGATCCGACGGTGCAGGTGCCGGTGACCGGTGACGCGGCGGACAGCAGCATGTACGTGCAGGGTGGTGGCTCGGCCTCGGGCAGTTCCCAGCTGCTGGTGGGCACGGTGGACGGGGCGAGTTCGGCGTCGTACGTGAAGTTCACCGGGTTGGTGGACCGGTTGCGATACCACACCATTTTCGGCGCGCAGTTGTGGGTGGTGAACTACGACTCGGACTCCTGCACGGCGCGGCCGGTGTCGGTGCACCCGGTGACGGGCTCGTGGAGTGGCGGTTCGGGTTACTCGTACCCGGGTCCGGCGGTCGGTGCGGCACTGTCGAGTCGCTCGTTCGCGCACGGGTACATCGGGTTCGGGCAGGCGTCGTCGTCCTGCCCGCTCGACGGCGAACTGTTCAACCTGGGCAGCGGCGGTCGTGACCTGGTGCAGCGGTGGGTGAACGGGGAGCAGCCGAACAACGGGCTGTCGTTGCGGGCCTCGGCGTCGGATGCGTTGTCGGGTAAGCGGTTCACCGGTACGGGCACGGCGAACCCGCCCCGGTTGTACGTGACGCACAGCCCGTACAACGCGGTCTACGGCATCCCGGACCCGGTACCCGAGCCGGCGGTGCTGCAGAACCAGGACGGCAGGATCAAGGTCACGGTCACGAACCGGAGCGCGGCGGCCTGGGCGCCGGGCGACTTCTACCTGGCTTACCGGGCGTACAACGCGGTGACCGGGGTGGCGGTGTCGCAACAGCGCTCGGCGAGCCTGACCTCGACGGTGGCCCGCAACGGTCGGGTGACGCTGGACGCGACGATCAAGGCGATGCCTCCGGGGAAGTACTTCCTGGACTTCACGATGGTGAAGACGGGCGGGCCGGTCTTCACCGACCACCAGGTGCCTCCGGCGCGGCTGGTGCTGCAGGTCTTCGACATCCCACCGGTGGTACAGGAACTCTCCCCGCCCAACGGCTACCGGGCGCCGACGCTGACCCCGCAACTGTGGGCCCAGGCGGTGGACATCGACGCGCCACCCCGCGCGTCGCTCCAGTTCAGGTTCGAGCTCTGCGAGCGCAACGCGAGTGGTAACCCGACGAACTGCGTCAACTCCGGATACCAGAGCCGGCGCGCCTGGACCGTGCCGGCCGGGACGATGCGCTGGAGCAGGGCGTACCTCTGGCGGGCGTACGTCAAGGACAGCTCCACCGAGGTGGTCTCGCCGTACTCGACGGTGCTGGCCGCGGTACCGCAGCCGGAGGTCACCTCACGGCTGGCCGGCGCGCCGTACACCGAGTCGGACCAGGAGTTCGATCCGCAGTCCGGCAACTACACGACGGCCGCGGTCGACGCCACGGTCGCCACGGTCGGCCCCGAGCTGCGCCTGTTGCGGACGTACAACAGCCTCGACCCCCGCCGTGACGGGTTGTTCGGTGCGGGATGGACGACCCGCTACGACATGCGGCTGGTGCCCGACGACGACGGGTCCGGCAACGTGGTGGTGACGTACCCGGACGGTCAGGCGGTCAGGTTCGGTCGCAACCCCGACGGCGGATACGCCGCCCCCTGGGGTCGGACCGCGTCACTCACCGTCGACACCTCCGCGTGGAAGCTGCTCGACACCGCCGGCACCACCTACCACTTCTCGCTCAACGGTCGGCTCAACAGGATCACCGACGTGGCCGGCCGGTCGGTCGTGCTCAGCTACGACGCCACGACCGGGAAGCTTGCCAGGGCCCAGGTCTCGAACAGTCAGACCAACACGGCGGGACGGGCGCTGTGGTTCACCTGGTCGGGTGACCACGTCGCCAGCGTACGGACCGACCCGGTCAACGGAACCGCGTTGACCTGGAACTACACCTACACCGGTGACCTGCTGACCAAGGTGTGTGCCCCTACCGCGGCCTGCACCAACTACGAGTACGGTGCCGGGTCGCACTACCGGAGTCTGGTGTTGGACTCGCGGGCCGAGTCGTACTGGCGGCTGGGTGAGCCGGAGGGCACGGCCTCTGGTAGCGAGGTGGCGGTCAACCTGGGTAAGGACGCCGGCACCTACACGAGCGTCACGCTCGGGACCGCCGGCGCGCTCGCCGGAACCACCGACACCGCCGCGAGTTTCAACGGCACCTCCAGCCGGGTCGAGCTGCCGAAGGGGACGGTGAAGAAGAGCCGTGACGGCGCGGTCGAGCTGTGGTTCAAGGCGTCGGCGACCGGCACGGGCGGGCCGTTGCTGGGGTACCAGGACAAGGCGCTCGGAACGGCCTCCGGCGCCGGGGTGCCGGTGTTGTACGTCGGCACGGACGGCCGGCTGCGGGGGCAGTTCGCGACCGGCACGATCAGTCCGATCACCTCGACGGTCGCGGTGAACGACGGCCGCTGGCACCACGTGGTGCTCTCCGCGCTGGGCACCACCCAGACGTTGTACCTGGACGGGGCCAGGGTGGGTGAGCTGACCGGCAAGACGGTCGAGCACTCGCTGTTGACGTTCAACCAGATCGGTGCGGCGTACGCGAGTACGCCGACCTCGTGGCCGGCGTGGGGGAGCACCGCCCAGCGGCACTTCGCCGGTGCGATCGACGAGGTGGCGTTGTACGGCGGTCCGCTCGGTCCGCCGTCGGTGACCGCGCACCACCGGGCCGGTGTCGCCCAGGCGGACCAGCTCGGCAGGGTGGTGCTGCCCAGCGGCAAGGTCGCCTCGTCGGTCAGCTACGACGTCGGCGTCGACCGGGTGCGGGAGTACACCGACGGCAACGGCGGGACCTGGCGGGTCGGCAGGCCGGCGGTCTACGGTGACGACACGGACCTGCGGCGCAGCGTGGAGGTCCTCGATCCGGCCAACCGGCCCAGCCTCTACGAGTACGACGCGATCGGCGGCTGGCTGCTGCGGACCGGCCTGCCGCTGGGCATCGAGGCCCGGCCCGAGGACTCGCCGGGCGAGCCGGCGATGCCACCACCGTCACCTGTGGAGAGCTGCACCAGACCCGACCCTGACGACCCGACCTTCTGCACCATCATCCCGAACGAATCGGGTGGCCCGGTCTTCGTCCGGTACGGCGCGGAGGGGACGAGCATCCGTTCCTACGCCTACGACGACAACGGCAACCTGGTGACGGTCACGGACGAGAACGGTGACGTCGTCTCGCTGACCTACGACGGGCGGGGCAACGTCACCTCCCGGCGGACCTGCCGCAGCGCGACCGAGTGTCACACCAGCCACACCAGCTACCCGACCACGATCACCAACCCGTACGACCCGCGTAACGACCTGCCCACCGAGACCCGGGACGGCCGGTCCGCCAGCGCCACCGACAACACCTACCGGACCAGTTACAGCTACCACGTCACAGGTCAGCTGCTGACCCAGACCGAGCCGGACGGCAGCGTGGTCCGCAACACGTACACCACGGGGGCGGAGGAGGCGGTCGGCGGAGGAGCACCGCCGGCCGGACTGTTGGCCAGCACGACCGACGCCCGGGGCACGGTGACCCGGTACGCGTACTTCGCCAACGGCGACCTGGCCCGGACCACCACTCCGTCCGGACTGGTTGTCGAATACGCCTACGACGCCATCGGCCGGCAGATCTCGACAAGGGAGATCTCCGACAGCTACCCGAACGGTGTGGCCAGTACCCAGACCTACGACCCGATGTCCCGGCCGCTGGCGCAGACCGGACCGGCGACCACAAACGCGGTGACCGGGGTGCGGCACCAACGGCGGACCACGATGACGTACGACGTCGACGGCAACGTGACCGCGACCGAGGTCGCCGACGCGCTCGGCAACGACCCGTCCCGGACCACAAGCACCGAGTACGACGAGCACAACCGGCCGATCCGGGTGACCGACCCGGAGGGCAACGAGACCACCTACGACTACGACGTCTTCGGCAACCGGACCTCGGAGACCGACCCCAACGGTAACCGGTACGACTACGCGTTCACCGCCCGCAACGAGGTTGCCGAGGTACGGCTGCGGAACTGGCACAGCGATCCCGCCGGCGTCCCCGGCCCAGGCACGGACGACCACCTCGTGCTGAACTCGTACGCCTACGACTTCGCCGGCCGGCTGGCCAGCGAGACCGACGCGATGGGCCGCCGGACCGAGTACGAGTACTACAGGGACGGCCTGCCGAGCCGGACGGTGGTGAAGAACGTCCACAACCCGGACGGCTCCACCCGCGACTTCGTCGTCGAGCAGAACACCTACGACAGCGCCGGCTACCTGACCAGGAAGGTGACCGACAACGGCCGGACGGTGGTCCAGCAGACCGTCGACCGGCGCGGCCGGGTGGTGTCGTTGACGGCCGATCCCGGCGGACTCGCCCGCACCGAAGCCAACACCTACGACGGCAGCGGCAACATCACCCGGGTCACCCGCTCCGGTAAGGCATCCAACGTGCCCTGGGCCGTCCCCACCGTCACCGAGGTGGTGGACCGCGACTACGACGACAGCGGAAACCTTGTCGAGGAGCGGGTCAGCGACGGCACCACCACCCGGGTCACCACGTACGGCTACGACCGGCGCGGGTACCAGATCTCGGTGACGGACCCGCGGGGCAACGTCGCCGGTGCGGACAAGGCCGCCCACACCTCCGTCTCCAGGTACGACGAACTCGGCCAGTCGGTGAGCGTCGCCGGCGTACCGGTGGCGGCCGAGAGCGGCGGACAACCGGCCGCCACGGTCACCCCCACCACCACCGTCGGGTACGACACGTTCGGCGGGCAGACCGAGGTGCGCGACCCGCTCGGCAACGTCACCCGGTCGACGTACGACCGGGCCGGGCGGCTGGTCGGTACGACGGGTGCCAGCTACGTGCCGCCGGGGCCGCTGCCGCCGCTCACCCCCAGCATGTCGACCAGATACGACGGCAACGGCAACGTCGTCGAGGTCACCGACGCGCGGGGCAACGTCACCCGGTCCGGGTACGACCAGCTCGACCGGCTGGTGACCCTGGACGAGCCCGGCTCGACCAACGAGCAGCGCGCCGTGTCGACCTTCACCTACACCCGGACCGGCCAGCAGCTGACCAGCACCGACCCGACCGGGGCGCGGACCGAGACCACCTACGACGACCTCGGTCGGGCGGTGACCGCCACCGAGATCGAACGGCGGCCGGTGGCCGGGGCCTTCGTCACCCGGACGACCTACGACGACGGCGGCAACGTGACCCGGGTGGTGGCACCGAGCGGCGCGACGGTGACGAACACCTACGACACCCTCGGTCAGCTGATCAGCTCCACCGATCCCGCCGGGGTGGTGACCCAGTTCGGCTACGACCACGCGGGCCGGCAGGTCCGGGCCAGCGACGGTCTGGGACGTACCACGCAGACCACGTACGACCTGTTCGGGCAGGTGACCGCCGAGTCGGACCGGAAGCCGGACGGTACGGTGCTGCGTACCGCGCGCTACGGCTACGACCTGGCCGGCAACCAGGTCAGCGTCACGGACCCGTCCCAGGTGACCCGGAGCTACCACTACGACGCGGCGGACCGGCTGGTCCGGCAGGTCGAGCCGGTCAGCCCGACCCGGTCCGTCACGACCTCCTTCGGCTACGACGCGGCGGGCAACCGGACCCGGTACACCGACGGCCGGGGACACACCACGATCACCACGTTCAACACCCTCGGCCTGCCGGAGGCGCAGGTCGAGCCGGCCACCCCGGCCCAGCCGAACGCCGCCGACCGGACCTTCACGACCGGCTACGACGCGGCCGGCAACCCGGTGCGGCTGACCGCGCCCGGCGGCGTCGTCCGCCAACGGGTGTACGACGCCGCCGGGCGGCTGACCAGCGAGACCGGTACCGGAGCGGAGGCCGGTACGGCCGCCCGGACCGTCGGTTACGACCTGGTCGGCCAGATCATCCAGGTCAACGGGGCCTCCGGGACCAACACGTACAGCTACGACGACCGGGGGAACCTGATCGGCACCTCGGGACCGGGTGGCGCCGCCCAGTTCGGTTACGACAAGGACGGCAACCCGACCAGCCGTACCGACGCCGCCGGCACCGCCGCGTACGGCTGGACCGCCGGCCGGCTGGTCTCGATGCGGGACGGGCTCACCGGTGCCACCCAGCAGATCGGCTACGACGCCGCGGGTGCGGTCAAGACGATCAACTACGGTGCCGGGCGGGTCCGGACCTTCGGCTACGACGACCTCGGCCGGACCAGCTCCGACACGCTGACGAACGCGGCCGCGAAGACCGTCGCGTCGACCACCTACGGCTACCAGCTCACCGACCAGGTCGTCAGCGAGACCACCACCGGGCTGGCCGGGGCCGGGCAGCGCGGCTACACCTACGACCAGGCGGGTCGGCTCACCGGCGAGACCGTCGGTGGCGTGACCACCGGCTACGAGTGGGACGACGCGGGCAACCGGGTCAGGGCCGGCGCGAAGACCGCCAGCTACGACGAGCGCAACCGGCTGCTCGCCGACGGCGACTACACCTACACGTACACCCCACGGGGTGGCCTGCGGACCAGGACCAGTTCCGGCCTCACCGAACAGTTCGGGTACGACGCCTTCGACCGGTTGGTCAACGCGGGCACCCAGACGTACACGTACGACGGTCTCGACCGGGTCGCGTCCCGCAACGGCACCGCGTTCAGCTACGCCGGCCAGAGCGACGAGGTCGTCTCCGACGGCACCGAGACGTACGCCCGGGGTCCCGGCGACGAACTGCTCGCCACCGGCCGGGGCGGCACCAGGCGGCTCAACCTCTCCGACAACCACGGGGACGTGGTCGGCGCCTTCGACCCGGCCGACAGCGTATTCGACCAGTTGCCCGACTCCACCGCGTACGACCCGTTCGGCAAGGTCACCGCGGCCAGCGGGGACACCGGCTCGATCGGCTTCCAGGGCGACTGGACCGACAAGACGACCGGCCAGGTCAACATGGGCGCCCGCTGGTACAACCCGGCCACCGGCGTGTTCACCTCCCGGGACGACCTCGACTACGACAGCGGCGACGCGGTGTTCGCGAACCGGTACACGTACGGCGCCGCGGCACCGCTGGACCACGTCGACCCGGACGGCCACCGCGCCCAGCGGCGTTGTTTCCTCTTCATCTTCTGTGCGAAGCCCCCACCCCCGCCGACGCCTTCGTACACCGTCGTCCCGTGCTCGTTCATGCTGTGCGGCCCCGGGGACTCGATCCGCGACACGGCCAGTGCCATCGCCGCCCAGGCGCACGCGCAGACGTGCAAGGTCAGGAAGTGCAAGCCCGCCGAGAAGCCCCGCACGACGTACCCGTCGTACGCGCCGGGCCCGGCTGGCGGCAACGGTAGGAGCGGCGTTTCCTGTGGGGCCTGCTACGACCCGGAGGCGGCGCGCCGGCGGGCGTACCAGCGGGCCAAGGTGACAAGCGACGCGGCGCGGAGCGCCAACGTCTACTCCGCCAAGCACGACCCGCGGGCGGTGGACAGCGCGACCCGGACGCCGAACCTCTCCGGCGGCAAAATCGTCTCCTCGACGCCGCGCCTGCCGGCCCGGTCGACCTCGGCGTACCGCGACGTGGTCGCCGACGCCCGCAGCGGCACCGACAAGATCTACCGGGCGGCGGTGGGGGCGGCGGGCTCGGTGGTCGGCAACGTCTCCGCGGCCTCGACCGGGGCCGGCTCGTCGAGCCGGAGCGCCTCGTTCAGCGACGTCAAGCGGGCGGCCGGCCAGGCCTGGGACAAGTTCACCAGCGGGGACGTGACCCTCGCCGACCTCGGCAACCTGTGGAAGTTCGGCCAGCAGGTCAACATCGGACTCCAGATCGAGTTCGCGAAATTCCTCGGCGCCCAGGACGCCGTCGACTGTTTCACCCCGGAGAGCGTCCGGGACATCGACTGGGCGGCGTGTGGCTGGACCGCGCTGACCGTCGTCAGTGCCTTCGCCGGCCCCGAGGGAGTGGGCGCCGTCCGCGGGGCGCGTACCGGCAGGCTGGCGGTCGGCGGCCTCGACGAGGCCGCCTCCGGAGCCCGGGCCGCCGAGGAGGCGATCGGCGGTGCCTGCGCGGCCGCCGGGAACAGCTTCACCGGCGACACCCGGGTCCGGATGGCCGACGGCAGCACCCGGCGGATCAGCGAGGTACGGGTCGGCGACCGGGTCCTGGCCACCGACCCGACGACCGGCCGGACCGGGGCACAGGTGGTCACCGACGTGATCGTCGGTACCGGGCAGAAGGCGCTGACCGAGATCACCGTGGACACCGACGGTGCGGCGGGCGACGCGACCGCCACGGTCACCGCCACCGACGGCCACCCGTTCTGGGTGACCGGGGAAGGGCGCTGGGTCGAGGCCCGGAACCTGACCCCCGGTGCCCGGATCTCCGCCGCCGCCGAGCGTTCCGGCGACGTGCTGGGTGTCCGCCCGACGACCCGGGACGAGACGGTCTACAACCTGACCGTCGACACCCTGCACACCTTCCACGTGGTGGCCGGGGACCGCGACCTGCTCGTCCACAACATCGACTGGGGTCGGTGCGGCCGGGTCGTGGCGACGCCGTTCAGGTGGGCGTACGAGAAGGTGCTCACACCGGCCGGCCACGGCATCAGTGCGGCCTGGTTCGGCACCGGCCGCGGCATCAGTGCGGCCTGGTTCGGCACCGGCCGCGGCATCAGTGCGGCCTGGTTCGGCACCGGCCGTGGCATCGCGGCGGCCTGGGACGGGACCGCCGGCCGCGCCGGCCGGGCGATCGCCCGGACGAACACCTACCAGTACGTCAGGAAGAACCCGGGGCGCGCCGCCTTCCGCTGCCTGGCGATGAATCCGGCGAACGCGGTCACCGGCCTCGCCACCGGATGGGCGCTCACGAACAGGCCGACCAGGCAGCAACTGATCATCGGAGGCGCCGTCCTGGTGGCCGGAACCGCCAGCTACTGCGTCGGCAACCTGGTGCACGACGCGTGGCCGGTCAACCGGTGACGCCTGCGGCGCGGCCGGGACCGTGCCCTCCCTGAACCACCTCACCTCATTCGAATCCAAGGAGATCAGGTTGCCCAGAACAGAACAGGTCGGCCGATCGGGACGCGGGCTGTTCCGCGTACCGGTCGTGCTGCTGGCGCTCGCGCTCGCGGCGCCGGCGGTGGCCGTACCGCACGCACCCCCGGCGTACGCGGACGCGGCCGGGGTCGGCGGGGACTACGTGCCACTGGCCGGGACGGCGGCGGTGTTGGACACCCGTAACGGTGTCGGTGCGGCGAAGGGCCTGCGGGGCCCGGCCAGCACCACCACCTTCCAGGTCCTCGGCGTCGGTGGTGTCCCCACCACCGGAGTGAGCGCGGTGCTGGTCCGCCTGGCCGTACTGAAGCCCACCGCGGCGACCTGGCTGCACCTCTGGCCGGCCGGGACCAGCCGCCCGACGGGGACGATGATCTCCGCCGGGGTCGGCGAGCAGCTTTCCAACACCGCCGTGGTCAAGGTCGGGTCCAACGGGAAGGTCTCGGTCTACAACAACGGTGGCCAGACCGACATCGTCGTCGACGTGCAGGGCTACTTCACCTCGGTGCCGGGCAGCACCGGTGGCGGGTTCGTCCCGGTGGCCCACGCCCGCCTGATCGACACCCGCAGCGGCCTCGGTACCGCCACCGGGAAGATCGCCGCCGGTGCCAGCCGTACGGTGACGCTCACCGGCGGCGTGGTCCCGGCCGGCGCGGCCGCGGCGTTCGTCAACGTGATCGTGCCCGGGGCCAGCGCGACAGGGTGGCTGACGGTCGCCCCGACCGGCGGCACCGCCCGTCCGCTGATGAACCACGAGACCGGCTCCACCCAGTCCGCCGCCGTGGTCAAGCTCTCCACCAAGGGCCAGGTGACCATCGCCAACAAGGGCAGCACCGCGGTCGACGTGGTGGTGAACGTGGAAGGCTACTACGCCGCCAGCCCCAGCCAGGGCGCCGGACTTCGGCTGGCCGCGAGCCGGTTGATCAACACCCGCAGCGTGGGCGCCGGCCTGCCGGTGCCGGCGAACGGCACCGTCGACGTGCGGGTGGGCGGTACCAACGGGCTGCCGACCCGGGGGATCGCCGGAGCGGCGTTGAACATCGTGGTGACCCCGGAGGCCGCGGGCTACCTGAAGGCGTGGCCGGTGGGCGAGACCGAGGCGTCGCTGACGGTGCTGGACTTCAAGGCCGGCGTCTGGCGGGACAACGCGCTGGTGCTCAGGCCGGGCACCGACGGCAAGATCCGGATCCGCAACGGCAGTGCCAAGCCCGCACACGTCATCGTCGACCTCCAGGGCTGGTACGCCGACCCGGCGCCGGCCGTCCCGGTGGCGCAGGACACCCGGGTCACGGCCCTGCAGGCCGCCCCGTTGACCGGTGCCGCGGCCGGCACCATCGAGTACGCGTACGTCGACAACGGCGGCAACCTCCGTTGGGGGCACCAGTCCGACCTGGACAGCTTCGCCTCGGTGCAGTGGACGGTCATCTCCGGAGGCGAACGGTTCTCCGGTCCGCCGGCGCTGGCGCAGCTGTCGGACGGCCGGCTGCAGGTGTCGGCGCAGTTCCGGGACGGCAACATCTGGGCTGACAGCCAGACCACGGCGGGCGGACCGGGCTGGAATGCCTGGACCAACCTCGGTGGCTCGATGGCCTCCTCTCCGGTGGCGGCGAGGCTGGCCACCGGCACGGTGGTGCAGTTCGCGGTCGACGTCGACGGGAAGCTGTGGGCGTACGCGCAGAGCGGTTCGGCGTACTGGCAGAACCTGGGCGACCAGAACCTGACCGCGACCGTCAGCGTGGTGAAGGTGCAGGACGGCCTGCGGGTCTTCGCGGTGAACGACCAGGGCGCGGTCAAGACGATCATTTACTACAACGACGGCGCGGTGTCGGCCTGGACCGACCTCGGTGGCACCGGCCTGACCGGTACGCCGGCGGTGGTGGCCCGGCCCGGCTTCCAGTTGCAGGTGTTCGCCCGTAGTGCCGGCGGGACCGTGGTGTCGAAACTCCAGGACATCAACGGTGGCTGGCCGACGACCTGGCAGGTGATCGGGTCGACGAACCCCGACCTGCCGGTCCCGCCGGTGGCCGGGTCGCCGACCGTGGTCATCGACCCGAACACCAGTCGGGCGACCGTGGTCGTCCGGGGTACGGACAGCCAGATCTACCACGTCACGGAGACCGCCACCGGCTCCAACGCCTGGGGCAACTGGACCAAGACGGTGACCGCCGACGACCCGGCGTCCACCGATCCGACAGTCCTGCCGTACCAGAACGTGAACGGGTCCTCCTGGGTGATCGTGTTCCGCGACCTCAACGGCGCGCCCCGGTTCTACCAACTCCAGTAACAGGTGATCACCGACACCACGCGTACATCCCGTCGATGACGTGGCAGCACCCGCCGGGCCGGGGTCGATGTTCCGGCCGGCCCGGCGGGTACCGGTGTGACGCGATGCGGCTCCGTGCCTTCGTCCCCGCCGTCCACGGCTTCCTCGACACGATCCGCGACGGCCACCCGGACGTCCCACTGCTGCTGATCTCGCCCCTGTTCTGCGGTGTCCACGAGGAGACGCCCGGCCCGGGCGCGCTCGACCCCGGGTCGATCGGCACCGACCAGGTGCGTTTCGTCGCGACCGGAACACCTGGGGATGTCACACTGGGACGCCTGACGCTCCAGGTGATCCGTCGCGAGCTGCGCTCCCTGGCCGAGCGCCGTACGGCCGACCAGAACCTGCACTACCTTGACGGCACCTCCCTGTACGGTTCGTCCGACGCCGTAGCGGTGCCGTTACCCGACGGCCTGCACCCGAGCCCGGAGGCCCACCAGCGGATCGGCACCCGGTTCGCCGAGTACGCCTTCACCGGCGGCGGCCCCTTCGCCCGGTGACGTCACCTCGTCCGGCGAGCGGGAGCACCCGGTTGCGCCGACGCCGCGAGCCGTGCGGCCCTCCTCGTCCGGGATGACCGCGGCGGTGACGCCTGGCCGGACCCGGCCTAGCTGCCGGCCGGTTGGGTGGCCCTGTCGGCGTCCGGCACCCTGGCCGTACGCTGCTCGGCCCGGTGTTGGCGGATCGACCAGGTCAGGGCCGCTGCCCAGAGCAGGCCGATCATGGCGTAGCAGGCGTACCGCACCGGGCGTGGTGCGCCGAGCCAGTCGCTGTTGAGCAGCGTCCGACTGTTGGTCGCGATGATGGTGCCGCCGACGGCGGAGCCCAGTATCCGGGGTGGCACCAGGCGAACCAGGTAGGCCGCGACCGGAGCCGCGATCATCCCGCCGAGCAGCAGAGCGGCGACCACGCCGAGGTTGATGTCCGCCGCGCCGAGGCCGACCAGGAAGCCGGCGCTGGCGGCGGTGGCGACGAGGAACTCGCTGGTGTCGACCGAACCGATGACCTTGCGTGGCTCCAGCCGCCCGCTGGCCAGGATGGCCGGGGTTCCGACCGGTCCCCAGCCGCCCCCGCCGGTGGCGTCGATGAATCCGGCGACCAGGCCCAGTGGTGCGAGGAACCGGCCGCGGAGCGGCTTGCCGAGGTTGCCGACCGGTACGGCGAAGCCCGTGAACCGGACGAGGATGTAGCAGCCCAGGCTGAGCAGGACGAGCGACATGACCGGTGCGGCGAACTCGGTGGAGATGGCGGAGAGGAGGGTGGCTCCGGCGAAGGCGCCGATGGCCCCGGGGACGCCGATGCGGACGACCACCTTCGGGTCGATGTTTCCGAACCGCCAGTGTGCGGCCCCGGAGGCGAGCGTGGTGCCGATCTCGGCCAGGTGTACGGCGGCCGACGCGGCCGCGGGTTGGGTGCCGATCGCCAGCAGCAGGGTTGTCGAGGTGACGCCGTAGGCCATGCCGAGACTGCCGTCGACCAGTTGGGCGCCGAGGCCGACGAGGGCGAGCAGGACGAGGGTGCGCATGGTTCACCGCCGATTCGGTCTGGAAAGCGGTCGTGTGTGGTGCGCGGGACGGTTTCCGAGGAGCGCCGGTGGGTTGGCCGGTCGGCGGTGTGATCCACCTACGTCAATCATTTCCTACTTAATAGGCAGGGACGGTTCCGTCGGGATTTGGGCTTCACCAGAATGCGTCTCGATTGGTGGGTGCGGGAGAGGGAAGTGACAACTGTCACTGGATCTGTGGTTCTTAACATGTCGGCAATCGGGGCGCCTCGCGAATTAACGGTGGCGGATGCCTCCGCTTGTCGGCTGCCGCTGCGGACGGCCGCGCCGGTCGGGCCCGCGGCGACGATCCTCCGGTGATCGCCCTGGTGAGGGGGTGTGTGGTGCGGGAGGAGCGGGTCACTCGAATGACCTTAGGGAGGATTTAACTGCCGTGTAACCCGCCTCCCCTAGATTGAGTCGGAATGCGAGATCGACTCACAACAATGCGTGAGTCGTACCCTCCGCTGTTCTTGATCACTTTGGCGATCCGAGACCACCGCTCACGAAGTGGGAGTCCGATGAACTCTGCATTCGACCCGTGCGACCTGGTTATCGCCATCGGCGCAGGTGGCTTCCTGGAACCCAGCCCCCGTGTCGTCATGTCGGCACAACGGGGCGGCGGAATCGGCGTCCTCGACCTCGGCCGCGGCGACGCCTGGGCACTCACCGCGCTCGCCCAGGCCACGACGGAAGCGACCCGGCCGGTCGGCGTACGGGTACCAGCCGGCTGCGCCGCCGGTCCCGACGACGTCGAACGGGCCGGGCAGGGGAGGGTCGACCTCGTCGTCGCGCCACCGGACACCCCCTGGCCACTGCGCCAGATCGCCGCGCGGTACCGGCTGCTGGTCGAGGTGACCAGCCTGGACGAGGCCCGCGAGGCCGCCGTGACCGGGGCGCACGGGCTCATCGCCCGGGGCATGGAGTCCGGTGGTCGGGTCGGGGAACTGAGCAGCTTCGTCCTGCTCCAGCAACTCGCCGCCGCCGACGGGATCGACCTGCCGATCTGGGTGGCCGGCGGCATCGGACCGCGTACCGCCGTGGCCTGCCTGGTCGGCGGCGCGGCGGGCGTGGTGTTGGACAGCCAGCTCACCCTGATGCCGGAGGCCGAGACACCGCAGGACGTCCGGCACACCGTAAGGCGGATGGACGGCTCCGAGACCGTCGTGGTCGACGGCCACCGGGGGCTACGCCGGGGCGGCCGGCACGACACCGACTCGCCGCTGCTGCCGATCGGCCAGGACGGCTGGCTCGCCGCCGTCTTCGCCGACCGCTGGCCGGACACGGCTGCTGCCGTCCGCGCCATCCGGACCACTTTGCTCGACGCGATCGGGCGCAGCGGCGCGGACAGCGCACTGGCCCCGGGCGCCGCCCTCGCCGAAACCCTGAACGTACGGATCCCGGTCGCGCAGGGCCCGATGACCCGGGTCAGCGACGAGGCGGCGTTCGCCGAGGCGGTCGCCGCCGACGGCGGCCTGCCCTTCGTCGCGCTCGCCCTCGCCGACGCCGACCAGTCCCGGCGGATCCTCACCGAGACCGCCGCCCGGCTCGGCGACCGACCGTGGGGGGTCGGCGTCCTGGGCTTCGCGCCGGAGGACCTACGCGCCGCGCAGCTCGAGGTGATCCGCGCGATCAGACCGGCCTGCGCGATCATCGCCGGGGGCCGGCCACCTCAGGCCCGGATGCTGGACCAGGAGGGGATAGACACCTTCCTGCACGTGCCCTCACCCGGGCTGCTGGGCCAGTTCCTCCGTGCCGGTGCCCGCAGGTTCGTGTTCGAGGGCGCCGAGTGTGGCGGGCACGTCGGTCCCCGGGCCAGTTTCCCGCTCTGGGAGGCCCAACTCCAGGTGCTCGACGAGCATCTGGCCGACCACCCCGCCGACGCCGCCGACCTGCGGGTCTTCTTCGCCGGCGGGATCCACGACGCCCGCTCCGCCGCGATGGTCGAGGCGATGGCGGCCCCGCTGACCGCACGCGGCGCCCGGATCGGGGTGCTGATGGGCACCGCCTACCTCTTCACCGAGGAGGCGGTCGCGAGCGGGGCGATCACCCCGCTGTTCCACCGCGAGGTCGTCGCCGCCGCCACGACCGCACTGCTGGAGACCGCACCCGGGCACGCCACCCGGTGCCTGCAGAGTCCCTTCGTCGACGACTTCCGGGCGCTGCGCCGCGAACTCGAGGAAGCCGGACTGGAGAACCGGCAGATCTGGGAACAGCTCGAGATCCTCAACGTCGGGCGGCTGAGGATCGCCAGCAAGGGCATCCGCCGACAGGCCGACGGACTCGCCGAGGTCGACGAGGCGACCCAGGCCACCGAGGGGCTGTTCATGGCCGGTCAGGTCGCCGTGCTCCGGCAGGCACCGACCACGGTCGCGCGGCTGCACGCCGAGGTGACCACCGGGGCGCTGGAATACCAGGCGCACCGGCTCGCCGTCCTACGCGACAGACTCGGCCCGGCGGCGTCTCCGACGGCACCGCCACCGGCCCCGCTGGACATCGCCATCATCGGCATGTCCTGCATCCTGCCCGGCTCACCGGACCTCGACAGCTACTGGCGTACGGTGCTCGACGGCCTCGACGCGGTCACCGAGGTGCCGGCCGACCGGTGGGACGTGGACACCTACTACGCCCCCGAGGTCGGACCCGGGCAGACCGGCCGGATCAGTGTCTCCAGGTGGGGCGGCTTCCTCGACCCGGTGCCCCTGGACGCGATCGGGTACGGCATCCCGCCGACCGCGCTGGGCAGCATCGACCCGACCCAACTGCTCGCCCTGGAGGCGGCGCGTCGCGCCCTGGTCGACGCCGGCTACGCCCACGACGTCCCCGGCGTCGACCACCGGCGTACCGGCGTGGTCTTCGGCGCCGAGGCGGGCAGCGACATGGGCCACGCACAGACCCTGCGGACCATGCTTCCGGCGTACCTCGGGGAGGTGCCGGCGGAACTGGAGGAGCAGTTGCCCACCGTGAACGAGGACAGCTTCCCGGGGGTGCTGGCCAACGTGATCGCCGGACGGGTCGCGAACCGGCTCGACCTGGGCGGCCCCAACTACACCATCGACGCCGCCTGCGCCTCCTCACTGGCCGCGATGGACGCGGCCTGCAAGGAACTCGTCGCCGGGGACAGCGACCTGATGATCTGTGGCGGCGCCGACCTGCACAACGGCATCAACGACTACCTGATGTTCACCTCCGCGCACGCGTTGAGCCCGACCGGACGCTGCCGTACCTTCGACAGCACCGGTGACGGCATCGCCCTCGGTGAGGGGGTCGCCGCTCTGGTGCTGAAGCGGCTCACCGACGCGGAACGCGACGGCGACCGGATCTACGCGGTGATCAGGGGCATCGGTGCCTCCAGCGACGGGCGGGCCCTCGGGCTGACCGCGCCCCGGGCGGACGGGCAGCGCCGGGCCCTCGACCGGGCGTACCACCGCAGCGGCATCTCGCCCCGGCAGATCGGGCTTCTCGAGGCGCACGGCACCGGCACGGTTGTCGGCGACCGGACCGAGCTGGAGACCCTGACCCGGCTCTTCGACTCCTCCGGGGCCGAACCGGGCAGCTGCGTACTGGGCTCGGTCAAGTCGCAGATCGGGCACACCAAGTGCGCGGCCGGACTCGCCGGGGTGATCAAGGCGGGTCTGGCCCTGCACACCGGGATCACACCCCCGACGATCCACCTGACCCGACCCAACCCCGCGTGGAGCCCCGAGCGCAGCCCGTTCGTGTTCCACACCAGCGCCCGACCGTGGCTGGCGCCCGCTGCCGAACGGCACGCCGGGGTCAGCGCGTTCGGCTTCGGCGGCACCAACTTCCACGCCGTGCTGAGCGCGTACCCCGGTCCGGAGCCCCGCCACGCCCGGCGGGTCTGGCCGGCCGAGCTGTTCTGCTTCCGCGGCCTCGACCGGTCCGGCGCGCACGCCCGGGTACGGCGGCTGGTGGAGGCACTGTCGGCCCTGGACGACCGCGGCCGGCCGTGGCCGCTGTGTGACCTGGCGGCGGCGGTGCCCGACGCGTCGGACCGCCGGGCCGGACCGGTACGCGTCGCGATCGTCGCCCGGGACCACGACGAACTCGCCACCCTGTTGCGTCGCGCGCTGGCCGGCGAGCACGACCCGGGGTGGGGGCTGGTCCAGCCGGCCGAGGACGCCGGGCCGGGGCCGGGCAGTGTGGCCTTTCTCTTCCCCGGGCAGGGCAGCCAACGCCCGGACGCCCTCGCCGAACTGTTCGTGGCCTTTCCGGAACTGCGCCACTATCTGCGGCTCGGCGCGCGGTGGGCGGAGCCGCTCTTCCCGCCGACGGCCTTCGACCCGGACATCCGGCGGCAGCAGGAGGAGCGGGTCCGCGACACCCGGATCGCCCAGCCGGTCCTCGGCATCGGCGGGCTCGCGGTCGCCCACCTGCTGCGCCGGGTCGGCGTCCGCCCCGATCTGGCCGGCGGGCACAGCTACGGCGAACTCGTCGCGCTCTGCGTCGCCGGTGCCCTGGACCCGGCGGATCTGCTTCCGCTCAGTACGGAGCGGGCCGAGGCGATCCTCGCCGCCGCCGGCGACGACCCGGGGACGATGGCCGCCGTCTCGGCCGCCGCCGCGGACGTCGGCCGGTTGCTGACCGAGGCCGGGCTGGCCGACGAGGTCGTGCTCGCCAACCAGAACGCGCCGAGCCAGGTGGTGATCTCCGGACCGACGCCGGCGGTCGAGACTGCGGTGACCGCGTTGCGGACGGCCGGGCTCGCGGCCCGCCGCATCCCGGTCGCCTGCGCCTTCCACAGCCCGGTGGTGGCCGGCGCGACCGAGCGGTTCGCCCGGGCGCTCGCCGCCACACCGGTGCGCCGTCCCGCCATCCCGGTCTGGTCGAACCGGACCGCCGCTCCCTATGACGGCGATCCCGACCAGGTACGCCGGCAACTCGCCGAACAGATCGGCGCACCGGTGCGGTTCGTCGAGCAGGTCGAGTCGATGTACGCCGCCGGCGCCCGGATCTTTGTCGAGACCGGTCCCGGCCAGGTCCTCACCAAGCTCGTCGGGGCGGTACTCGGAGAGCGGCCACACCTGGCGGTCGCCACCGAACCCCGTCCCGAGGACGGGCTGTACGGATTCCTCGGCAGTCTCGCCCGGCTCGCCTGCGCCGGAGTCGAGGTACAGCCCGGCTGGCTGTACCAGGGCCGGACGACGGCGGCTCCCGGCGGCCCGCTCCAATCCGACGGAACGACCCGCCGACCGATGTGGACGGTCGACGGCCAACTCGTCCGCGACCAGTTCGGAAACACCCTGCCCGGCGGGATGACACCCCCGCGACGGATCAAGGAGTTGTCGATGACCGTACCGAACGGGGCCGCCATCGGTGGCCGGGACAGCCGGGACGAACTGCTCAGTGAGTTCCTGCGGACCAGTCGAGACATGATCGCCTCGCAACGGGACGTGATGCTCGCCTACTTCGGTGACACCGCCGGGGCCGCTGGTCGGCTGGTCTGGCAGACCGGCGAGGGCGATCCGCAGGTGACGGTCTCCGCCCTGTCCGCCACGTCGGCGGTTGCCGTTCCGGCGCCTGCGGCGATGCCGCCCGGCCCTGTCGTCCCGGTGTCCCCGGCGGTTCCCGGCCCGCCTGTTCCGATGACGGCGGTCGGGCCGGCACCGACCGTCGTCGAGGTGTCGACGGCGGTGGCGTTGCCGGATTTCCAGACGGCGATTCTGGAGGTGCTGGGGGAGCGGACCGGCTATCCGGTGGAGTTGATCGAGGTTGATCTGGATCTGGAGGCGGATCTGAGTATCGACTCGATCAAGCGGGCTGAGGTGGCCGGGGAGGTGGCGGCGCGGTTGCGTCTGGCGGTGCAGGGTGACGAGTCCGAGTTGGAGGAGTTGGTGAAGGCCCGGACCGTCCGGGCGATGGTGGACTGGCTCAACAACAGGATGAGTGCGCCGGCCGTGCGGCCGACAGTGGACTCCGGTCCGTACCTGGCGGAGATCGGGCCGGGAAGCCCGTCAGCGGGGGGCCACGGCGGCGGCACAGCACTGACCGTCGCGCCGAGCCGTCCGGCGCTGGCCGCGCCGACCGTCTCAGTCCCGCCGACGGTCGCCGCGGGGTTGCCGGTTTCCGCGGGGTTGCCGGTTCCCGGCGGGTTGAACGCGCCGGCCGGGTCGACCGCCCCTGCCGGCACCGGCGCGATCGCTCTGCTGCAACGGCGGGGAAGGACGCCGAAACGGCTGCTGCCCCAGGCGCGTACCCTCGCCGCCCCGGACGTCGGAGCCTCGGCCGCGCTGCTTTCCGGCACCAGTTTCCTGCTCACCGGGGCGAATGCGAGCCTCGCGTACCTGGCCGAACTGCTGCGGGATCACGGGGTGAGCGGACAGACCGGCAAACTCGACGCGACCCCGGCGGAGCAGCTCGCCGAATTCGACGGCATCGTCCTGCTCGACGGTCTGAACACCACCGGCGCGCCGATGCTGCCCGGAGCGTTCCCGTTCATCAAGCAGGCGCTGGCGGCCGGACCCCGCTGGCTGGTCGGTGTCGGCCCGGCCGGTGGCGCCGGTGCCAGCGACGGCATGCGCGGGTTGTTCCGCACCATCGCCCGCGAGTATCCGCAGACCACGGTCCGGTTCATCGAGGTCGACGAGACGCTCGAGCCGGAACGGATCGCCCGGCAGGTGCTCGCGGAGTTGCTGGCCGGCGGCGACCCGCTGATCGTGGCGTACGGCGAGGCCGGACGGCGCAGCGTCGACCTCACTGCACGGGAGCTCGGCCCGCTTGCCAGCAACGGTGCCGGCCCGGCCGGAGACGGCAGCGCCGAGGTCGGGGCCATCGGACTCGACCGGGACTCCGTGCTCGTCCTGATCGGCGGCGCCCGCGGGATCACCCCGTGGTTCGCCCAGACCGTCGCCGCGGCGGCCCGCTGCCGTATCGAGCTGGTCGGGCGGACCGTGCTGCCGCCCGGCCCGGTGCACCCGGAACTGGCCGCCGCACCGGACCGGGCGGCACTGCGCGCCGCGCTGGTCCGGCAGGGACTGCGGTCACCGGCGGAGATCGAACGCACCGCCCAGGCGGTACTGGGCGCGCGTGAGGTCGAGGCGACCCTCGCCGAGCTGCGCGAGCGCGGTGCCGAGGTGAGCTACCACACGCTCGACGTACGGGACGCGGCGGCGACCCGGGAGCTGCTGCACGACGTACACCGACGGTACGGCCGGATCGACGGCGTGGTGTACGCCGCCGGGGTGATCGAGGACAAGCTGATCGCGGAGAAGGATCCGGCGTCCTTCACCCGGGTGTACGGCACCAAGGTGGACGGTGCGCGGGCCGTGCTCGCCGCGCTCGACGAACTGACCCCGGCACCCCGGTTCGTCGTGCTCTTCGGCAGCATCGCGGCGGCGTACGGCAACCGGGGCCAGGGCGACTACGCCGCCGCGAACGACGCGCTCGACTCGCTCGGCGCGCGCTGGGCCGCCCACACCGGCAACCGCTGTCTCACCGTGCACTGGGGTCCGTGGGCCCCGGGCAGCGGCCACGGCGGCATGGTCAGCGAGGAACTGAGCCGGGAGTACGCCCGCCGGGGCATCGAACTGATCGATCCCGAGGAGGGTGCGCTCAGCCTGCTGGCCGAACTGGCCTGGGGAGACCCGAGGCTCACCTCGGTTGTCTACACCGCGTCCGGATGGTGACCGGTGCGGCCCCGGCCACCCCGACGGTCCACCCCGGTCGCCGAACCATCACCGCAGCGAGGAGGTGACGACGCATGAGCAACGGCCGACCCGGGCCGGTCGCGATCGTGGGCATGGCGGCTCTGATGCCGTCGGCCGGAAATCTGGCGGAGTACTGGCGCAACCTGGTCGACGGTGTGGACGCCATCACCGACGTGCCCGCGCACCGCTGGGACGAGGAGTTCTACGACCCGGCACGCGCCGACCGGCCGGACCGGCTCTACTGTCGGCGGGGCGGGTTCGTCGACGAGCACGCCACCTTCGAGCCGCTTCGGTTCGGCATCATGCCGGCGTCCGTCGGCGACATCGAACCGGACCAGTTGATCGCGCTGAACGTGGCCGCCGAGGCGATCGAGGACGCCGGCGGCACGGACCGGTTGCCGGCCGGTGACCGGGTCGGGGTGATTCTGGGCCGGGGCGGCATCCTCAGCCCCGCCCAGGCCCGGTACGCCAACCGGGTCCGGATGGCCAGCCAGGTCAGCCAGGTGCTGCGGGAACTGATCCCCGAGCTGGACGAGTCCCGGATCGACCTGGTCCGGGCCAGGATCGACGAGCGGCTCGGGCCGTACCAGCCGGAGGGGACGATCGGCCTGGTGCCGAACCTGGCCGCCTCCCGGGTGGCGAACCGGCTCAACCTGCGGGGTCCTGCGTACACCCTGGACGCCGCGTGCGCGTCCTCGCTGCTCGCGGTCGACCAGGCGATCACCGAGCTGACCAGCGGACGGCTGGACGCGGTCCTGGCCGGCGGGGTCCACCACGTGCACGACGTCAGCTTCTGGTCGGTGTTCAGCCAGCTCCGGGCGCTCTCCCGGCAGGGCCGGATCCGTCCGTTCCACCGTGACGCCGACGGGTTGCTGATCGGTGAGGGCACCGGGATCGTGGTGCTGAAGCGCTGGTCCGACGCACTCCGTGACGGCGACCGCGTGTACGCGGTCATCCGTGGCAGCGGAGTCTCCAGCGACGGCCGTTCGGCAAGCATGTTCAACCCCGCCTCCTCCGGCCAGGTCCTCGCCATCCGGCGGGCCTGGGCGGCCGCCGGGCTCGACCCGACCGCGCCGGACGCGGTCGGGCTCATGGAAGCGCACGGCACCGGCACTCCGACCGGCGACGCGGCCGAACTCGTCTCGGTGGCCGAGGTGTTCGGCCCGCACCGCGGGAACGGGCGAAGGCCGGTGATCGGCTCGGTCAAGTCGATGATCGGGCACACCATGCCGGCTGCCGGCATCGCCGGACTGATCAAGGCGACGCTCGCGGTGTACCGGGGGGTTCTGCTGCCCACGCTGCACTGCGACAGTCCGCGGCCGGAGATGGAACGGACCCGGTTCGCGCCGATCGCCGCCGCCGTGCCGTGGGAGAGCGAGGGCCCGCGCCGGGCCGGGGTGAACGCGTTCGGGTTCGGCGGGATCAACGCGCACGTCATCGTCGAGCAGGCGCCCGAGCCGGCGGGACACCGGCGCGGTGTGGGCGGCCGCGCCCCGACCGCCGGCACCGCCGTGTCCGCTGTTGTGGTCGAACCGGAACAGGTGCTCTGGCTGGCCGCCCCGGACCGGGCCGCGCTCGCCGCCACGCTGGACGGCACGGACGCGGAGATCCGTGCCGCCGGTGCCGCGCGCGCCCGGCGTACCGGCCCGGCCGACCCCGACGAACGCTGCCGCCTCGGAATCGTCAATCCCACTGACAGGTTGCTCGCGGTGGCCCGCAAGACGGTGGCCCGGGGGCGGGCGTGGCGTGGCGGCCGGGACATCTGGTTCAGTCCCCACCCGTTGCTCGCGAGTGGCACCGGGAGGCTGGCTTTCGTCTATCCGGGCCTGGAGGCGGAGTTCGCACCCCGTACCGCCGACCTCGCCGCCCACTTCGGGCTCTCCGACCAGGAGTGGTCCGCGACCGATCTCGGGCGGCACGGCGCCGGCCTGATCGAGGTGGGCAAGCTGCTGTACGAGGCGCTGCGCCGGATCGGGGTACGGCCGGACGCGGTCGCCGGGCACAGTATCGGCGAGTGGACCGCGGCGGCGACCAGCGGCCAGGTCAGCACCGCCGGGATGGACGAGTTCCTCGGACTGTTCAACGTCGACTCCGTGGAGGTGGACGGGTACGTCTTCGCCGCGATCGGTGCCGGGGCCCAGAGGGTCGCGCCGATCCTGGTCGACTTCCCCGGGGTGCTGCTCTCCCACGACAACGCGCCGGCCCAGTGTGTGGTGAACGGACCCGAGCCCGAGGTGGACCGGCTCGTCGAGACGTTGCGTACCGCCACCGTCATGTGCCAAAAGCTGCCGTTCCGGTCCACCTTCCACACGCCGCGGTTCGCCGAGGGACTGACCTCGATCGGTGCGGCGCTGCGTCGGTGGGAGGTGCATCCGACCGAGGTGCCGGTCTGGTCGGCGACTCTGTCGGCACCGTTCCCGACGGACGAGGCGGAGGTGAACCGGGTCTTCGTCCGGCACATGGTGGAACCGGTCTGGTTCCGGCAGACGATGGCCGCGATGTATGACGCCGGGTTCCGGGTCTTCCTCCAGGTGGGCGCCGGACAACTCGCCTCGCTGATCGGCGACAACCTGCGCGACCGGGACCATCTGGCGATGCCGGTGAACGTCGCCCACCGGGGCGGGCTGGACCAGTTGCGCCGGGTCGCCACGGCGTTGTGGGTGGAGGGTGGCAATCCGGACCTGACCGTGCTCGACCCGCCGCGTCCGGCCGCCACCCCGCCGGCGGCGGTTGCGCCCGCCCGCCGACCCGGGCCGACGATGAAGCTGGATCTGGGCGGGCCGCTGGTCCGGCTCGGCGAGGGCGCCGCGGGACTGCTCGGTGTCGAGGTCCGCAGTGACCGGCCCGGCGCCACCGCGTTGGCCACCGGTCCGGCGGTGGTCGCAACGCCCGGTCCGGTGGCCCCGGCCGGGCCGGTTGGCGCCGGTGGTGGCCCGGGCGCCGCCAGGGCGGGCAACGGTGCGGCTGCTCATCCCGGTCCGGTCGGCGCCGCTGATCCGGCCGCCACACTGGCGGCGCTGCACCGGCTCGCCGGGCGGTCCAGCGCGGCGGCCGAGCTCGCCACCCTGCTGGCCGAGACCGCCCGGGGAGCGGTGACCGTGCTCGGTGCCGCCGTCCCGACCGGATCAGCCACTGCGGTTCCGGCTGTGCCCCCGGCCCCGGCCGCGTCCCCGGGGCCGCCCCGAGCCCCGGTGAACGGCAACGGTATCGCCGGCCGTGGCGGCACCGGCCGGCCGCCGATGGGCGGGACGATCAGGGTCTCGTTGCAGACCATGCCGTACCTGATCGACCACTGCTTCTTCGTACAGCCGGCGGACTGGCCGGATCCGAGCGACCGCTGGCCGGTGGTACCCGCCACCACCCTCGTCCAGCACATGATCGAGTTTGCTGAGCGGGCGGCACCCGGACAACGGGCGGTCGCGGTGCACGACGCCCGGTTCAACCGCTGGCTGATCGCGGAACCGGCCCAGGACGTGGAGGTCAGCGTCCGGCCGGCGGGCGACGGGCGAGTGTCGGTCACCTTCGGCCCGTACGCCCGGGCGACGGTGGAACTCGCCGCCGACTATCCGAGCGAACCGCCCCCGGTCTGGCAGCACGACCCGGCCACCGAACGTCCACCCCGGATCAGCGCCGAGGAGATGTACGCCGAGCGGCTGATGTTCCACGGACCGCTCTTCCAGGGCGTCACGGCGGTGCATGCCCTCGGTGACCGGCACGTACGCGGCGTGGTCACCGCCCCGACACCGCCCGGGGCACTGCTCGACAACGCGCTGCAGCTGATCGGCAACTGGCTGATCACCACCCAGCCGTTTCGGACCGTGGCACTGCCGGTCGGGCTGGGACGGGTCCGGTTCTTCGGCCCTCCGCCCGCTCCGGGTACGGCACTCGAGTGCGTCGCCCGGGTCCGGTCCATCGACGACAGGCAGTTGGTCGCCGACACCCAGCTGGTCGACGGTGGCCGGGTCTGGGCGGTGATCGAGGGCGCGGTGGACCGGCGGTTCGACAGCCACCCACAGGCCCGGCCGGCGGAACGGTTCCCGGAGCGCAACCCGATGTCGCTGATCCAGCCGGAGGGCTGGACGATGGTCTTCGACTGCTGGACGGATCTGGTGACCCGGAGCATGGCCGCCCGGGGAATCCTCGGCGGCGCGGCGTACGCCGAGTACGAGCGGCAGCCGGCGGCGTCGCGCAAGCAGTGGATGCTGGGGCGGATCGCGGCCAAGGACGCGGTCCGGCTCCGGCTCTGGGAGGACGGGCACACCGACGTCTACCCGATCGAACTCACCGTCACCAACGACCCGAACGGCCGACCCCGGGTCCACTGCCGACCCGGTCGGGGGATGCGCGACTGCGACGTCTCGCTGGCGCACACCGCCGAGATCGGCGTCGCCGTCGCCCGTCCCCGCCCGCCCGGCGCCGCGCCGGACGAGCCGGGCCTCGGGATCGACGTCGTGGAGATCGCCGAGCGTCCGGAGAGCACCCTGGACCTCGCCCTCTCCGCGTCGGAACTCGCCCTGCTGGCCGCCTTCGGCCCGGCCGAACGGGACCGCTGGTTCGCCCGGTTCTGGGCGGCCAAGGAGGCGGTCGGCAAGGCCGAGGGGACCGGACTCGACGGTCGTCCACGCCGGTTCACCGTACTGGCGGCGACGGAGTCCCGGCTGGACGTCGCGGTCGACGGCCGGCTCTACCAGGTCCGGTACCGGGAGGTGCGCAACCCGGACGACCTGCCGCCCCGGGAGTACGTCGTCGCCTGGACCTGGGGCCCGGCACCGACGTCCCCCACGCCCGAACCCTGACCGACCACTCCGCCCGATCCCTCCCGACCCCGACCGACCGGCCGGACGAGCAGCTCGACGCAGAGAAGGAGCACACGTGGTGACCGCTTCACAGGAGGACATCCTCGCCGAACTCTCGGAGATGATCCGCGCCGTGCTGGCGGACTTCGCCCCGGACGACGAGATCACCATGGAGACCACGTTCCGGGAGGACCTCGGGATGGAGAGCCTCGACGTCGTCTCGCTCGCCGGCCGGCTGCAGACCCGGTACGGCGACCGGGTGAACTTCGCCCACTTCGTCGCCACGCTGGACCTGCAGACCGTGCGGGACCTGCGGGTGGGGCAACTCGTCGACCACATCGCCGGCTCACTCGACGGGGTCGGGGCGATCCGGCCGTGATGGTCCAGGCCAACGGCGTCGACCTGCACGTCGAACTGCTCGACCCGCCGGCGGAGCCGAACCCCGGTCCGCTGCCGGGATCGGCGGCGGAGCCGAACCCCGATGTCCTGCCGGCGGCCGTCGCGGTGCCGGAGCACCTTCCGACGGTCGGGACCGGAGCGGACCCGGGCCGCGGAGCCGGTGCGACGGCAGCGCCGACCGTGGTCCTGATCCACGGTCTGGCCTCGGACAGCCTGGCCAGCTGGTACTTCACCCTGGCCAAGCCATTGGCGGACAGCGGACGCCGGGTGGTCATGTACGACCTGCGGGGCCACGGCCACAGCGAGCGCCCGCCCACCGGGTACACCCTCGGCGACCTGGTCGACGACCTGGCGGCACTGTTGGCGGCGCTCGACATCGCCGGGCCGGTCCACCTGTTCGGCAACTCGTTCGGCGGCACGATCGCGTACGCGTACGCGGCCCGCCACCCGGACCGGGTCGCCGGCATCGTGGCGGTCGAGTCCGCGCCGCCGACGCCGGCCTGGATGGGCCGGGTGGCCCGCCGGCTGGAGCGGGCGGCGGACCTGCTGCCCCGGCCGGCCGCGGTCGCCGCGCTCGCGGCCGGCCGGGGAGCCGCGTTCGTCCGTCGCGCCCGGGCCACCGGGGAGATGCTGGCCGCCACCACCCTGGCCCGGGAACTGCCGTCGAGCCCGCTGCCGAGCGCCGCGCAGCTCAACACGATCGGCGTACCGGTGCTCTGCGTGTACGGCGCGGACTCGGCCGTCGTCGAGCTGGCCGGCGAGGTGACCCGGCTGCTGCCGCGGGTCCGCACCGTCGTCCTCCCCGGCGGTAGGCACACCATCCTGGTCGACCAGCCGGAGAAGCTGCGCCGGCTCGTCCTGAGCTGGCTCCGCGAGGAGTGCGGCGTCGCGCCGACCGGACCCGCCCACCCCCATCGAGACCACATCCCGTAGGAGGTACCCGGATGGACACCCCCGTCTCCGGCCGGTCGATCATCATCAGCAACGGCCGGTGCGGCTCCACCCTCCTTTCCGACCTGATCGCGGAGCAGCCGGACACCCTCTCGGCCCAGGAGTTCTTCATGTCCGTGGCGCCGTGGGCCCGCAGCGCCGAGGTGCTCACCGGAGCGGCGTACTGGACGCTGCTGAGCAGCCCCAAGGCCGAACTCGCCACCCTCTTCCGGATCGGGCTGCCGCCGAAGGAGGTCCGCTATCCACGGACCGGACGGTGGGCAGGGCGGATGACCGAGCTGCCACGGATCCTCGCCATCACCCTTTCCAAGATCTCCGCCGACCCGGACCGGCTTTTCGACCAACTCGCCGAACGGGTGCCGGAGTTTCCCACCCAGCCGGTCGGCGCGCACCACCAGATGTTTCTCGACCTGCTCGCTGTGATGATCGGCAAACGGCGCTGGGTGGAACGCTCCGGCGGCTCCAGTCACGTGGCGCCGTACCTGCTGCGCGCCTATCCGACGGCCCGGATCGTCTATCTGACCCGGAACCCGGAGGACGTCGCGCGCTCGATGAGCCGACACCCGTCGTTCCAGCTCATCCAGCTCCGGGTCGAGTTCCTCGGCCGGTGCGGGCTCGATCCGTTCCGGGTCGAGCCGGGGCAGCCGGTGCCCGAGGAACTGGTCCGGTACCTGCCGGACCGGCTCACCGCCGAACTGCTGCACGAACGCGGCCGCGAGCTGCGCCGCTACCTGGGACTCTGTGCGTTCATGAGCAGCCAGGCGGAACAGGCGCTGGCCGACGACCCGCCCCGGCACCTGCACCGGATCCGTTACGAGGACCTGGTCGCCGATCCGGTGGAGCAGCTCGGCCGACTCGGCCGGTTCCTCGAGTTCGAGGACTGGGCGGAGTGGGCGTCCCGGGTCGCCCCGCGGGTGGTGGCCCCGGCCGGTCAGCCGGTCGCCGCCGGGTCGGGCGGGAAGGCAACGCAACCATGACAAACGCGGGTTCCATCGGAAGCGGGAGGAACAACTGGTGATCCGACGCCGAGGAGCGCGACGGCTGCTGGCCGCCACCGTCACGCTGGGACTAATCCACACACTGGTGATCGCCATGCCGGCCGCCGCCGCACCGGCCGGGGCGGGCCCGGCCGGGCATCCCCCGGCGTACGAGCGGACGCTGCTCGCCAAGGCCACGCCCGACGAGTGCTTCGCCGGTGTGGGCCTCGCCTACCCGCCCGGTCCCCCCTGCGCCAGCGGGCAGGCGAAGGTGAACCAGTCGTACCTGTGGGGGATCACCCGCGCCGGGCAGAGTCTCTGGTTCGGGACCGGGGCGAACATCAACTGCATGACCAGCGGGCGGAACCTGAACAACAGCCGCCCGAACCTCAACGAGGACTGGGTCTGCGAGTACGGCGAGAGCCAGATCGCCAAACGCAACCCGACCCTGCCGCCGACTCTCGGCGACCACCGGCCGCCCCGGCTCTACGTCTACGACACGCGTCGCGGCACCCTGACCGAGAAGACGGACCTGGTGCGGAACGCGTCGGAGGCGGACGCGAACCGGCTCACCACCACCGCCGGCATCCGGGCGGCCGGCGCCCACCAGGGCGTTGCCCTGCTCGGCGGTCCCGCCCTGGGAGAGAGCGTCAACCTGTTCGCGTTCGACACCAACACCGGCGGCTACCTCGGCTCGGTCAACCTGCCCGCGTACGGCAACATCCGGCACTTCGTCGTCGCCGACGGCGTGCTGTACGCCGGCGTCGGGGTTGGCGCGAACGGCGGAAACCGGGGGCACGTGCTGCGCTGGACCGGGAGCCGGAGCGACCCGTTCAGCTTCCAGGTGGTGGCGAACCTGCCCGCCCAGGCGGCGGACCTGACCGTCCACGACGGTCGGATCTTCGTGACCAGCTGGACCGGGTCGGGCGACGACACGATGGCCGTTCCGGCGACCGGCACCGACGACACCTCCGACGGCGTCGCGGGCGTGTGGATGAGTCCGGGACTCTCCGCCGGGGAGCGCGGACTGACCCCGGCGGACGCGGATTCCTGGACCCGGGTCTGGAGCGTCAGTGACTACGAGCCGGACCCGGTGGTGGCCCGCACCTACGGCCTCGGCGGGCTGGCCTCGTACGGCGGCTACCTCTACTGGGGCACCATGCACGTGCCGCTGAAGGCGACCACGGTGCACCTGGTGGCGTATCCGCCGGCGGACGACACCGCGCTGCGGGCCTCGGTCCGGGGCACCCAGCGGGCGATCAGCATCTTCCGGGGTAAGAGCTTCGGCCACCGTCAGCGGGTGGAACTGCTCTACGGCGCCGAGCAGTTGCCCGCCTACGACCCGCAGGCCGACAACGGCGCCGGCGCCTGGGCGCCGATCCCGACCGGATACATCCCGCGCTACGGCAGCTCCGGCATGGGCAACCCGTACAACAACTACACCTGGAAGATGGTGGTGGCCGGCGGGAGGCTCTACGTCGGGACGATGGACTGGAGCTACATCTCCAAGGATCTGGGCCAGAGCACCGCGCGGTCGCTCGGCGTCGACAGCCTGGCGCCCGAACTCGCCTCGGTCCCGCTGCTCGCCGACGACCCACCGCCGCCGACCCCGGTGTACGGCGGTGACCTGTTCGTCTTCGACTCGACCGGGCGACCGGCCAGCGTGGTCGACGACAGCGGGCTCGGCAACTATCTGAACTACGGGATCCGCAACATGGTCACCGACGGCAGCACCCTGTATCTGGGCATGGCGAACCCGATGAACCTGCGGACCGACCTGGACGACGCGGTGCCGCAGGGGGGCTGGGAGCTGATCCGGCTGCGTGACCGGCGCTGCTAGCCCCGCTCGACGGGGCGGGGCCCGCCCCGGTCTGACCGGTGCCGGCGTGCGGACGTACCGGTGTCTGCGGCGTTGCCGACACAACCCGAACCTCGACCTGCCATGGTACGAGGATGACGAAGCAGGATGGATCATGGATGAAGCGGCTGCGGAGTCGTGCCCGGCCGGGGCGGTTCGCTCCGGCCCTGGTGACCGGCGTGCTGGTCCTGTCGACCGGCGGCTGCGGGCTCGTCGGCGACCGGGATCGGCGGGACCCGCCGACCCCGGTGGTCAGCGTGAGCCCCGGAACCTCCACCCACACCCTGACGGTGGACGGCCGGCAGCGGACGTACCGGCTGTACCGGCCGGCGAGCCTCGCCCCGACCGGCCCGGTTCCGTTGGTTGTCATGCTGCACGGCGCGCTCGGCACCGGCGAGCAGGCCGAGTCGTCGTACGGCTGGAACGCCGAGGCGGACCGGTCCGGGTTTGTTGTCGCGTACCCGGACGGGTTGCACCGTTCCTGGACGGTGAGTCCGGACTGTTGCGGGCCGCCGGCCCGGGACGGTGTGGACGACGTCGGATTCATCCGGCAGCTGGTCGGCTCGGTCGCCGGCCTGGTCCCGCTGGACCGGAGCCGGGTGTACGCCACCGGGGTCTCCAATGGCGGCATGCTGGCCTACCGGCTCGCCTGCGACACGACGCTCTTCGCCGCGATCGGACCGGTGGCGGCCACCCAGCTCGGCCCGTGCCCGGATCCGGCACCGATCTCGGTGATCCACATCCACGGCACGGCCGACCGGACGGTGCCGTACGGCGGCGGCCCGGGCCGGCGGGACAACGGCGGCACCGGGCGCAACCCGGTCAAGCTGGACGGCCCGCCGACCCCCGAGCTGATCGCCCGGTGGCGGACCCTCGACAGCTGCGCCGCGCCGACCGACTCCACCACCGGTGCGGTCACCACGTCGAGCGCGACCTGCCCACAGGGACGCGGCGTCGAACTGGTCACGGTGGCCGGAGCAGGTCACCAGTGGCCGGGCGCGCCGGGGCCGGGGCCGGGTGCGCAACGGCTGTTCGACCTGGACCCGCCCGCCGCCGCCCCGGACGCCACCGCGACGATCTGGCGCTTCTTCGCCGCCCACCCCGCCCGGGGATGACCCTCCCACCCCGTCCGGGGGTGACCCGGCCGGCCGGGGCCGACGGATCCCGCCGCGCGGCCGAGGCACGAGTCGCGCGGACGCCGCCCGGGAGCACCGTCCGCCGGGGAGGTGGCAGGTGAGCGCCGCCACCGCGATCGACGTCGTCGACCTGGTGAAGCGCTATCCGCGGGCCGAGAGCCCCGCCGTCGACGGGGTGTCGTTCGCGGTGCCCCGGGGCGAGATCTTCGGCCTGCTCGGCCCGAACGGGGCCGGCAAGTCCACCACGGTCGGCATCCTGACGACCCGGCTGCGGGCGACGTCGGGGCGGGCGCTGGTCGGCGGCGTGGACGTGCGGCGCGACCCGGTCGCCGCCCGGGCGCAACTCGCCGTCGTACCGCAGCACAACAACCTCGACCGCTCCCTCACCCCACGACAGAACCTGCTCTACCACGCCGCCTACCACGGGGTGGACCGGGCGACCCGGCGGGCTCGCGCCGACGAACTGCTGGACCGGTTCGGCCTCGCCGAACGGGCGGATCAGCGGATCGAGGCGTACTCGGGTGGCATGGCGCAGCGCCTGATGATCGCCCGGGCGCTGATCCACGAACCGGCCGTCCTCTTCCTCGACGAACCCACCAACGCGCTCGATCCGCAGACCCGGATGCTGATCTGGGCCCGGATCCGGCAGCTGCGCGAGCGTGGGGTGACGATCGTGCTGACCACACACCAGATGAACGCCGCGGCCACGATCGTCGACCGGGTCGGCATCGTCGACCACGGTCGGCTCATCGCCCTGGACACGCCCCGCAACCTGGTCCGGGGACTGGCCGGGGCGGCGATCCTCGACCTCACCGTCACCCCGTCGGCGGCGGAAGTCACCTCCCGCCTGCTCGACGCGCTGCGGCAGATCACCGGCGTACGGAAGGCGGAGAGTCTCGCCCCGGCCGCGCCGCCCGCTGCCCGACCCGGAGCCGGTGCGGCGCTCGCCGCCCGCCTCGGCGCGTCGGGGGCGGTCGGGGCGGCTACCGCGTCGGCACGCCGCCAGCAGGGTGTGCCATCGCCGAACGGCCGGACCCGGTTCCGGCTGTACGTCGCCGGCGACCCCGCCGCGTTGCTCGCCCCGGTGCTGACCCTGCTCACCACTCGGTCGGCCACGCTCAACGACGTACGCATCGTGGCGCCCAGCCTCGAGGACGTCTTCATCGAACTGACCGGAAGGGATCCCCGGTGACCACCCTCGACGCCGATGCGCCGCCGCCGCTGACCGAGCCCGACACCCCGTCCGTGTCGCGGCCGCGCCCGCAGGCCCACCGGGTCTTTCTGGCCATCCTTCGGCGCGATCTCATGGTCACCGGCAAGGAGCTCTGGGTGATCCTCGTCCAGGTCGGGCTCACCCCGCTGTTCCTGCTCTTCGTTTTTGTCCGGGTACTCGGCGGACAGGGGATGGTGGCGGCGAACTTCGCGAACTTCTTCCTGCCCGGCATCGTCGCGTTGGCCGCCCTCACCACGGCGTTGCAGAGCGTGGCGCTGCCCCTGGTCAAGGAACTCGGGTTCACCCGGGAGATCGAGGACCGCCTGCTCGCGCCACTGCCGACCGAACTGGTCGCGGTGGGCAAGCTGGTCACCGCGACACTGCGCGGTCTGATCGCCGCGGTGCTGCTCTATCCGCTCGGGGCCCTGGTGGTCGGGTCGGCGCCCTGGCAGCCGGACCGGCTGCCGATGGTCCTCGTCACGGTGCTGCTCGGCGGATGGATCGGTGGCGGGATCGGGATGACCCTGGCGACGCTGCTGCCGGTACAGCGCATCAACATCACCTTTTCGCTCTTCGTCACCCCGATCATCTGGACCGGCTGCGTCCACTATCCGTGGCGGCTGCTCTCCCCGATGCCGTGGTTCCAGGCGGTCACCGCGGTCAACCCGATGACCTACGTCGCGGAGGGGGTTCGGGGCGCGATGCTGCCGACGGTTCCGCACCTGCCCGGCTGGGTCTGTCTGCTTGTGCTGACCGGGGTGGCCGGCGCCACCACCGTCGGCAGCGTGCGGAGTTTCTGTCGGCGCGCGATCGGCTGACCCGTACTCCCCCCGACCCGCTTCCCGGAGGTGTCGCTCATGGGTCGACCCGAATCCGCCTCCCCACCACCGCCCACCCCGGACGGCGCCTTCGCCGTCTGGCTGGCCGACCGCGCCGGCCGGCTGCTCACCCGGCTCCGGACCGAGTCGCGACACGCCGACCCGACCGCGTTGAAGGCGGCCGGTGACCGCGCCTCGCACGACCTGCTCCACGTCGAGTTGGCCCGGTGGCGGCCGGCGGACGTGGTGCTGTCCGAGGAGGACGAGCAGGCCCGGCACGCCTGGCCGGCGAACGGACGTACCGCGCCACCCCGGCTGACCGCCGAGCGGGTCTGGATCGTCGATCCGCTGGACGGCACCCGGGAGTTCGCCGAGCAGGGCCGGTCGGACTGGGCGGTGCACGTGGCCCTCTGGGCGCGCCACGCCGGCGCCGCGCACCGGCTGGTCGCCGGGGCGGTCGCCCTGCCGGCCCGGGGCCGCACCATCGGTACGCACCGGCCACCGCCCACCCCGACGGTTCCCGTCAACCGGCCGCTGCGGCTGGCGGCGAGCCGGAGCCGGCCGCCGGCGTTCCTTGCCGACCTGGCCGAGGAGCTTGGTGCCGAGCTGGTGCCGATGGGTTCGGCCGGGGTGAAGGTGGCCGCGGTGATCGGCGGTGAGGTCGACGCGTACGTGCACGCCGGCGGCCAGTACGAGTGGGATTCGGCGGCACCGGTCGCGGTGGCGACGGCCACCGGACTGTTCGCTTCCCGTATCGACGGATCCG
>NZ_JBDPLT010000048.1:0-62505 GCF_039871775.1 Plantactinospora sp. B5E13
CCCCCGCGACCGGCCCCCGCCGGGCGCGACCCACGTCCGGCGGGCGCCGGTCCGTGCGGGCACACCCGGCAGGCGCCACCGTGAACGGTCGGGCGGTTCCGGTCCCCGCCCGACCGTCAACGGTCACCCGCCGGTCGCCTGCCGGCTGCTCCGTCCGTCCACTCCCCGTTCCGGGCCACCGGTCGCCTCCCGCCCGCGCGGACAGTCCGCGTCGAGCCGGTGCACCAGGTGCTGGAAGTCGGGGCAGTCGAGGAAGTCCTCCGTCGGACAGGCCAGGGCGTGGTCGAGCAGGTCGCGCGAGGCGGTGGCCCGGACGATCTGGCGGTCCAGTTCGTCCCGGTGGTGCCGCAGCACGGCGCGTCGAGCGGTGGCGTCCTCGGTGGTGAACATGACCCTGAGCCGATCCAACCCGATGCCCACCTGCCGGGCGTGCACGATGATCGCGACCCGGGTCAACTGGGCGGGGCCGTACCGCCGCCGGCCGTTGACCCGGCGGTCCGGTTGCAGCAACCCGACCGCCTCCCAGTGCCGCAGGACGTGGGTGGCGAGTCCGAAGTGGCCGGCGAGCTCCCCGATGCTCATCTCGGCGCCGACCGGCTCGTGCCGTGGGCTTGACTTCATGTTGACATTAACATGCACAGTTGAGCCATGGTCAAGCGAGACAACGCCCGCGCGGCGTGGAACCGGCGGGCCGCGAGCTACGACAGCCGGGGCGACCGGGCGGAACGCCTGGCGATCGGGAACAGCCGGGAGTGGATCTGCGCCCGCGCCCGGGGGCGGACCCTCGAGGTCGCGATCGGCACCGGACGCAACATCGAACGCTATGACGACACGGTCGAGTTGGTCGGCGTCGACCTCAGCCCCGGAATGCTCGCGGTGGCCCGACGCCGCGCCGCGGACCTGGGCCGGCCGGTGGAACTGCGCGAGGCGGAGGCGGAGCGGCTGCCGTTCCCGGACGTCAGCTTCGACACCGTCGTCTGCACGATGGCGGTCTGCGCGGTGGCCGACCGGGCGGCGGCGATCGCCGAGATGTACCGGGTACTCCGGCCGGGGGGAACGCTTCTCCTCGTCGACCACGCGGAACGGCGCTGGCTCCGGGGGAGGCCCGCCGACCTGGCCGTACGCCAGGGATTCGTACCCCAGACCCGGGAACGGCTCCGGCTCGGCCTGATCGAGCGGCTGGCCGCCCGTCGGCCCGGCTGACCCGAGGGCTCGCTCCGGCCGGCCCGGGGGCTGGGTCCGGCAGACCGGGGGCGGGCCAACACGCCGGTGGCGACTCAGCCGGGCAGCGCCGCCCGCACCGCCGGTACCACCTCCTCGGCGAAGATCCGGGACTGCCGTTCCCGGTCGCCGCCGGGCCAGAAGACGAAGGTGTTCATCCGGTGCTCGAGGTGCAGCGTGGTCAACGTCTCCACCCACCGTCGTACCGGACCGTGGAAGGTGTCCCGGTCCTCGGCGGTGACCAGCCCCATCACGTTGTACAGCCGGACGAGCCGGTCGGGGTCCCGGCCGGCGGCCCGGGCCGCCTCGTCGATGAGCGGATGGAGTTCCGTCAGCCGGTCCGGCGGAACGTACGGGGCGGAGACCGACCAGCCGTCCGCCTTCGCCCCCACCAGCCGTACCGCCCGGGGCCCGACCACACCGAGCCAGATCCCGATCCCGTGTGCCGGTCGGGGACCCGGCTGGACTCCTTCCAGCGCGTAGTGTCGGCCCTGGTGGGCGAAGGGCTCGCCGGCCCAGCTCGCCCGGATGATGTCGATCGCCTCGGACAGCGCCGCCCGGCCCTCACCGGGGGTGCGGCGGGGCCCGCCCATCCCGGCGATGGCGTCGACGAAGCCGCCGGCGCCCAACCCCAGCTCGAACCGGCCCCCACTGACCACGTCGAGGCTGGCGGCCTGCTTGGCCAGCATCGCCGGCGGGCGCAGCGGCAGGTTGGCCACGTTCGGGAAGAGCCGGACCCGACGGGTCCGGCTGGCCAGCCAGGTCAGCACCGTGAACGTGTCGAGGAATCCGGAGTTGTACGGGTGGTCCTGCACGCCGACGTACTCGAGACCGTTGTCGTCGGCGATCCTCGCGATCCGTTCGGCGATGGCCAGGCCACCGACGTTCGGGTCCGCGTTCAGGCCGAACCGCACCGCGTGATCCATGCTCACCAGTCTGGCACCGGACGCGCCCGCTCGGCGCCTCCGGCACGTGGTGCCCGCGTACCCTCGGACGGGTGAGCAGCACCGAACCCATGCCCGGGCAGACCGTCCCGCCCGCGGCGACCGCCGTGGCCGAGCCGACCAACGTCCTGCTGCCGGGCCACGACGTACCGCTCGGGCGGTACACCACCGTGCGTCGGCTACTCCCGCACCGCTCGCGCCGGACCATCGGGGCCTGGTGCTTCGTCGACCACTTCGGCCCGGACGACGTCGCCAACCGGCCCGGCATGGGTATCGGCCCGCACCCGCACACCGGACTGCAGACCGTCACCTGGCTGGTGCACGGGGAGATCCGACACCTGGACAGCCTCGGCAGCGACCAGCTGATCCGGCCGGGCCAGCTCAACGTGATGACCTCGGGGCGCGGCATCGCCCACGCCGAGTACTCCCCACCCGACCATCCGCCCACCCTGCACGGACTGCAGCTCTGGGTGGCGCTGCCGGACGGCGCCCGGTCCGGACCGCCCGGGTTCGCCCACCACGCCGACCTGCCGGTGCTCGACGACGGGGACGTCTCGGTCACCGTGCTGGTCGGTGAGCTCGGCGGAGCCCGGTCGGGGGCGGTGGTGCACACGCCGTTGCTCGGTGCCCAGCTCTGGCTGCCGCACGGCGGCACCGCCCGGACCCCGTTGCAGGGTGACTTCGAGCACGGGGTGCTGGTGATGTCGGGTACGGCCGAGGTCGCCGGCGTCCCGCTCGCCCCCGGCTCGCTGCTCTGTCTCGGAACCGGTCGCCGGGAACTCGAGATCCGCGCGGACGGCCCGGCCCGGCTGATGCTGCTGGGCGGGGAGCCCTTCGACGAGCCGCTGGTGATGTGGTGGAACTTCGTCGGCCGTTCGCACGAGGAGATCCTCGAGGCCCGGACGGAGTGGATGGCCGGTGGTTCCCGGTTCGGCAAGGTACACGGGGACGACAGCGCCCCGTTGCCGGCCCCGACGATGCCGACCACCCGGCTCAAGAGCCGGGACCGGCACGGTCGCACGGTCGGGTGACGCCGCCCGCCGTCCACCCACCGGCTCCGTGCTGCTTTGCCGTGCGCCGTGATGGGTAGTCGCCGGCATGGCAACCACTGTGACCACGAGCGTCGAGGAACGCAGACGGCTGGCCCGTCGGCTGGCGGGCCGGGGCCGGGGCTTCGCCGAGGAGTACGGCATCCGGGTCACCAACAACCCGGCAAGCCTCTTCCAGGTGCTCTGCCTGGCGATCCTGCTCCGCCGTACCGGCGACGTCCGGCGCGCCGTCGCACCGGCGCTGGCCCTGTACGGCCGCGGATGGGAGAGCCCGGCCCGGATGCTCCGTTCCCGGCCCGAGGCGCGGGCCGCCGTACTGCGGGAACACGGTCGCGCTACGGACGCGGACCGGGTCGCCGGCACGCTGGGGGACCTGGCCGGCGTCCTGGTCGCCCGTTACCAGGGTGACCTGCGTCGACTCCGCGTCGCGGCCGGGTACCGGCCCGACCGGGAACGGGCCCTGCTCGGCGAGTTGCCCGGGGTCGACGGCGAGGTGACCGACCTGTTCCTGCGCGAGGTCCAGGCGCTGTGGCGGGAGACCGCACCGGTCGCCGACCGGCGGGCTCTCGCCGCCGCCCGGCGGCTCGGCCTGGGCCGGTCGGCGGCCGACCTGGCGAGCCTCGCCGGGGGCGGTGAGTCGGAGCGGCTGGCCTGGCTGGTCGGCGCGTTGGCCAGGATCGACCTGGAGGACACATACGACAAAATCCCTTGTTAGGGGAGAAAGTGCCGTGGGTTCCCCCACAGTTTCCGGAAATTTGGCCGGACGGCCGATGGTGACTCGTAGGATGAGGCGACGGTGATCGCTCATCCGGTTCGGGGAGCGGCCGTTGCCCGGTGACCGCGTCCGGTTCGGACGTGTCGACGCCGGGGCACTGTCGGACGTGGTGCCCTGCCCGCGCCGCCGCGCGGAGGCGGGCGGGGCGCCTCGTCCGGTGCCGTCCCGCGGTGCGACGCCCGCCGGTCCGACCCCCGTGGACCCGACCGACACCGGTCAGTGCGCGAGTCCGGCGAGCAGGTTGATGGTCGCAGCGATGATCACCGCTCCGAACAGGTACGACACCAGGGCGTGCGCGAGCACCGTGGCACGTACCGGACGTGACGTCAGATCGGTGTCCGCCACCTGGAAGGTCATCCCGACGGTGAACGAGAGGTACGCGAAGTCCGCGAACGTCGGCGGTTCCGTCTGGTGGAAGTTTACCCCGCCGTCCTCCCCGGTGTAGTACAGCCGGGCGTACCGGGCGGTGAAGACCGTGTGCACCACGGTCCAGGAGAGCAGCACACTGACGATGCCGACTCCGATGTTCAGGTCCCGGTCCACTCCGCGCACCGACTGGTCGGTGGCGAGCAGGATGCCGATGGCGAGCAGGCTGGCCAGGCCGGCGGTGATCAGCACGACGTCGCGGACCGGTCGGCTCGGGTCCTCCCGGACGGCCAGTTCGGCGGTCTCCTGCCAGGTCCGTCGCGACAGTAGCAGCCAGGCCCAGACCAGGTAGGTGACGGCTGCGGCGTCCCAGCCGATCAGCGGACCCATCACCGGGGAGTGCAGCAGCGTCAGGGGAAGCCCGACGAGAAGCCCGACGACGGTGATGACGGCCACCTGCGTCGAGGCTCGAGGCGGCTGGCGGCGGCTGCGCCCCATGCGTACGCCGGGTCAGATCTGACGCATGTGCCGTGCGACCCGCTGGTGCGTACGGTTGCGGGTCTTCGCGGCCAACTCGGCGGGGGACGCGTCCGGGGCCAGGTCGGTGGCGGCCGAACGGGCCACCTCCTCGGTGTTCCGGTAGTCCACCGGTGGCATCGCCCGCAACGCCTGCAGCACCTCCCGGGGCGCGCCCGCGCGCTCGGCCTCCCGGACGATGTCCTCCTTCGGGGCCGGGAAGTCCATCGACTGCAGGTACCGCAGTACGTCCGCGTTGGTCACCATGGGATTCCGCTCCTCGCCGGTCGTCTCCGCTCCACCGGGCGGCCGGATACCCGTAACCGCGCCGGTCACGCCTGCCGACCGGGGTATGTCGGTGGGCGGCGGCGGCGGGACCGTTATCCTGCCCGGATGCCCAGCCACCCCGTCCGGTACCGCTCAGACGACGAGGACAGTGCCCGCTGGCTCGGCTTCCCGCACCGGCCTGGTGACATCGTGATCAGTACCCGGTCCAAGAGCGGCACCACCTGGATGCAGATGATCTGCGCCCTGCTGGTGTTCCAGGAGCCGGAGCCGCCGGCACCGCTCGCGGAACTCTCGCCCTGGCTGGACTGGCTGATCGTCCCCCGGAACGAGGTCTTCGCCCGGCTCGCCGCGCAACCGCACCGTCGGTTCGTCAAGACCCACACCCCGCTGGACGGTCTCCCGCTGGACCCGACGGTCACGTACATCGTGGTCGCCCGGGACCCGCTCGACATGGCGGTCTCGCTGTACCACCAGAGCGGCAACCTCGACCGGGAGCGGATCCGGCAACTCACCGGAGCGCCGGCCCCGGCCACCCCACCGGGTGTCCGGCCACCGCTGCGGGAGTGGCTGCTGCGCTGGATCGACCGCGAGGTCGAACCGGCCGAGGCCCTCGACTCGCTGCCGGGCGTGCTCTGGCACCTCTCCGACGCCTGGGCGCGGCGCGACCAGCCCCACATCCTGCTCGTGCACTACGCGGACCTGGTCGCCGACCTCGACGGGCAGATGCGCCGGATCGCCGACCGGCTCGGTATCGGGGTGCCGGACCGGCGGTGGCCCCGGCTGGTCGAGGCGGCGACCTTCGACCGGATGCGGGCCCGCGCCGACCGACTCGCCCCCGATCCGGCCGGGGTCCTGAAGGACCGCGGGGCGTTCTTCCGACGCGGCGGGTCGGGCGCGGGCCGCGAACTGCTCAGTGCCGACGAACTCGCCCACTACCGGGCCCGGGTGGCCCGGCTGGGGCCACCCGAGCTGATCGCCTGGCTGCACGGCGAGCGGGGGCCGGGCGTCATCCGTTGACCCGTGCCGATCTCGGTGCGGGGCCCGGGGCGGTCCGGCGTGGGTCAGACCACCGTGTCGGCGTCCCGGACCCGGATCAGGCCACCGTGCCGGCGTCCCGGAGCCGGCGGATCCGCGTGGTGTCCAGCCCCAGCTCCGCGGCCAGCAGTTCGTCGGTGTGCTCACCGGGTTGCGGCGGAGGCCGGAGGATCGCCCCGGGGGTACGACTGAACCGCGGTGCCGGCGCCGGCTGTGCCGCACCGGCGTGCTCGACGAAGACCCGGCGGGCCGCCAGGTGCGGATGCTCCGGTGCCTCCCGCCAGTCCAGCACCGGCACCACACAGGCGTCGGTGTGCTCCAGCAGCGCGGCCCAGTCGTCCCGGCTCCGGGTCCGGAACAGCCGGGCCCAGGCCCGGCGCAGCGCCGGCCAGTTCGCCGGGTCGTCCCGGTCGAGCGCCTCGTCCGGCGGCAACGGAAACCCGGTGAGCCGGACCAGTTCGGCGTAGAACCGTGGTTCGACCGCGCCGACCGCCAGGTATGCGCCGTCGGCGCACTCGTAGGTGTCGTAGTACGGCGCACCGCCGTCGAACATGTTGACCCCACGGTCGTCCTGCCAGCGGCCCATCCCGCGCAGTGCGTGGATCATCGTGGACAGCAGTGAGACGCCGTCCACCATGGCCGCGTCCACCACCTGCCCGGCCCCGCCGCCACGTACCTCGTACAGTGCGCAGACCACACCGAGGGCCAGCAGCATCCCGCCGCCGCCGAAGTCGCCGACCAGGTTCATCGGCGGCACCGGTCGCTCGCCGGCGCGGCCGATCCCGTGCAACACGCCGGTCAGGGCCAGGTAGTTGATGTCGTGTCCGGCGTGCCCGGCGTTCGGGCCGTCCTGTCCCCAGCCGGTCATCCGCCCGTAGACCAGCCGGGGGTTGACCGCCAGACACTCCGTCGGCCCCAGGCCGAGCCGTTCGGTGACCCCCGGCCGGAAACCCTCGACGAGGACGTCGGCGGTACGGGTCAGCTCGAGCACCAGCCGCCGTCCGTCCGGTTTCCGCAGGTCGACCGCGAGTGAGCGGCGTCCCCGGTTGAGCAGGTCGGGATGGGGGGTGCCGAACCGTTCCGGGCGTACCTCGGTGACCCGGTCGATCCGGATCACGTCCGCGCCGAGGTCGGCCAGGACCATCGCGGCGAACGGAGCCGGTCCGATGCCGGCGAGTTCGATGACGCGGAGACCACGGAGCGGGCCGGTCGCGGGTGCCGGCCGGGTGTCGGTCATCGCCGAACGATAGGACACTCGGGCCGGAGTTGGCGGGTACGACAACCGGCAGGGCCTATCGTCGGCGGGGGAGTCACCAACCGTGGTCAACAGCGGACAGAGCGCTGTCTTGCTGTGTGTCGGCAGGCGCCGATGGACGGTGGCACCGGTGGCGGAGCGGCAGGAGCGGAGCGAGATGCGTACCGGCGAGCAGGTGGAGCCAGGGGCGACCGTACCGGGGGCGGGCCCGGCGTCCGGGGGACCGGACATCGCAGCGCCCGCGCCGGGTTCCCGTGCCCGACCGGAGCGGCACTGGTGGTGGCGCCTGGTCGGTGCGCCGCCACCGACCCGGGCCGAACGCCTCGGCCGGTGGGTCGGACTGCGGGTGCTCCGGCTTCCCGGCCGGGGCCGGTTGCTGGTCCTCGCCGGCTCGGTCGACCGGCTCCGGGATCTGCTCACCCTGCCGGTCTCGGCGACGTCGACCCGGCGTACGACGATCGTGGTGGCGTACTGGCGGGCGCCCCGGCGCGGCTGGTCACTCGGCATCGGCCCGCTCGACCACCTCCGTCGGCACCGGGTCACGCTGCCCTACCGCGGGCGTGGCCCGGCCAGCGTCGCCGTCCGGCTCTCCCGGCCGACGCGGCTGCGCGACGTGCTGCGGGCGGCGCTGCCCGCGCTCACCCCCGACCGGCCGCTGCCCACCCCGGCCAGCGCGGAGCTGACCTGCTGGGACACCCTGCCCGACTACCTGCCCGGCCGGCCGGTCGCGGTCCTGACCGGCAACCGGCTGCCGGTCGACACCGAGATCCGCGCCCACGACCTGGTGCTGTGGACCGACTCGCCGCCGCCCGCCGATCCGCCGCCGCCCGCCGACGGAACCGACGGAACCGACGGGCTCACGCTGCCGCCGCCCGCCGCGCCGTCGTACGCCGCGGGGTGGGTCACCGGCCGGCACGGGCCACGGCCCGGCACCGGCCCGGCGACGGTGCTGGTGGACGCGCGCCGGGTCAACCCCCGGGGCCGCCGGGCCGACTCCTACCGGTCGGACGCCCCCCGGATACGGCTGGACTTCGCCGCACGGCCGCCGGGGCGACGACGCCCGGGTGTCGGGCCGGTGGACGGACCCGGGCTGACCGCCGCCGACCTCGCCACCCTCCGGCGGGTCGGCGTCGTCGACTGCGCCACCGTGCCGGACACCGACCCGGTCGCGGTGGCGGCGCTGCTGGTCCAGGTGGCGATGACCGGGGCGACGCTGTCCGCGCCGGCCCTGCCGGAGCGGGTCGCCGCGCTGCTCACCCCGGAACTGCGGGAGATCGTCGGTACGCCGGTGCCGGAGGACGGTCCACTGGCCCGGGAGGCCCGCAGTGTCCGGCAGCGTCGGGCGGCCCTGCGCGGGCACGCCACCGGGTTCGCGCTACCGCGACTCGCCGCCGCCCCGTTTCCCGGGCTGCCCCACCCCCCGTCGGTGAGCGCGATCCTGGCCACCCGCCGCCCCGACCTGCTTCCGGCGGCGGTACGCACGATCGTCGGGCAGACCTACCCGAACCTGGAACTGCTGCTCTGCCTGCACGGTTGTGCACTGCCCGAGCCGGTACGCGCCCTGCTCGCCGCCGGCGGACGGCCGTACGAGGTCGTCGAGGTGCCGGCGACGGTCAGTTTCGGCGCGGCGTTGGGCGCCGCCACCGGTCGGGCCCGGGGCAGCCTGGTCACCAAGTTCGACGACGACGACAGCTACGGCGCCGAGCACGTCTGGGACCTGGTGCTGGCCCGGCACTACTCGGGCGCGACGGTGGTCGGCAAAGGTTCGGAGTTCGTCCACCTGGAGACGCTCGGCATCACGATCCGGCGTCCGTCCGGTGCCGCCGAGAGCGACGCGGAGGTGGTGGCCGGCGGAACCATGCTGATCGGCCGGGGGGATCTCGAAGCGGTCGGCGGTTGGCGGCCGGTGCCCCGTTCGGTCGACCTCGGACTGCTGCGGCGGGTCCGTCGGGACGGGGGCATCGTCTACCGCACCCATCCGCTCGGCTACGTCTACCACCGTCGGGCCGCCGGCCACACCTGGGATCCCGGCCAGGACTACTTCCTGGACAGCGCGTACGCCCGCTGGTCCGGCCTGCCCGCCGAACTGCTGGACGGACCCGTCTCCTGACCGGTCGCGGCCCCGTGTGGCGGGCAGGTACCGGGGTTCGGCTTCGGGGTCGGCGCGCGGGGTGGTAGGACTGTCGGGTGGGAATTGTCTCTCCGGGCTTCCAGGGACGGCGTCGTCCGAGCGAGCCGGCGCTGCCGCCGGGTCAGTACCTGACCGAGGACTTCCCGGTGCTCTCCGCCGGCCCCACCCCACGGGTGCCGCTGACGGACTGGGAGTTCGTGATCACCACGGAGACCGGTGCGGAGTACCGGTGGACCTGGGACGAGATGTGGTCGCTGCCGACGGAGACCCCGACGGTGGACATCCACTGCGTGACCCACTGGTCGAAGCTCGGCACCAGTTGGGAGGGGGTCTCGCTGGACACCCTGCTCGACGGGATCGAGACGGCCGCCGACTACGCGCTGGTGCACTCGTACGGCGGCTACACCACCAACCTGCCGTTGGACGACCTGCGTGACGGGCAGGCCTGGATCGTCCACCGCTACGACGGCGACGACCTGCCGTCCGAGCACGGCGGCCCGGCCCGGCTGCTCGTCCCGCACCTCTACTTCTGGAAGTCGGCCAAGTGGGTACGGGGTATCCGGCTCGGGCTGACCGACGAGCCCGGTTTCTGGGAGACCGCCGGCTACCACGATTACGGTGACCCATGGCGCGAACAGCGGTACCAGGGCGACTGACCAACCGGGCCACCTGGCGGGTGGCCCGGTTGGTCGACCGTCGCCAGGAGACGGAGACGGCCGCGACGCTGGTGCTGGAGGTGCCGGACTGGCCCGGACACCAGCCCGGCCAGCACGTCGACCTGCGGTTGACCGCCGACGACGGCTACCAGGCGGCGCGCAGCTACTCGATCTCGGCGCCGGTGGACGGTGACCGGGTCGAGGTGACGGTCCAGCGGGTGCCCGACGGCGAGGTGTCGCCGTACCTGGTGGACGTCTTCGCGGTCGGTGACCCGCTGGAGGTCCGGGGGCCGATCGGCGGCTACTTCGTCTGGCGGGTCACCGACAGCGCGCCGGTCCTGCTGGTCGGTGGCGGCTCCGGGATCGCGCCGCTGATGGCGATGGTCCGGGCCCGGCGGGCGGCCGGTAGCCGGGTGCCGTTCCGGCTGGTCTACTCGGTCCGTACCGAGCAGGACATCTACTTCGCCGACGAGTTGCGTCGACGGGTCCGGGACGACCAGGGGCTCGACGTGACCTACCTCTACACCCGCCAGGCGCCGGAGGGCTCGTCGGCGAGCCCGCACCGGATCGGCGTCGCCGACCTGAACACCCACGGCTGGCCACCCCAGCTCGAGCCCGCCTGTTACGTCTGCGGTCCGACCGGTTTCGTGGAGACCGTCGCGGACATCCTGGTCGCGCTCGGGCACGAGCCCCGCCGGATCCGCACCGAGCGGTTCGGCCCGACCGGGGGCTGACCGCCGGACCGACCACGGACGACCCGGAGCCGACGACGCCGACTGCCGGCCGCCTGTCCCGGGTCACACCGACCGCGTCGAGCCCGACTGTTTGGAGACGAGATGACCGACCAGTTCTATCCCGAGCAGCCGGCGATGGACTACCTGGACGGCAACATGCTGGCCGGACCGCTGGCCGAACTGTTCGCGGTGGACCTGAGTACGGCCACCGGCCGGTGCGCCTCGTGCGGGCGCACCGGTCCGGTGGCCGGCCTCCGGGTCTACGCGAACGCGCCCGGCGTGGTAGCCCGCTGCCCGTCCTGCCAGGAGGTCATCCTCCGGCTGGTCCGGACCCCGACCGCCGCCTGGCTGGACCTGCGCGGCGCGACCTTCCTGCAGGTGCCGATGCCGGCCGAGCCGGTCATGATGCCGGGGCCGAACCCGGTCGCGATGTGACCGTCGCCGCCTGATCCTGGTCGGCTGCCGTTTCCGGCCGTTCCCGCGCCGGCGCGGTCGACCGCCCCCACGCGGTCGGGTCCGTGACGCCCGTGGCCACCGGTTCGGTCGGGTCGCCGGTCGGGGCCGTCACGCCCGTGGCGGTCGGCGCGGTCCCGTCCGTGGCGGCGAGTCGGCCCCAGAAGGCGACGGTGAGCAGCCCCGTCGCCACCCCGGCGACCCAGAACGGGGCGGTGAGGCTGTCGGTCAGGGTGGCGAGGATCCCGCCGAGCAGGCTGCCCAGCGCCGCGCCGCCGAGGTCGAGCAGCCCGTAGACGCTGTTCACCCGCCCGCGCAGGTGGTCGGGGACCAGCCGGGCCCGCAGTCCCATCACCAGCGCGCCCCAGACCATGGTGTGCACCCCGAACAGCGCCAGCACCGCCGCGGCCAGCCACGGTTCCCGGGTCGCCGCCAGCACCAGGTGGGTGCCGGTCTCGATGATCAGACCGGCCCGGAGCAGCGCCGGAGTGCCGTACCGGCGGCGCAGCCGTGGCGCGAGCCCGGCGCCGAGCAGGCCGCCGGCCGCCGAGGCGGTCAGCAGCACCCCGAAGCCGACCTCGGACAGGCCGAGCCGGTCCCGGCAGTAGAGCACGAACACCGCGAACGCCGCGCAGAACACCAGGTTCATCAGGCCGAGGCAGACCGCCAGCATCCGCAACACGGCGGACGACCACAGCGCCCGGAGACCGGCCCGGACCTCGGCCGGCAGGCTCCGCCGGACCGCTGTGTCGCCGGCCGTCGGCCGGTCGTCCGGCACCGGGCGCCATCGGAGTACGGCGAGCAGCAGCGCCGCGACCACGAAGGTCGTCGTGTTGAACCCGAACGGCACCGCCACCGCGACCACGAAGAGGTACGCCCCGAGCGGCTTGGCCACGAACTGGTTGCCGACCACGAACGTCGCCTGCAGCCATCCGTACGCCTGCTCGAGGCGCTCGTCCGGCACGACGGCGGGTAGCAGGGCCGTCGCGGCGGTGTCGGCGATCGTCTCGCCGGTGCCGAGCAGGAAGAAGGCCAGGTAGACGACAATCAGTAGGACGGAGGGGGCGGGGCCGGCCAGCACCGCCCCGACCAGCGCGGCGAGGACGCCGGCCCGACCCAGGTTGACCACCACCATCACCCGGCGGCGGTCGTACCGGTCGACCAGCACGCCGCCGATCAGGGCGAACAGCAGCCAGGGAAGTTGTTGGGCGACAACCGCCCCGGCGATCAGTGCCGGATCAGCGGTGAGCGAGGCGACCAGGAGGGGACCGGCCACCATGGTCACCCCGTCGCCGAGGTTGGAGACCGCGCTGGCGGCCCAGAGTTTGTCGAACTCCCGGCCCAGCGGGCGGGGTCGGTGGGTTCCGGACGCGTCGGAGCGCCCGGAGTCGACGTGCGAGAACACGGAGAACTCCTCGGAAGCGATGCGGCGGCGCCGGACGAGGGCGCCGGAGATCAGCCGCCCGGACGGGGCGGCCTGGTGGGATCGATCGCTTCGAGCCGGAGGTCGACGGGGCGCGTTACCGCCACGTACGCCGAGCGGACCGGCGTACGTCGAAGTGGCGGGATCAGCGGGCGGTGGACTTCCGCGCCGAAGCGGGTACCTGCACCGTGCCGAGGAGAGCCCTGTCCATGATCACCCTCCTGGTGTTCTACGTCGAATGACGGGAGCGTACCGGAAGGGTCCCGGCCCCGGAACCCGGTTGAGTCGGGCCCGGGCCGTCGCGAGACTCACCCGGTGGCTGATTTCGCGGAACTCGTCGCCGAGGGTATCGCCGTCCCGGTCGACGGGTGGGACTTCTCCTGGTTCGCCGGCCGGGCCACGGAGCAGCGGCCGTCCTGGGGCTACGCCCGGTTGATGGGTGAACGGATGGCGCTCGCCGACCGGGCGGTGGACCTGCAGACCGGCGGCGGTGAGGTGCTGGCCGGCATCCCGAAGCCGCCACCGGTACTGGTGGCCACCGAGGGCTGGCCACCGAACGTGGCGCTGGCCCGGCAGCGGCTCGCCCCCCTGGGCGGGATGGTGGTCGAGGTCGGGGAGGACGCCGACCTGCCGTTCGCCGACGGTGCGTTCGACCTGGTGGTGAGCCGCCACCCGGTGACCGTGCGCTGGGCCGAGGTGGCCCGGGTGCTGGCCCCCGGCGGCACCTATTTGTCCCAGCAGGTCGGTCCCGGGTCGGTACGGGAACTCACCGACTTCCTGATGGGACCGCAGCCGGTCGGGCGGGCCCGCGATCCGGAGCGGGCCCGGGTGGCCGCGACCGCGCTCGGACTGGACGTGGTGGACCTGCGGAGCGAGGCGCTGCGGATGGAGTTCTTCGACGTCGCCGCCGTGATCGTGTTCCTCCGCAAGGTGGTCTGGACGGTGCCGGGTTTCACCGTCGACGGTTACCGGGACCGGCTGCTGGACCTGCATCGGCGGATCGAATCCGACGGCCCGTTCGTGGCGTACTCGCGGCGGTACCTGTTCGGGGCCCGCAGGCGCGGCTGAGTCGACCCGGTGCCCCGGGCGCCGGGGCGGGGCGGTGCCGGGCGGGACGGTCGGCCCCGACCCGGCACCGCGTCCGACTTCCGGTTCAGTAGCCGTTCGCGACCTGGTTGTGCAGCGGTTCGCCGGCCAGGAACCGACGCAGCTGTGCAGCGGCGAGCCGGTACATGCGGGGCAGCAGTCCGTGCACCTGGGCGCCCACGTGGGGCGTGATCAGGACGTTCGGCAGCTGCCACAGCGGGTGCCCGGCCGGCAGCGGTTCGGGTTCGGTGACGTCCAGCACCGCAGAGATCCGGCCGGTGGCCAGTTCGGCGAGCAGCGCCGCCGGGTCGGCGACCGGGCCGCGGGCGGCGTTGACCAGCATGGCCCCGTCCCGCATCGCGGTCAGGAACCGGGCGTCGACCATGCCGCGGGTCTGGGCGGTGAGCGGGACCAGCAGGACCACGATGTCGGCGCTCGGCAGCAGTCGGGGCAGCTCGTCGACCCCGTGTACGCCCTCGGCGGGCCGGGCGGTCCGGGCGACCAGGGTCAGGTCCACCTCGAACGGGGCGAGTCGGGCGGCCAGGGCGGACCCGATCGAACCGGCGCCGACGATCAGGATCCGCCGGCCGGCGAGCTCGTCGGTCGGGGCGTACCGGTCGTTCGCCCAGATTCCCTGGTCCTGAGCCCGGACGAAGGACGGGATGGCCCGCAGTTGGGACAGGATCCCGGTGACCACCCATTCGGCGGTGGCCGAGTCGTGCACGCCCCGGGCGTCGCAGAGGGTCACCCCGGCCGGCAGGCGGTCGAGCCAGGCGTCCGCGCCGGCGCTCGGCAGCTGTACCACCCGCAGGTCGGGCAGTTCGGTGACCAGGTGGTGCATCGGGGTCTGGTCGAGGAACGTGGGCAGCCAGAACTGAACCCCGTCCGGTGCCGAGGGGAGCGCCTGCGGGTTGTCGGCGACCTCGACGAGAACACTGTCCGGGAGGTCGCCGAGCAGCGGTATGCCGGCTTTATGAGGAATCCACACCTTCATGTCGGGCAAGGCTAGTTGGCCAGCTGCCGTCGATGCCTGCCTGGTCGGTGAAATGTGCTGGTCAACGGCTTGTGAGGCCGGTCATAGCCGGCGGTTCCCGGCCGTTGCGAGGTGTTGGCACACTGTCGCGATGCCCGTGCTTCGATCCGTCGTCGACACAGTTGTCTCACCCTCCTACGGGGTGTTCTGTCTGCACTCGCGGGGCGAACACGAATATCGTGATCTTGCCGAGGCGGGGCGACGCGCTTTCAGGGACGGGATCGGGTTCGCGGCGAGCGCCGTCGGGGTTGCCGCAACGGAGGTGGGCTGGCCGAGAGTGTCCGTGGAAACCTGGTCACGGATGCCGCTGATCCTGCCGGACGAGCGGCCGTTCGACTACGCGCGGGAAGGCTTTGTCGTCTTTCCCGACGAGCGCTGGTGCATCATCGAGTCGTGCGACTCCGCGGTGCAGGTCGGCGTCGAGTTGCCGTCGGGGCCCGGTGAGTACGGGGTACGAGTGGTCGCGTACCACCACAACACGGTGCGCGACCGGTATGAGGAGGCGCGCGCCGGGTCCGCCGAGGAGTTCGCCGCCGCGCTGACCGAACTTCGGCAGCCGGATTCCGCCGCGCGGGAGTGGTACCGGATCCAGTTGTGGCCGGTGGGCCGGGGCCGTTAGCCACACCCCGGCGGCTGTTCTCCGTACATGCCAGCAGACCCCCGATGCACTAGAGTTCGATCATCGATTCGCAGGTCGCGCCGATTGGATCGCGCTCGACCGGTCCGGTGGACGACCGCCCGGACGGACCCCACCGCCGGGGCCGGACCATTCACCAGCGACAGCAGTGCGGAGCACCCCGGAGGGACCCGTGACCACCCCCCAGCTCACCGACATCCACCCGGCCTGGTTGCCGCCCGAGGTGTTCCGGGCCATCGGCTCGCGTCACACCCTCGTCCGGGGCGCCGGCCTGCTCGTCGAGACGGTCCGACAGGAGGTCGCCGACGCCGCCGCCCGCTACGGCGGCGCTCTGCGGCAGTCGACCGCCGGGACGGAGTCGGCCGACCCGTCGTACGACCTGGTCTTCGCGCTGACCACGGAACCCGGGCTGCCCGCCGGCGCGGACGCGGTCCAGGCCGAAGTGGCGGCCGGACCCGTGCCGCTGGGCGCCGACGGGTTCGCCCTGGCCCGCCGCGCCGGGGTCACCGTGGTCCTGGCCGACGCGCCGGCCGGGCTGCTGTACGGCCTCTTCGAGGTGGTCCGGCGGGGCGAGGCGGCGTTCGGGGCCGACCTTCCGGTCGAGCGGCACCGGCCGACGAATCGGCTGCGGATGCTCAACCACTGGGACAACATCACCGTGCACCCGGTGATGGGCCAGGTCGAACGCGGCTACTCGGGCGGCTCGATCTTCTGGCGGGACGGCGCCCTGACCCCCGACCTGGCCCGGGTACGGGCGTACGGGCGACTGCTCGCCGCCAGTGGCGTCAACGCGGTCACGGTGAACAACGTGAACGTGCACGTGGCCGAGGCGCGGCTGCTCACCGACCGGCTCGGTGACCTGGCGGCGATCGCCGACGAGCTGAGGCCGTACGGGATCCGGGTGCACCTGTCGGTCACCTTCACCGCGCCGGTCACGCTCGGCGGGCTGTCGACCGCCGACCCGCTCGACGAGCACGTCCGGGCCTGGTGGGCCAAGACCACCCGCCAGGTCTACGACACCATCGCCGACTTCGGCGGCTACGTGGTGAAGGCGGACTCGGAGGGACAGCCGGGCCCGTTCGGGTACGGTCGCAGCCACGCCGACGGGGCGAACGTGCTCGCCGAGGCGGTGGCGCCGTACGGGGGTGTGGTGCACTGGCGGGCCTTCGTCTACAACCACCGGCAGGACTGGCGGGACCGCTCGACCGACCGGGCCCGGGCGGCGTACGACCACTTCGCCCCGCTCGACGGACAGTTCCGGGACAACGTCATCCTGCAGGTGAAGTACGGTCCGATCGACTTCCAGACCCGCGAGCCGGTCTCACCGGTGATCGCCGCGATGCCGGTCACCCGGCTGGCGGTGGAGTTGCAGGTCACCCAGGAGTACACCGGCCAGCAGCGGCACGTCTGCTATCTCGGTCCACTCTGGTCGGAGGTGCTCGGTTTCGGGTTGTGGGGCGCGGACGGCCCGACCGTCGCCGACGTCGCCGCCGGCGCGACGGCGGAGGTCGCCGGCCGGCGGGTGGCGGTCACTGGCCAACCGACGACGGTCAGCGACCGGAGCCCGCGCGGCACCGGCCCGACCGGCGCCGGCGGGGGACTGGCCGCCGTCTCCAACGTCGGCGACGACCGGTTCTGGACCGGCCATCCGCTCGCCCAGGCGAACCTGTACGCCTTCGGTCGCCTCGCCTGGAACCCCCGACTGGACCCGCTGACGGTCCTCGACGAGTGGATCGACCTGACCTTCGTGCCGGCGGCGACCGGTGATCCCGACCGGCTGCGTCGTACGCTGCACGAGATCATGGACGACTCGTGGCGGACGTACGAGCGGTACACCGCCCCGCTCGGCGTCGGCTTCATGGTCCGTCCGGGCAACCACTACGGGCCGGACGTGGACGGCTACGAGTACACCCCGTGGGGCACCTACCACTTCGCCGACCGGGACGGCGTCGGGGTGGACCGGACCCGGGCCACCGGCACCGGCTTCACCGGCCAGTATCCGGCCCCCTGGTCCGACGTGTACGAGTCACCCGACACCTGCCCCGACGAGCTGCTGCTCTTCTTCCACCATGTGCCGTACGGACACGTGCTGCACAGTGGCGTCACCGTCATCCAGCACATCTACGACACCCACTTCGCCGGGGTGGACCAGGTGACCACGCTGCGGCGACGCTGGGCGGAGATCGCCGACCTGGTCGACCCGGCGGTGGCGGCCCGGGTGGCCGAGCGGCTCGACGAGCAGGTCCGGTCCGCCACCGAGTGGCGTGACCAGGTGAACACCTACTTCCACCGCAAGTCGGGGGTGCCGGACGCGCACGGCCGCCGGATCCACTGAGGACGGCCGGGACCCGGTGCGGCCGGTGCGGTGGCGTTGTCCGCCGCACCGGCGGGCGTGGTCACCCGTCGGCCGGCTCCTCGCGCACCACACGGACGCCGTACGGCTCCAGCCGGACCGGCTCGCCGGGCGTGACCCGGTCACCGGTCAGCAGGTCGAGTCCGGCCCGGGCCGGATCCACCTCGACCGGCTCGGACCGGTGGTTGAGCAGGAACCGCAGCCGGGTTCCGTCCGGGGCGACCCGGACCGTGCTCTCCACCTCCGGCACGTCGGCGTACGGCCCCAGCAGGTCGTGCCGGGACAGCACCTGGCGGACCACCCGGTCGACGCCGGCCCGGTCGAGGTGTGTGCCGACGTACCAGCCGTGGCCGGCGCCGAAACGGTTCCGGGTGACCGCCGGGGTGCCGGCGTAGAAGTCGGCCCCGTACCGGCCCACCACCTCCGCCCCCTGCGGGATCACCAGTTCGAAGACCAGCCGCGACTCGACCCCCACCTCGCTGTCGCCGACGGTCAGCCGTACCGGGTTCACCACCTCGGCCTCCCGGGCGTCCCACTCGTCGACCCGGATCCCCAGCAGCGCCCCGAGCGGCCCCGGTACGTCCGTCAGGAATGCCTGGTCGTGCACGTCGACCCGACCGGAGAGGAACGTGGTCAGCACCGAGCCGCCCCGGGCCGCCACCGCCTCGAGCCGCTGCGGCAGGTCGTCCTTGACCATGTGCAGTACCGGCGCGACGACCACGTCGTAGCGGGTCAGGTCGGCGGTCACCGGCAGCACGTCAACGTCCGCCCCCGCGTCCCAGAGCGCCCGGTAGTAGGCGTGCACCACCTGCTGGTAGCGGACCAGCCGGGACGGCCCGTCGGAGATCTCCACCGCCCACCAGCTGTCCCAGTCGAAGAGCAGCGCGACCCGGGCCGGGGTGCGGGCGCCGAGCGTCGTACCGCCGAGCCGGTCGAGTTCGGCACCGAGCGCGGCCACCTCCCGGAAGACCCGGGTGTCGTCACGGCCGGCGTGTCCGATCACCGCACCGTGGTACTTCTCGCAGGCGCCCCGGGAGGCCCGCATCTGGAAGAAGAGCACCGCGTCCGCGCCGTGTGCCACCGCCTGCCAGCTCCACAGCCGCATCACCCCGGGCCGTTTCAGCGGGTTCACGTCCCGGGACGCCGTGTAGCTCGGGGTCTGTTCCATCAGCCAGAACGGCTGGCCGTCCTTCAGCCCGCGCATCAGGTCGTGGGCCAGTGCCATCCAGGCCGGTGACCGGTCGTCCGGCGGATAGTTGTCCCAGGAGGCGAAGTCGAGGTGCGGAGCCCACCGGTGGTAGTCGATCGGCCGGTACATGCCCATCAGGTTCGTGGTCACCGGCAGGTCGCTCGCCTGGCGGATCGCCGCCTTCTCGTCGACGAAGTTGGCCAGCATCGCGTCGGACATGAACCGCAGGTAGTCCAGGGTGATGCCCTGGAAGGCGGTGTGGTTCGGCCCGCGCCAGTGCTCGGTCAACGCCGACGGCGGTTCGATCTCGTCCCAGTCGGTGAAGGTGTGCGACCAGAACGTGGTGTACCAGGCGGTGTTGAGCGCCTCCAGGGTGCCGTACCGGGACCGTAGCCAGTCCCGGAAGCCGGCGGCGCAGAGGTCGCAGTAGCAGGCGCCGCCGTACTCGTTGCCGACGTGCCAGGCGACGACCGCGGGGTGGCCGGCGTACCGGGCCGCGATCCGGCGGGCCAGTTCGGCGGAGAGCCGGCGGAACACCGGCGAACTGGGGCAGGAGTTGTGCCGTTGCCCGTACCGGTGCCGACGGCCCTCGAAGTCGACCCGGGTGACCTCCGGGAACGCCCGGGCCAGCCAGGCCGGGTGGGCGCCGGTCCCGGTCGCCAGGCAGATCTGCCGACCCTCGGCGCCGGCCCGCTCGACGATCCGGTCCAGGGTGGTGAAGTCGTAGACGTCGAGGGCGGGCTGGGTCCGGGCCCAGGTGAAGACGCCGAGCGTGACGGTGTCGATCCGGGCGGCGTCGAAGAGTCGGTAGTCCTGCCGCCACACCTCCTCGGGCCACTGCTCCGGGTTGTAGTCCCCGCCGAAGGGCACCTTCCGGGTACGCGGCAGGCTCACGCGGTGAACTCCTCACGGACTTTGTCGATCATCGGACGGGCGGTGCCGAGCAGCGCCAGGACGAGCACCGAGCCGAGCAGCACCAGCACCGCCTCGGAGCTGAACAGGGTGATCGCGGCCGCGGCGAGCAGGACACCGGCGTTGCCCAGCGTCACCCCGGGGGTACGGCCGAGGAAGTAGCCGGCCAGCCGGGCCACGTCCCTGGCCCGGAAGCTGAAGAGCGAGGTGATGACCAGCGCGTTGACCAGCCAGAGGGTGCTCAGCGCCGCGATCACCACCAGCGGCACCCGCCACCAGCCCGGCACCCCGGCGGCGTCGAGGTGGGCGAGGTTCACCGCGAGGATGGTCAGCCAGAGCAGCGCCGGCACCCAGAGCCGCAGCACCGGGCCGAGGTTGGCCCGGTAGCCGCGCCAGAACGCCGCCGCCGGCCGCAGGTCGGCCAGGTCCGGGCGGTGCCGGTGCACCGCGTACAGCGCGGCCGAGACCGCCGGTCCGACCGGCAGAACGCAGGCCGCGACCAGCGGGAGGTTGCTGGCGTGCCGGTCCAGCAGGACGAGCGGCACCAACCCGGGTACGGCGGTGAGCAGGATCAGCAGTTCGACCACGAGCAGGCAGTAGACCAGCGCGGCGGCCCGGGACAGTGGCCCGGTGCCGAACTGGCGTCGGGCTCCGGCCGCCGCGCTCATCCCCGCTCCTCCGCCGTGCCGTCGCCGTCCGGTCCGGTGTCGGCCGACATCCCGAACAGCCTGCGCTCGTCCCACCAGGACGGCGTCTCGTCGACCACCGGGGTGATCTCGACCAGGGTCACCTCGTGCCGGGTGAGGGTGAGATCGAGGTCGACGCGTCCGGCGACGACCGGCAGCCGGTGGTGCCGGCGACCCGGCTCGGCCGCCTCCCGCAGCGCGTCCAGCTGCCGCGGCCGCGGCGAGCGGGGCCGGCCCAGCTCGGCCCACGCCGTCCAGGCGTTGCCCTGCTCCTCGTCGACCGTGTGGCGCTGGACGAACGCCCAGCCCCGCGCCGGGTCCGACCCGCCGTCGAGGGAACCGGCCGGGTCCGCCACGGCCGGACCGACCGGAATCGACAGCCGCAGCTCGTGCCGGTCCACCGGGTCCCGGCCGGTGACGTCGACCGGCGCCCAGGCCAGCACGGTGACCCGACCGTCGCGGTCCCGGGTCACCAGGTGGTCCGACCCGCGCGCCAGGATCTCGTCGCCGAGTCGCGCCATGAAGGCGTACAGGTGGTAGGTGGGCTTCTTGACCTGTCGGTGGGTGAGCAGTCCGAAACCGCCGTGGAACAGCGCCGTCGGTATCCCCACCTCCTCGAACATGTCGCTGAACGTCCAGTACGAGAAGGAGTCGACCAGGTCACCCCCGGCGGCCAGCACCGGGGCCAGGTACGCGGCGTGGAAGGCGGTGTCGTGGATCGGGTTGTCCGGCCGGTACGACGAGTTGAACTCGGTGATGTGCACCGGCAATCCGGCCAGCGCGGTGTCCCGCAGCAGGTCCCGGGGCGTACCGAACTGCTCCAGCAGACTGCTCGCCGGCCGGAGCGTCTGGTGTACGCCGAACGGCACGTGCTGGGCCGGTCCCGAGCTGTAGGCGTGCTTGCTGACGAAGTCGACCGGCACGTCACGGGACGCGACGAAGTCGGCGAACCGTGGCAGCCACTCGTCGGCGCCGGGGGAGATCGCCGGACCGCCGACCTGGAGGCCGGCGTCGACGTCCTTGATCGCGTGCGCGGTCAGCTCGTACAGCCGGTGGTAGGCGGCCTCGTCGGCGCCGAGCCAGAAGTCCCGGAGGTTGGGTTCGTTCCACACCTCGATCGGCCAGCCGCGTACCTCGGCCAGGCCGTACCGGTCGACGAGGTGCGAGACGGTGGCCTTGACCAGCGCCACCCACTCGGTCTCCGACGACGGCGGGGTGACGTTGCCGCGCCACCAGAAGACGGTCTGCTCGCCGGAGGCGAGGGCAGCCGGCATGAACCCCAGCTCCACGAACGGGCGGATGCCGAGGTCGAGGTAGGCGTCGACCACCTGGTCGACGTAGGTGAAGGCGTGCTGGACCCGGCGCGAGCCCTGGTGTTCGTAGGGCCGGTACACCCCGACCCCGTCACTCAGCAGGCCGTGTCCCCGGATGTGCCGGAAGCCGATCTCCCGCTGGACCAGGGCCAGCGAGTCCTGGTAGTCGCGGCGCAGCGCCAGTTCGAAACGGCCCGTGCCGACGCAGGCCCGCCAGGCGTCGGTCAGCCGGCCGCAGGGGCGCGCCGGAACGGTGAAACGCATGTGTTGTCCTCTGCTCAGTGCCGTCGGGCCCGGCCGGTCGGCGGGTGCCGTACCGGTCGGGCCCGGGGGTGGTGCGGTCCGGTCACGCCCGGGGATCGGGCGGGACCGGACCGGGGTGCCGTGCGATCAGCCGTGGTCCTTCTTGAACCGCTCGTACGACTTGTTGACCAGGTCGATGTAGGCGTCCGCGTTCTTGCCCTTCACCTCGGCCACGTACGCGTCCCACTGGGCCAGGTCACGCTGGCCGAGGATGAACGCGAGCGTCTGCTGGGTGACGAAGTCCTTCAGCGGGGTCTCCCAGAGCGTCGCCTGCTCCCGCTCCTCGTCGGTGAGCGGGTGCGGCGGGTCGACCGGCAGCGTCTGCTTGGCCGCCATCGCCTGCTGGAACTCCAGCTCCTCGGCGGAGAAGGTGGACTGGAGCAGCTTGGTGGGTCCGCCGTAGGCGAACACGCCGTTGCCGAACCCGAAGTCCTTCTGCAGGTGCTTCGGCGCGCCCGGGTTCAGCGCGACGTAGTCGATGTCCTTGGCCAGCGTCCACTTGCCGGCGGTGTCCTTGGTGAACGTCGTCCCCTCGACACCCCACTTGGCGAACTCCTGGCCCGCGTCGGAGTAGTAGATCCAGTCCAGGAACTGCATCATCGCGACGAAGTTCTTGCTCTCCCGGGCCTTGCTGGAGATGGCGACACCGTTCTCCAGCCGGGTGCCCCGCTTGACATCGCCGGCCGGGCCGGCCGGCAGCGGGATCTTCACGATCTTCGCGTTCGGGTCGAGCTTGCTGACGTCCGGGCGGTACTCGTTGACCAGGGTCTGGGCGTTGGTGCCGATCACGAACGACTTACCGGAGGCCAGCTTCTGCCGGGCCTGGTCGTCGTCCTGGGTGAAGCTCTCCGGGTCGAGCAACCCCTCCTTGACCAGCTTGTTCAGGAACTCCACCATCGCCTTGTACTGCGGGGTGGTGCCGGTGAAGACGAACTTGCCGGCGGCCGCGTCCCAGGTGTAGTTCTGGTAGTCCCAGCCGCCCCGGGTGCCGAAGCCGACGCCCATGATGTTGAAGAGGTTGCCGCCCGGCGTCGGCTTGCTCCACCGGTCGGAGAACGGGTACTGGTTCGGGTACTTCGCCTTCATCGCCTTGAGGACGGTGTAGAACTCGTCCCAGCTCTTCGGGATCTGGAGGTTGAGTTCCTCCAGGATGTCCGTCCGGATCGCCAGCGAGTAGTCCGGCCAGACGTTCTCGTGCAGCCCGGGGAGGATGTAGAACTTACCGTCGGCCTGACGCAGCGTGTCGATGTCGGCCTTGAGGTTCCACTTCTCCATCTTGTCCTTGAAGTTGGGCATCAGGTCGATGTACTCGCTCACCGGCAGGAGCGCGCCCGACGCCACGAACGGGGCCTCCTGGCCCGGGTACGTCTTCGGAATGATCATCGGGGCCTCGCCGGCACCGATCATCAGGCCGCGCTTCTGCTCGTAGTCGCTCAGCGGGACCTCGACGGTGTCGATCGTGACGCCGGTGCGCTTGTTGAGCTCCGACCAGAACAGCCAGTCCTTGCGGTTCGGGTAGTTCGGGTGGTTGTTGTAGAGCATCGAGAAGGTCAGTGGCTCGGTCGCCTTGAACTGGGTGCCGACCCCGTACTCGGACATCGCGCCGACGCGGTTGTCGTCCAGGTTCTCGGCGTCGGAGTCCCCGTCACTGCCGCAGGCGGCCATGGCGAGGGTGAGCGCACCGGCAGCGACCAACGCTGCGTGGCGCCGGAATCTGTGGAACATCGGGTTTCCTTCCGGTGTGAGGTGCGGTGGGGGTGAACGGACTGGGAGGTTCCGGGGTCAGCCCTTGACCGCGCCGAGCATGACTCCGGAGACGAAGTACCGCTGGATGAAGGGGTAGATCATCAGGATCGGTACGACGGTGAGCACGATCGTCACCGACTGGATGCTGGCGGCGGTCTGAACCACGTCGGAGGTGCCGATGCCGCCGCCGGTGGACGTGGCACTGGTCGCCCCCGCGATCAGGTTGCGCAGGTAGACGGTGACCGGAAAGAGGTCCGACCGGTCCATGTAGAGGAACGCGCTGAACCACGAGTTCCAGAAGGAGACCGCGTAGAACAGCACCATCGTGGCGATCACCGCCTTGGAGAGCGGGATGACGATCCGCAGCAGGATCCCGTACGTGCTCAGCCCGTCGACCGCGGCGGCTTCCTCCAGCTCGACCGGCAGGCTCTCGAAGAACGCCTTCATGACCAGCAGGTTGAAGACGCTGATCGCGTTCGGCAGCACGATGGCCCAGATGGTGTTCCGCAGGCCGAGGTTGTTGATCAGTACGTAGTTCGGGATCAGGCCGCCGGTGAAGAACATGGTGAAGACCGCGATGCCGATCAACACGCCTCGACCCTTGAGCTGGGGCTTGGCGAGCACGTACGCGTAGCAGGTGGTCAGCACCATCGCGATCACCGTGGCGACCACGGTGTAGACTACGGTGTTCCGGTAGTTCGTCCAGAACATCGAGTCCGACATCACCAGCTGGTACGTCTCGAGGTTCCAGCCGCGCGGGATCAGGTTGACCTGACCGGAGCGGATGTAGAACTCGTCGCTGAACGAGCGGGCGACGATGTTGACGAACGGGTACAGCGTCACCACCACGACGAGGGTGAGGACGATGCTGTTGACCACCTGGAAGATCCGGTAGCCCCGGCTGGTCCGGATACCGCGGCGGCGCCGGGGCGCGGGCGGCGTGCCGACCGTCGGGTCGGGGGTTTCCCCGGACGGGGGGACGGTCGAGGGCTTGATGGTCACCACAGGCTCGCCCCCACTGTGCGACGGGAGATCGCGTTCGCCGTCAGGACCAGGGTCAGCCCGATGAGGGCCTCGAAGAGTCCGATCGCCGCCGCGTAACTGAGGTTGCTGGACTGCACACCCATCCGGTAGACGTACGTGGCGATCACGTCTCCCGTCGGGTACGTCAGCGGGTTGTAGAGCAGCAGGATCTTCTCGAACCCGACCGCCATGAAGGTGCCGACGTTGAGGATCAGCAGCGTCACCATCGTCGGCCGGATGCCGGGCAGCGTGACGTGCCAGGTCTGCCGCCACCGGTTGGCGCCGTCGATCCGGGCCGCCTCGTAGAGGTTGTCGTCGATCGTGGTGAGCGCGGCCAGGTAGAGGATGGTGCCCCAGCCGACGGTCTGCCAGACCTCGGAGGAGACGTAGATGGTCCGGAACCACTCGGGTTGCTGCAGGAACGGCACCGCCTCGCCGCCGACCGCCAGGATCAGCTGGTTCACCGTGCCGTCGACGGAGAGGATCTGCATCACCATTGCCGCGACGACCACGATCGACAGGAAGTGCGGCAGGTACGACACCGACTGCACGAACCGCTTGAGCCGCCGGGCGCGTACCTCGTTGAGCAGCAGGGCCAGCACGATCGGCAGCGGGAAGCAGATGACCAGGGTCAGCGCGCCGAGGACCAGGGTGTTGGTGAAGACGTTCCAGAACGTCGGGTCGCTGAGGAACATCTTGACGTAACGCAGGCCGACCCAGTACTCGCCGAAGATGCTGCCGCCGGGCTGGAACCGCCGGAACGCGATCACGCTGCCGAGCATCGGCAGGTAGCGGAAGATCAGGAAGAACAGCAGCGGCAGGACCGCCAGCGAGTAGAGCTGCCAGTCCCGGCGAAGTGCCTGTCCCCAGCCCCGGCGCCGGGGCCGGTCCGGGCGGCCGCGCCGGCGGCCCTCGGGTCGTACCTCGACGCCGAGTGTTTCCGGGGGTGGGGCGAGTGTTCTCGGTGTGCTCATTCTCGGGCCTCCGGGATGTGCGGGAGCGCGTCGTTGCGCTCGACGCGCACCAGCGACTGGAGTCGCCGCTGGTGACCGACCTCGCGTTCGACGCCGACCAGGCGCAGCGGCACGGTGGCGACCACGTCCGCGCTGGAGCGGCCGAACCGCAGCTCGACGTCGCCGGGCTCGACGATCGGCCGGCCGTGCAGGCCGGCGAAGGAGGTGACGTCGGCGGGGACCACGAAGGTCGCGTCGGCGGCCTCGCCCGGCTCGAGCGCGACCCGGGCGTAGCCGACCAGCCGGACCACCGGCCGGGTCGTCTGGGCGACCGGATCGTGCAGGTACAGCTGGACGACCTCGGTGCCGGCCCGGACCCCGCTGTTGCGGACGGTGATCCGTACCGTCACCTCGCCGTCGACGGCCCAGCCCGGCGGGACGCCGTCGGCCGGTCCGGGTGGCACCGGCCGACCGTCCGATCCGAGTACGACGGCGTCGCGCCACTCGAAGGTCGTGTAGCCGATCCCGTGCCCGAACGGGAAGGCGGGGGTCGGGTCGACGGACGACACCTCGGTCCGCCGGCCCAGCGGTGGGGCGAGGTAGGTGCCCGGCAGGCCGCCGGAGACCCGGGGCACACCCACCGGCAGCCGCCCCGACGGGTTGACGAGACCGGTGAGGACCTCGGCGATCGCCTGGCCGCCGAGTTGGCCGGGGAAGAACGCCTGGACGACGGCGGCGGCGGAGTCGACCTCCGGGCCGAGCGCGTACGGCCGACCGGCCAGCTGGACCAGGACGACCGGGGTGCCGGTGTGGAGTACCGCCCGGACCAGTTCGCCCTGGACGCCAGGCAGGTGCAGGTCGGTGGCGTCGCATCCCTCCCCGGAGGTGCCCCGGCCGAACAGGCCGGCCCGGTCGCCGACCGCGACGACGCAGACGTCGCTCTCGGCCGCCGCGGCGACCGCCGCCGCGATGCCCGAGGTGTCGTCGCCGGTGATGTCGCAGCCCGGCACGTGGTCGAGTTTCGGCACCAGCTGGCCGAGGGCCTCGCGCAGTGACCGGATCTCCACGCCGGTCCCGTGTTCGGGGTGGCGCACGCCGACGTGCAGCGGGAAGGAGTAGCAGCCGAGCATCGCCATCGGATCGTCGGCGAGCGGTCCGACCAGCGCGACCCGCTGGTCGGCAGCGAGCGGCAGCACCCCGTCGGTGTTGCGGAGCAGGATGACGGACTGTCGGGCCAGCCGCAGGGCGAGGTCCCGGCCGACCTCGTCGTCGAGCCGCAGCTGTCCGACGTCGTCGGGCAGTGGCTGCCAGTCCTCGTCGAGCAGGCCGAGTTCCGCCTTCTGGGCCAGTACCCGGTGCGCGGCCCGGTCGACCAGCGCCTCGTCGACGGCGCCGGAGCGGACCGCCTCGGCGAGCGGTGGCCCGTAGGTGTCCGCGGTGGGCAACTCCACGTCGATTCCGGCCCGCAGCGCGAGTCGGGCGGCATCCTCGGCTCCGCCCGCCACCCGGTGCGTGGTCTGCAGGAACCGGACCGCGAAGTAGTCGGAGACCACCACGCCGGTGAAACCCCACTCGTCGCGCAGCAGGTCGGTCAGCAGGGTCGGGTCGGCGGCCACCGGTACGCCGTCGATTTCGGCGTACGAGTTCATCACCGACCGTGCCCCGCCGAGCCGCAGCGCCATCTCGAACGGCGGCAGGATGACGTCGACCAGTTCCCGCCGACCCATCGGCACCGGAGCGTGGTTGCGGCCGCCCCGGGAGGCGGAGTATCCGGCGAGGTGCTTGAGGGTGGCGACGATTCCGGCGCCCTCCAGACCCCGGACGTACGCCGCGCCGAGGGTGCCGACCAGGTACGGGTCCTCGCCGATGGTCTCCTCGGTCCGGCCCCAACGGTAGTCCCGGGTCACGTCCAGCACCGGCGCCAGACCCTGGTGCACACCGGCGGCCCGCATCGACCGGCCGATCCGGGTCGCCATCGCCTCGACGAGTTCCGGGTCGAAGGATGCGCCCCAGCTCAGCGGTGCCGGGTACACGGTGGCCCGCCAGGCGGCGAAACCGGTGAGGCACTCCTCGTGCACCTGGGCGGGGATCCCGAACCGGCTGGCCGCGGCGATCTGCGCCTGGGAGGCGGCCAGCGCCCGCGCGCCGAGCGCCGGGTCGACCGGCGCGGTGCCGAACGGCCGGGTGAGCTGGCCGAGCCCGTGCCGGATCGCGTCGCTCCACTGTGGCACGTCGTCGGTCATGTCGGCCTGGTACGGGGCGACACCGCCACCGGAGGCGTCGGCGCCGACCCAGAGCCCGACCAGTTGGGCGAGTTTCTCCTCCAGCGACATCACCCGGACCAGCGCCTCGGCCCGTTCGGCAGGGGAGAGTGCCGAATCCCGCCACGGCGCGGTCGGCTCGGACGCGGGTCCGTCGTCCATGGGCAACTGAGTTGTCATGCCACCCTTCCAGTCCGAACATGGGCGTCGGCCCGTTCGGACGGCGGGCGGCACACGTCGGCGCGTCTTCGAAACTTTCGGTAATAACTGCGTTACCTGTGCCGGGCAACTTAAGCGCCACGCCGGGGTGTGTCAAGGCTCTCTGAACTGCTGTCCTGTTTGGTCGCATGGAGTATCGTCCCGGCAACGCTCCAGCCGGTCGTGGTGGTCCTCGCCGGCGCCGGCAAGCTTGAGCTACGCGGTGTTAGGGTTCGTTGCCGAAACTTTCGGACACGTTGTGTGAGGCCATGATGACAAATAATCGTGCGGTCGTCGGACCCGGTTCGGCAACGATCGCGACCATCGCCGACGAGGTCGGCGTCTCCACGACCACCGTCTCGAAAGTCCTCAACGGACGGTCTGACGTCGCGCCGGAGACCCGGGCCCGAGTCGAGGCCAGTCTCGAACGGCACCGGTACCGCCGTCGCGGCAAGCGGCAGCCCAGCCACGCCGAGCAGATCAACCTGGTCTTCCACGAGTTCGACTCGGTCTGGGCGATGGAGATCATCCGTGGGGTGGAGGAGGTGGCCACCGACGCCCGGGTCGACGTGGTGCTCTCCCAGCTCGGTGGCGCGCACCGACCGTCCACGCAGTGGCTGGACGGCATCCTGGCCCGCCGCCCCCTCGGCGTACTGCTGGTGCTCTGCAACCTGACCGAGCCGCAGCGGCAGCAGTTGGCACGACAGCGGATCCCGTTTGTTGTCATCGACACCGACAGCGCGACCTCGGCCTCGGTCCCCACCGTCGGCTCGAACAACTGGAACGGCGGGCAACTCGCCGCCCGGCACCTGCTGGACCTTGGACACCGGCGGATCGCGATCATCTCCGGACCGCAGGACGTGCTCTGCAGTCGGGCCCGGGCCGCCGGGTTCCAGTTCGCCCACGACGAGGCCGGGGTCGCCGTCGACCCGGGGCTGGTCCGGTGCGGCGCCTTCCGGGTGGCTACCGGCTATCAGCACGGCATGGAACTGCTGTCCCGGCCGGACCGCCCCACGGCGATCTTCGCCGGCTCCGACATGCAGGCCATGGGAGTGTTCCGGGCGGCCCGGCAGCTCGGCCTCGACGTGCCCCGGGACCTCTCCGTGGTGGGCTACGACAACATCCCGGTCGCCGCCTGGCTCGGACCCGCGCTGACCACGGTCAACCAGCCGGTGCGGCACATGGCCAGCACGGCCAGCCAGATGCTGCTCGACCTGGCCCGGGGTGTCGCCCTGCCGGCCAGCCGGGTGGACCTGGTGACCGAACTGGTGGTCCGGGAGAGCACCGCGCCCCCGGCCGAACCCCGCTGACCGACCGGGCCGCCCGGCACCTGCGCCGGGCGGCCCGCCGCCAGGGTGGGATTACCGGATCACTCCCGCGAGGTGACGGTGGAGAGGAAGTCGTGCGGTGCCGGCGAACCGGTGTTGTCGAAGCAGAGCACGTCCACCTCGGCGGTGCCGCCGACGTGCCGCCACGGCTGGGTCAGGTGGCAGTAGTTCGACCCGGGGCCGAACGCCGTCACCTGGGCGTGCGTCTCCGCGTACCCGAGGAACGGATACTTCACCAGGTAGCGGCCGGCCGGGGCGATCGCGCCGAAGGCGTTGAAGCCGAAGCCGCCGGCCGGGTAGTTCCAGTTCGTCTGGCCGCCGTGGGCCGAGGAGAGGTAGCCGACGTACTTCGGTGGGCCGAACGAACCGAAAACGGCCCGCTCCCGGTGGTAGGAGAGGGTGAACTCGCTCGCCGTCGCCGCGCCGGCCTGGTTGACGCAGCCGACGTAGGCGAGGACGTCGGACCCGATGCCACCCCAGCGCAGCACCTTGCACCGGCGAGGCCCGGCGTTCGGCTGCACCGCGGTCACCTGCAGGTTGCCGGCGATCCCGGCGAGCGTACCGACCCCGCCGAGCAGGACCTCGTAGATGCCGACTCCGAGCGGGGTGACGCTCACCCCGGCGCCGGTCGAGTTGTACGACTGCACGATCGCGGCCGGCCCCCACTGCACCGAGGCGTACGTCCCCTGGGCCGGCGGGATCACCCCGGTGCTGACCGTCCACAGTACCGTGAACGGGGTGTCGGACCGTTCGCCGCCGGGCTTGTGGCACTGCACGTCGACGATCTCGTCGGCGCCGGACTGGCCCCAGCGCACGATCTCGCAGTAGTTGCCGGTGCGGTTCACCGGGGTGACGTGCACGTTTCCTCGCGAGCCCGTGCCGACCTGCGGAAACCTCACCAGGAACCGGCCGGGTCCGACCTTCATCCCCTCGGCGGAGAGTCCGGGGAAGCTGGCTTTCCAGCTGCCCCACTGTCGGGTGGGGTCCAAAACGGTCCAGACCGGTACGGTCGGGTCGTCGACGTAGGCGAAGCCCCACCGTTCGGCGGTGGCGGCCCGGGCCGGGGCGGCGGGGACGAGCGCGGTGGCCGTGAGCGCGGCGGCCAGCGCGACGGCGAGCATGCGGGGACGGATACGCATGTGCCCTCCTATCGGCAGAAGTCGATGCGTTACCGCACAGTCTCCGTGACGTCGGCGGGCGGCGCTGTCGGGTAGTGGCAGTGGCACAGGCGTACGGGCGACTGTGGTCGCGATCCTGGACGCGATCCCACCGGGTGCCTGGTGTGACGGGTGGGCCGGGTCCGCGCCGGCGGCGGCCCACCGACCGGCGTCAGGGCTTGCGGCCCACACCGATCAGGTTGTCCAGGGTGGGGGGCAGGCCGGCCGGGCTGGGGTCGGGCCGCCACCGCGTGACGTCCACCAGGCCCGGTTCGACCAGCTCCAGCCCCTCGAAGTAGCTGGCGATCTCCTCCGGGCTGCGCATCGCGTACGGCGGATTGGCCGACTCGTTCCAGATCCGCATGACGTCGTTGAGCTCCGGGTTGGTGTTGGTGCCGTCGACGACCACCAGGTGGCTGCCGGAGGGCAGGCCGTCCATCAATGCGCGTACGGCGGACCGTGCCTCCTCGACGGTGGGCAGGTGGGCCAGGATTCCGGAGAGCATGAGCGCGACCGGCTCGTCGAGGTCGAGGGTCCGCCCCGCCTCGCGCAGGATCGTCTCGGCGTCCCGCAGGTCGGCGTCGATGTAGTCGGTGGCACCCTCGGGCCCGCTGGTCAGCAGCGCCTGGGCGTGTACGAGCACCAGCGGGTCGTAGTCGACGTAGACGATCCGGGCCTCCGGGACCACCGACTGGGCCACCTCGTGGGTGTTGTTGGTGGTCGGCAGTCCGGTGCCGACGTCGAGGAACTGCCGGATGCCGGCCTCGCCGGCCAGGTGGCGGACGGCCCGGTTGAGGACGGCCCGGTCGGCGCGGGCGATGTCGACGATGATCGGGAAGGCCTTCGCGATCTCGTCGCCGAGGGCGCGGTCGACGGCGTAGTTGTCCTTGCCGCCGAGCCAGTAGTTCCAGACCCGGGCAGTCTGCGGAACGGTGGTGTCGATCTTCGGTTCGGTCGCCGGTCCGTTGCCGGACGGGCGGATCTCCTCGGTCACCGGTCAAGCCCTTCGGTCTGCTGCCGTCCACTGTGGTCGGCCAAGGATACATCCGGTCGGCGGCACGTCTCATCCAAGGTCACGGATGATCCGGTCCAGGATCGGCACGGTCTCCCGCGCCGGTGCGGCCTCCACGAACAGGCGGTTCACCGCGTCGAAGTAGCAGTCCACGTCCTCCCGTCGGTCCAGGTACAACGCGCTGGTCAGCTGTTCGATGTAGACCAGGTCGGGCAGGTCCGGCTGGGCGAAGCGCAGGATGCTGAACGCGCCGCCGGCCGCGGCGTGTCCACCGGCGGCGAGCGGGACCACCTGCAGGGTCACGTTCGGCAGCTTCGTGACGGCGGCGACCAGCGCCTCGAGCTGGTCACGCATCACCCGGCGGCCGCCGACCGGGCGCCGTAGCGCGGCCTCGTCCACCACCGCCCACAGCTTCGGCGGGTCCGGGCGGGTCAGGATCTGCTGCCGCTCCAGACGCAGCCGTACCCGGCGGGCCACCTCCCGCTCCCGTGCGCCGCCGTGCCCGAGCCGTACCACCGCCCGGGCGTACTCCTCGGTCTGCAGCAGTCCTGGCACGAACTGGACCTCGTAGCTGCGGATCAGCGTGGCGGTCGCCTCCAGGCCCAGGTACCGCTGGAACCAGTTCGGGGTGACGTCGCGGTACGCGTCCCACCAGCCGGACGCGTTCGCCTCCCGGACCCGGGCCAGCAACGTCTCCCGCTGCTGCTCGTCCCGCACGTCGTAGAGGGACAACAGGTCACGGACGTCGCGCTCCTTGAACCGGACCCGGCCCAGCTCCATCCGGCTGATCTTCGACTCCGAGGCGCGGATCGGCTCGCCCGCCTCCGCCCTGGTCAGCCCCCGCTCCTCGCGCAGGCGCCGAAGCTGGGCGCCGACCAGTATCCGCACCGCTGTCGGGTCCTCGCCGGGCCCGTCCTGCCCTGGTGATCCGCGCACCACGCACCTCCGGATCTTTCCCGCCGTCCAGCATGCCACCGCCGGCCGGCGGAAACCACCGGCGGTCGATGGCAGGCGCCGGCCACGACGCCACCGCCGGCAGGACTCGGTGCCGACCCGGCCGGGCAGGCCCACTCACTAGGCTGGTGGCCATGGTTGACCGGCGTCAGGTGTCGAGGTTCCGGGTCCACGCCCAGCAACTCGACCGGGAGCACGGCACGCTCGACGACAGCGCCGTACTCGACCTCGGGGTGCAGGACACCGGGCCGGACGGCGCCCGGTGGGCGCTGGCCGTCCGAGGGGTCGAGGTGAGCGCGCTCGCCGAGCCGGACGTGATCCTGCTGTGGAGCGTCCGGGGCGCTCCGCACCTCTACCGGCGCGGCGACCTGGCCGAGGTGGCGACCGCGGTCGCGCCGTACTCGGACGCCGACGCGGGCCGGCGGATCTACGACGCGGCCAGGCCACTGAAGGCGGCCGGCATCGGCAACCTGGCCGCGCTCGACGAGGTGGCCGCCCACCTGCGGGACATCGTGACCGGGCCGATGGCCAAGGGCGACGTCTCCGGCCGGCTGTCCAGCCGGCTGCCCGAACCGTACCTGCGGTTCTGCCGCCCCTGCGACGCCACCCACGTCTACGAAATGCCGCTGCGGCTGGCCGCCGTACGGGCCGGACTGGAGTTGCGGCTCGACACCTCGCCTCCGGTGCTCTGCCCGATCGCCGGTTTCCGACCGGCCACCGCGGCGGGCGACCGGTTCGACCTGATCCGGGGATGTCTGCGACTGCTCGGCCCGGCCACCCCGAAGCAGGTGGCCGGTTACCTCGACGCCCCGGTCCGGGAGGTGAAGGAACGCTGGCCCGAGGACGTTGTCGAGGTGACGGTCGACGGCGAACCACGCTGGCTGCTCGGCCACGACCGGGCGGCGCTGGAGTCCGCCGAGGTCAGGGTGACCCGGCTGCTCGGCCCGTACGACCTCTTCCTGCAGGCCCGGGACCGGGAGACGCTGGTCACCGACCCGGCACGCGCCAAGGAACTGTGGCCGGTGCTGGGCCGCCCGGGCGCCGTCCTGGTCGACGGTGAACTGGTGGGCAGTTGGCGTCCCCGGAAGTCCGGCCGGACGTTCACCGTCACCGTCCAGCCGTGGCGCCGGCTCTCGACGGCCACCCGGAGCAGCGTCACCGAGCAGGCAGAACGCCTCGCCGCGTACCGGGGTGTCCCGCTCGCCGGCGTCGAGTTCGGCGGATGACGGCGTCGCCGGGGACCGGGCAGTGGACCGGGACCGGCGTGGTGTCGGCGGAGGTGGACCTCAACCACGGTCGAGCCCGTACGGTCAGGGGTCATGAGTCGGATTCCGGGGGACCGCCGGACCTTCTACCAGTTGCTCGGCAACACGCTGCTGGTGTCGGTCACCAACTACACCGTCTGGTTCGCGATCACCTTCTACGTCTACCTGCAGACCCGGTCGGTCTTCGCCACCGGCGTGATCTCCGGGATCTTCCTGGTGATGACGGCGTTGACCGGGATCTGGTTCGGCAGCCTCGTCGACCACTTCCCGAAGAAGACGGTGATGCAGGTGTCGGCGGTGGTGTCGCTCGCCCTGTACGCCGCCGCCCTCGCCGTCTACCTGGTCGTGCCGGACCGGTCGTTCACCGACCCGACCAGCGTCGGGCTCTGGACGCTCATCGTGCTGCTGATGTGCGGGGTCATCGCCGGCAACGTCCGGACCATCGCGCTGCCGACCCTGGTCACCGTGCTGATCGCCGAGGAGGGGCGGGACCGGGCCAACGGGCTCGTCGGCAGTACCTCCGGGGTCGGCTTCCTGGTCACCTCGGTGATCAGTGGCGTGCTGGTGGCGGTCGGCGGCATGCTCTGGGTGCTGGTCCTGGCGCTGGTGGTGCTCACGGTCGGTCTCCTGCACCTGGCCCTGGTGCCGGTGCCGGAGCGGGCACCGGAGCCGGTCGGCGGACCGGCGGGGGAGCCGGCGAACCCACCGAAGCGCCGCGTCGACCTGCGCGGCACCGTCCGGGTGGTCGCCGAGGTGCCGGGGCTGCGGGCGTTGATCCTCTTCGCCGCGTTCAACAACTTCCTCGGTGGTGTCTTCATGGCGCTGCTGGACGCCTACGGACTGTCGTTGATGTCGGTCCAGGCGTGGGGACTGCTCTGGGGGTTGCTGAGTACCGGTTTCATTGTCGGCGGGCTGCTCGTCGCCCGTACCGGCCTGAGTCGCAACCCGGTACGCCTGCTGCTGCTGGTCAACCTCGCGCTCTGGACGGTCACCCTGCTGTTCCCGCTGCGCTCCTCGATCGTCCTGCTCACCGCCGGCCTGTACGCGTACATGCTCCTGGTGCCGTACGCGGAGGCGGCTGAGCAGACGATCCTGCAGAAGGTGGTGCCGTACGAGCGGCAGGGGCGGGTCTTCGGCTTCGCCCAGAGTGTCGAACAGGCCGCCTCACCGTTGACCGCGTTCCTCATCTCGCCGCTCGCCCAGTTCGTCTTCATCCCGACGATGACCGACGGGGTCGGCGCCCGGACCATCGGCGGGTGGTTCGGCACCGGCGCCGAACGGGGTCTCGCGCTGGTCTTCGTACTGACCGGGGTCGTCGGTCTGGCCGCGACCGGGCTGGCCCTCGCCAGCCGGCCGTACCGGCGGCTGAGTCGCCGGTACCTGAGTCGGCCGGCGGCCGTACCGGCGCCGGTCGAGGTGGGGTGAGCGCCGGCGGGTCACCCGAAGGCGGGCAGGTGCCGTTCCCGGGCCCGGAGCAGGTGGTCGCGCATCGCCGCCTCTGCCCGGTCCGGTTCGCCGGCCGCGATCGCCGCCGCGACGCGCTGGTGCTCGTCGCGGGTGGTGCCGGTCTGCCCGTACGGGAAGTAGCGGCGGTGCAGGTGCAGGTGGACGTGAAGCCGGTCGAGGCCGTCGCGGAGCAGGGGATTGCCGGACGCCTCGGCGATCAGGCCGTGGAAGCGGGCGTCGAGGGCGGTGAAGGCGGCGTGCCAGCCGTCCGGGCCGTCGGTCTCGGGCGGGGTCGGGGTGGCGGCCGCGGCGGTGATCGAGGCGCGCTGCGCGTCGCTGGCCCGTTCGGCGGCGAACCGGCTGCCCGCGCACTCGAGCAGCAGTCGCATCTCGAACATCTGGAAGAACTCGTCCCGGGTCAGCAGCGGGCTGACGGTGTAGCCGGCGAGCGGGCGTTTGCGGACCAGTCCGTCGGACTCCAGCCGGGCCAGCGCCTCGCGGACCGGGGTCGGTGAGACGGCCAGTTCCCGGGCGAGCGCGTCGATGTTGATCCGGTCGCCGGGGGCCAGGGTGTGCTCCAGGACCAGGCTCTTCAGCGTCTCGTAGACGTCGTCGCCGAGCGTGGAGCGCCGGAGCGGGACGGGTTCACGGCTGGTCAACGATCCTCCTTCCGGCGTGGTGCGTGCCCGCCGGCCGAGTCTTGACGCGGTGCCGACGAGGGGGTACACATTCTGGAAGATCCTATAGGATCTACGATCGGCTGGCGAGTACTCCACGTACCTGACCACGACCGACAGCCTGACCACGACCGACACCGCCGGTGAAGGAGCCGTGTTGCCCACGATCACCCACGCCGAGGCGTACCTGGTCGACCTGGCGGTCGAGACGGTACGGACCGACGCGGTCCAGTCGTTCCTCAAACAGGAGACCGTCTTCGTCGAGATCGGCACCGACGACGGTGGTGGCGGTACCGGCTACTCGTACACCATCGGCACCGGCGGTACGGCGGTGCTCGCGATGCTGCGCGACTACCTGCTGCCCCGGCTGGTCGGTGCGGACCCGCAGCGGGTCGAGGCGGTGTGGCAGGACCTGTTCGCCGCCACCCGCGCCACCACCGTCGGCGCGATCACGTCGTTGGCGCTGGCCGCCGTCGACACGGCGCTGTGGGACTGGCGGTGCCGGGCCGCCGGCCAGCCGCTGTGGCGCCTCGCCGGTGGCGCCAGGGACCGGATTCCGCTCTACGACACCGAGGGCGGCTGGCTGCACCTCGGCACCGACGAACTGGTCGCCGGTGCCACGCGCAGCCAGGCCGCCGGGTGGCGTGGCGTCAAGCTGAAGATCGGCCGGTCACCGGTGCAGGACGCGGATCGGCTGGCCGCCGTCCGGGCCGCCGTCGGACCCGACTTCGACCTGATGCTCGACGCCAACCAGTCGCTCACCGGGGCCGAGGCGGCCCGCCGGGCCCGGCTGCTCGAACCGTCCGACCCGTACTGGTTCGAGGAGCCGCTGCCCGCCGACGACGTGGCCGGGCACCAGGCACTCGCCGCGGCCACCACCATCCCGGTCGCGGTGGGGGAGTCGCTGTACTCCGTCACCCAGTTCCGGGAGTACCTGCACCGCCAGGCCGCCGGCATCGTCCAGGTCGACGTGGCCCGGATCGGCGGTATCACCCCCTGGCTGAAGGTCGCGCACCTGGCCGAGGCGTACCACGTACCGGTCTGCCCGCACTTCCTGATGGAACTGCACGTCAGCCTCTGCTGCGCGGTGCCCAACAGCCGCTACCTGGAACACATCCCACAACTACGGACGATCACCCGCCAGGAGATCCGGATCGTCGACGGCGAGGCGGTGGCACCGGAGACCCCCGGGCTCGGCATCGACTGGGACCGGGACGCGATCGACGACCGGAGGGTCCGGTGAGGGCCGACCGGAGCTCGGTGCCGGACGTCACGCCACGCGGCGAATTCACCGACGACCACGGCCGGATGAGCCAGGCGGTCATCCGGCCGATCCACGCCGGGCCGGACCCGGCGGGGGAGGACGGAGCAGGATGAGACACACCGACCGGACCCGACTCGGCGACACCGGGGTCGAGGTGACCCGGCTCGGGCTCGGGCTGGCACCGCTCGGCGGCCTGTACCGCCGGGTCGGCGACGAGCAGGCGTACGCCACCCTGGAACGGGCCTGGGACGAGGGGCTGCGCTACTTCGACACCGCCCCGCTCTATGGCAGCGGGCTCTCCGAGCGTCGCGCCGGGCGGGTGCTGTCCGGTAAGCCCCGCGACGAGTTCACCCTCTCCACCAAGGTCGGCCGGGTGCTGCGGCCGTCCGCCGACCCCGGCCCGCCCGAGGCCGGCAGCGGTGCGGCGGTCGACCACAACAGCACCATCTGGGCCGAGGCGGGCGACACCGGACCAGTCTGGGACTTCACCGCCGACGGGGTGCTGCGGTCGTACGCCGACAGCCTCGACCGGCTCGGCCTGGACCGGGCGGACGTGCTGCACGTCCACGACCCCGACGAGCACTACGGGCCGGCGGTCGCCGAAGCGCTGCCGGCCCTGGTCCGACTGCGGGACCAGGGCCGGATCGGCGCCGTCTCGGTCGGGATGAACCAGGCGGAGATGCTGGCCGACCTCGTCCGGACCGGGCACCTCGACAGTGTGCTGCTCGCCGGCCGCTACACATTGTTGGACCAGTCCGGCCTCGCCGAGCTGCTGCCGCTGGCCAGCGAGCGCGGGGTCTCGGTGATCGCCGCCGGGGTCTACAACTCCGGGCTGCTCGCCGACCCGAGGCCCGGCGCCACCTACGACTACCTGCCCGCGCCGGAGCCGCTGCTCGCCCGGGCCCGGGCGATCGCCGCGGTCTGCGCCCGGTACGACGTGCCGCTGCGGGCCGCCGCGGTGCAGTTCCCGCTCGCCCACCCGGCGGTGGCGACGGTGCTGGTCGGCGTCCGCTCACCCGAGGAGGTGGCCGACGCCGTGACGATGTTCGGCCACGAGATCCCCGGACAGCTCTGGCGGGACCTGCGTCGGGCGGGCCTGCTGCCGGAGGAGGCACCGCTGCCGTGATCATCGACGCGCACCAGCACCTCTGGACCGCCGACTACGCCTGGCTGGCCGACCCGGCACTGGCCCGGATCCGGCGCGACTACGGCGTCGGGGAGCTGCGGACCAACCTGCGGGCGGCGGGAGTGGACCGCACCGTACTGGTCGAGGCCGGCCGCTGCGAGGCGGCCGAGACCACGGAGTTCCTGGCGATCGCGGCGCAGACCCCGGAGATCGCCGGCGTGGTCGGCTGGGCGGCGCTCACCGATCCGGCGCTGGCCGAGGTGGTCGCCGGACACCGGGCGGGCGTCGGTGGCGATCTGCTGGTCGGCATTCGGGACCAGGTCCAGGGCCAGCCCGACGACCACCTGGACCGGCCGGACGTCCGGGCCGGACTGCGTACCGTGGCGGCCGCCGGCCTTGTCAACGAGCTGGTGGTCCGGGCCGAGCAGCTGCCGTCGGTGGCCCGGGCCGCCGCCGCGCTGCTGGAGAGCCGGTTCGTCCTCGACCACCTCGGCAAACCGCGGGTCCGGGCCGGCGCCGACGGGCTGGCCCGGTGGCGTGAGCTGGTCACTCCGGTCGCCGCCCTGCCCAACGTGGTGGCGAAGCTCTCCGGCCTGGTCGCCGAGGCGGACCGGGCCACCTGGACCGTCGCGGACCTGCGTCCGTTCGTGGCGACCGCGGTCGACCTCTTCGGCCCCGACCGGCTGATGTTCGGCTCGGACTGGCCGGTCTGCGAGGTCGCCGCCTCCTACGTCGAGGTTCTCGCCGCGATCGCGACCGTTCTCGGCGGCACGCCCGACGACATCTTCCACAGCACAGCTGTCCGCACCTATCAATTGGAGATCGAATGAGGTACCTGCGGGTGGGTCCGGCCGGAGCGGAGCGTCCGGTGGCCCAGGTGGACGGTCGGTACCACGACCTCTCCGGCGTCACCCGGGACATCGACGGCGCCTTCCTCGCGGCGGGCGGCCTGGCGGGGGTACGCGGCATGGCGCCGGACGCCGGTGCCGCCGACCTGGTGGCCGGGCTGCCCGGGCTCGACATCACCGGGCAGCGGATCGGCGCCCCGATCGCCCGGCCGGGGGTGGTGCTCTGTGTCGGGCTCAACTACGCCGCGCACGCCGCCGAGTCGGGGGCGCAGCCGCCGACCTCCCCGGTCATCTTCTACAAGGCGCCGAACACGGTGGTCGGCCCGTACGACGACGTGCTCGTCCCGCGCGGGTCGACCAAGACCGACTGGGAGGTGGAACTGGCCGTGGTGATCGGCCGTACCGCCCGCTATCTGGAGTCGCCGGAGGTGGCGCTGGCGCACGTCGCCGGGTACGCGGTCGCCAACGACGTCTCCGAGCGGGAGTTCCAGCTGGAGGTCTCCGGCGGCCAGTGGTCCAAGGGCAAGTCCTGCGAGACGTTCAACCCGCTCGGGCCGTGGCTGGTCACCCCGGACGAGGTCGGCGACCCGGGACAGCTCGGGCTGCGACTGTGGGTCAACGGCGAACCCCGGCAGGACTCCAGCACGGCGGACATGATCTTCGACGTGGCGTACCTGGTCTGGTACCTGTCGCAGTACACCGTGCTCGAACCGGGCGACCTGATCAACACCGGTACGCCGCAGGGCGTCGCCCTCTCCGGCCGGTACCCGTACCTGGTCGACGGTGACGTGGTCGAACTCGAGATCGACGGCCTCGGCCGGCAGCGTTCCGTCGTGCGGGCCGCCGAGTGAAGGTCACCGGGCTCGACACGTACGACATCCGTTTCCCCACCTCGCGGGAGCTGGACGGCTCCGACGCGATGAACCCCGACCCGGACTACTCGGCCGCCTACCTGGTACTGCGTACCGACGAGGGGACGGAGGGGCAGGGCTTCACCTTCACCATCGGCCGGGGCAACGAGGTCTGCCGGGCGGCGATCGAGGCGCTCGCCCCGCTGGTCGTCGGGCGGGACGTCGACGACCTCGGCGAGTTCGCCCGCCGGCTCACCGCCGACTCGCAGCTGCGCTGGCTCGGCCCGGAGAAGGGGGTCATCCACCTGGCCACCGCGGCCGTGGTCAACGCCGCCTGGGACCTGGCCGCCCGGGTCGCCGGCAAACCGGTGTGGCGGCTGCTCGCCGACCTGGAGCCGCGGCAGATCGTCGACCTGGTGGACTGGCGCTACCTGACCGACGCGCTCACCCCGGCCGAGGCGCTGGAACTGCTGGAGGCGGCCCGCCCCGGCCGCGAGCAGCGGATCGCCGAGCTCGAGCGGACCGGCTACCCGGCGTACACCACGTCGCCGGGCTGGCTCGGGTACGACGACAACAAGCTCGTCCGGCTCGCCAGGGAGGCGGTCGCGGACGGCTACCGGCAGATCAAACTCAAGGTCGGCGCCGACCTGGCCGACGACGTGCGCCGACTGGCCCTGGCCCGCCAGACGGTCGGACCGGCGATCCGGATCGCGGTCGACGCCAACCAGCGGTGGGACATCGCCGAAGCGGTCGAGTGGATGACCGCGCTGGCGCCGTACGACCCGTGGTGGATCGAGGAGCCGACCAGCCCGGACGACGTGCTCGGGCACGCCGCGATCCGGCGCGCGCTGGCCGGCGCCGCCCCGGGCGGCCGACCGATCCGGGTCGCCACCGGCGAACACGTGCAGAACCGGATCGTTTTCAAGCAGCTGCTGCAGGCCGAGGCGGTCGACGTGGTCCAGATCGACGCGTGCCGGGTGGCCGGGGTCAACGAGAACATCGCGATCCTGCTGCTGGCCGCGAAGTACGGCGTACCGGTCTGCCCGCACGCCGGCGGTGTCGGCCTCTGCGAGCTGGTCCAGCACCTGTCCATGTTCGACTACGCGGCGGTCTCCGGCTCGCTGGAGAACCGCACCATCGAGTACGTCGACCACCTGCACGAGCACTTCGCCGACCCGGTGGTGATCGTGGACGGGGCGTACCGGGCGCCGACCGCGCCCGGCTTCTCGGCCCGGATGCGGCCGGAGACGCTGGCCGAGTACCGCTACCCGGACGGGCCCGCGTGGTCCTGATCCACGTCGACCTCGGCGCCGGGCCGCCAGCGCCACCAGCAGGCACGGTCGGGCGGCCCGGCGCTGGCGGACCTGCCGGCGTCGCGGTGGCCGACGACGACCTCGGTGGTCCGGTCGCCGCGTTGCGGGTCCTGCACGACGCGGTGACCGGCCCGACCGAACCGGCCGACGCGCCTGTCGCACTGGTCGCCGGCTCCGTCGCCGGTACGCCCGGCCCCGGGTTGGCCCGCTGTGCCGCGATCGGGCTCTCCCCGCTCTCCGGCGGCGTCGCCGAGACCGGGGCCGAGGGTCCGTTCGGGGCCGGACTGCGGGCCGCCGGGGTCACCGGGGTGGTGCTGCAGGGCCGGGCCGCCGGGCCGTCCGTGGTGGTGGTCGAGGCCGGCCGGGCCCGGCTCGAGCCGGCGGACCGGATCTGGGGGCTGGAGACCGGCCCCGCCACGGACGCGCTGCTGGACCGGTACGGCCCGGACGCGGCGGTCGCGGTCATCGGCCCGGCCGGTGAACACGGGGTCAGGTACGCCTCGATCGTCACCTGCCGGGACCATCCGCTGCCCCGGCTCGGTCTCGGCGCCGTGCTCGGCGGCAAACGGGTCAAGGCGGTGGTCTGCCGGCCCGGTACGCCGCCGCGGGTCGCCGACCCGGCGGCGCTGGCCCGGATCGGCGCCTGGTACGCCTCGGCCCAGTCGGACAACCCGCTGACCGCGTGGCAGCACGGCACACCCGGCTTCGGGGTCTGGACCGGCGACCCCGGGTACGCCCCGGTCGCCAACTTCGCCGACACCCGGACGGCGGGCGGGATCGGGGTGGCGCCGCCGGTGGAGCGGGTCGCGGCCTGTCCCGGCTGCCCCACCGACTGCATCAAGGTCTTCGCCGGCGCCGGGCTGCACCAGGAGGCGCTGGCGATGCTCGGGCCGAACCTCGGCCTAGCCGACCCGTGGCCGGTGCACGCCCGCTGCCTGCAGCTCGGGCTGGACCCGGTGTCACTCGGTGGCACCCTCGCCGCGGTCGGCACCCCTGCCGGCGAGGTCGCGGCGACGGTCGAACAAATCGGCGCCGGCGCGGACCCGCTCGGCGAGGGCGCCGCCCGGGTCGCCCCGGGCTCGGCGATGACCAGCAAGGGGATCGAGCTGCCGCCGTTCGACCCCCGGGTGCAGCCGAACCTCGGCCTCGGCTACGCGGTGGCGCCGATCGGGCCCCGCTACGACATCATCGAACACGATCTCGACTTCGACCCGGAGCAGGGACTGCCGCACAGCTATCCCGAACTCGCCCGGCTCGGCGTACGGGCACCGCGGCCGCGCGGCGAACTCGACGTGACCCGTACCGCCCAGTTGATGCGGCTCTGGAGTGGGCTGGACGCGCTCGGGATCTGCCCGTACGCGGCCACCCCGACCCGGCCGTTGACCCTGGACCGGGTCGAGGAGCTGGTGCGGGCGGTGACCGGCGTACGACCCGACGTGCTGGCGCTCGGCGCGCGACGGCTGCGCCTGCAGCGGGCGGTGAACCGCCGGGTCGGTCTCGGGCTGGACGCGGACACCCTGCCCGACCGGTTCTTCACCGAGCCGGTCGCGGCCGGCCGGTACGCCGGAGCGGTGCTGGACCGGACCGCCTTCGGAGCGGCGGTGGCCCGGCTGCAGGACGAACTCGGCTTCACGGATCGGGCCTGACCGGTCCGGACGTGTGGGGTGCCCGGCCGATCCGGCGTGGGCGACGGAAATGAAGTGAGGTGGGGCATGGGTGACTTCGACGGCCTGGTGGCCGTGGTGACCGGTGGAGGCTCCGGCATCGGCGCGGCCTGCGTGGCGGCGTTCACCGCCGGTGGCGGCGAGGTCGGGGTGCTCGACCTCGACCCGGGGGAGCAGGGCGGTGACACGCTCGGGGTGGTCGCCGACGTCGCCGACCGGTCGTCGCTGGACGCGGCGATGGCCCGGGTCGCCGAGACGTTCGGCGGCATCGACATCCTGGTCAACAACGCCGGGATCAGCGCGGTCGGCGGCGTCGAGGCGAACGACGAGGCGGAGTGGCACCGGGTGCTCGACGTCAACGTCGTCGGGGTGGTCCGGACCACCGCGGCCGCGCTGCCGTACCTGCGGCGCAGCGCCCGGGCGGCGATCGTGAACATCTCCTCGATCGCGGCCACCGCCGGGCTGGTGCAGCGGGCCCTCTACTCGGCCTCCAAGGGCGCGGTGCACTCGCTCACCCGGGCGATGGCCGCCGACCTGGTGGGCGAGGGCATCCGGGTGAACAGCGTGGCACCGGGCACCGTGGACACCCCGTGGGTGGCCCGGCTGCTGGCCCGGGCGGCCGATCCGGCGGCGGAGAAGCGGCGGCTCGCCGCCCGGCAGCCCACCGGACGGCTGGTCAGCGCCGAGGAGGTCGCGGCCGCGGTGGCGTACCTGGCGAGTCCGGCCGCGGGGGCGACCACCGGCACCTCGCTCGCCGTCGACGGCGGCATGCACGGGCTGCGCCTGCCCCGGGTCTGACCGACGGGCCGGGATCGGCCGGGTGGTCCACCACCCGGCCGCCCGGCCGGTCAGGCGCCCTGGCCCTGGTTCTGCATCAGGCCACCGTCCATGAAGTACGTCGATCCGGTGACGTAGTCGGCGTCGTGGCTGGCCAGGAAGACGGCGAGCCGGCCGATCTCCTCGGGTTGGGCGGCCCGCTTCCACGGGATGCTCTGCACCTGCTCCTCGAGGTACTTCGGGTCGTCGATCGCCTTCTGGTTGAACGGGGTGAGGACCATCCCGGGTCCGATGTTGTTGACGTTGATCCGCATCGGGGCGAGTTCCAGGGCCAGGCTCTTGGCGAGGTTGAGCAGGGCGCCCTTGCTGGCGTCGTAGTCGGAGCCGCCGGCCCGGGCCACCTCCTGGTGGATCGAGGTGATGTTGATGATCTTGCCGTCGCCGCCCTGGTCCCGGCGGTGCTGGGCGAACCGCCGCGCGCAGAAGAACGCCCCGTAGACGTTGACCCGCATCGCCCGGTCCCAGGTTTCGGTGTCGAGGTCGATCACCGGGATGCCGGAGGCGTCCACCCCCGCGTCGTTCACCAGGACGTCGAGCGCCCCGAACTCGGCGAGGGCCTCGTCGAACATCGCGCCGACCTGGTGCTCGTCGCTGATGTCGCCCTGTACGACGATGGCCCGCCGGCCGGAGCGCTCCACCTGCTCCCGGGTGTGCTCGGCGCCGTCGTGGTCGGTCAGGTAGTGCACCACCACGTCCGCGCCCTCCTTGCCGAACTCGACCGCGGTGGCCTGTCCGATGCCGGAGTCCGATCCGGTGATGAGTGCGGTCATTCCGTTGAGCCGTCCGGTCATGGGAAGCCCTCCTCGGAGTAGGTCGCGCCGGTCGACGCGGTGCTGAGCTGCCAGGCCGCCAGGATCAGGCCGATGTGTGAGAACGCCTGCGGGAAGTTGCCGAGCTGTTCGCCGGTGTGCGCGTCGAGCTGTTCGGCGAAGAGCCCCAGGTCGTTGGCGCGGCTCGCAACGGTCTCGAACAGGCGCGCGGCGCGGTCCCGCTCGCCGGCCAGCGCCAGACACTGCACCAGCCAGAACGAGCAGAGGTGGAAGGTGGCCGGGTCGCCGTCCCAGCGGCGGACCAGTCCGCCGTGGCCGAGCCGTTGGTCGATCAGGTCGATGGTGGCCCGCATCCGGGGATCGGCGGCGGGCAGGAAACCGATGATCGGCATGACCAGGACGCTGGCGTCCAGCCGGTCAGACCCGAACGCGCCGGTGAAGGCGCCGACGCCGGCGTTCCAGCCCTGCCGCAGGATCACCTCCCGCACCTCGTCGCGTTGCCGGGCCCAGCGGGCCACCTCGTCGGCGTTGCCGAGCCGGTCGCCGAACCGGACCGCCCGGTCCAGCGCGACCCAGCAGTAGACCTTGGAGGAGAGGTAGTGGCGTTCGGCGTCCCGGGCCTCCCACATCCCGGCGTCCGGCTTGCGCCAGTTGGCCGCCGCCTGGTCGGCGAGGTCGCGCAGCAGGTCCCGGATCGGGTCCGGCATCGGAGTGAGATGGTCCCGTAGCCGCCAGGCCGCGTCGAGCACCTCACCGGGTACGTCGAGCTGCCGTTGCCGCCATGCCTGGTTCCCCACCCGGACGGGCCTGCTGTCGGCGTAGCCGCGCAGTGTCTCCATCGTCTGCTCGTCCAGGTCCCGTTCGCCCTCGACACCGAACATGACCGGCACCCGGTTCGCGCCGACCCGGCCGACCGCCGAGGCGACCCAGTCGAAGAGCCGACCGGCCTCGGTCGGACAGGCGGCGACCCAGAGTGCGCGCAGGGTCAGGCAGAAGTCGCGCAGCCAGGCGTAGCGGTAGTCGTAGTTGCGGTCACCGCCCAACTCCTCCGGCAGTGAGGTGGTGGCCGCCGCCACCACCGCCCCGCTCGGTTGGTAGGTGAGCCCCTGCAGCACCAGCGCGTTCCGTTGGACCAGGTCGGCGTGGTCGCCGTGGAACGGGTGCTCGTCGGCCCAGGACTGCCAGCCCCGTACCGTCTCGGCGAGCGGGTCCGGGTGGCGCGGGTCCGGCACGGCCGGCGCCGTCCCGTACGTCGGGGCGTAACCGAGGGTGAAGACCTCCCGTTGTCCGGCGTGGACCTCGAAGTCGAGGATCACCTGGTCGGTGGCCGCGACCAGCGGCCGGGTGCCGGTCAGGGTCAGCGTCGTCGGCCCGGCGGTGACCCGCAGCGCACCGTTCTCGGGGACCAGGTAGGCGTCCCGCCGGGCGTACTCGAACCGGGGGCAGTAGGACATGGTCATCGGTACGACGCCGGAGATTCCCTCGACGACCCGGACCAGGGCCCGGGGTGACCGTCGCCCGATCTCGTGACCGCGGGCGCCGGGCTCCAGCGCGAGCCCGTCGGTCACCGCCACCTCGCCCTGCCTGGTACGGAAGACGGTGCGCAGCACCAGCGTGCCCGGCAGATAGGCGCGGTGCACCTCGAACCGCCCGTGCGGACGTAGTGACCAGTGCCCGCCGTCCGGGTCGAGCAGTCGGGCGAACACCGACGGTGCGTCGAACCGTTCCGGAGACCACCAGTTGACCGATCCGTCCCGGTCCACCAGGGCCGCGCTGCGCCCGTCGGCGAGCAACCCGTGGTCGGCGATCCGGTCGTTGGCCACCTCCCGGTCTACCCGTATCGGCGGACGGCATTCGGTCGGCGACCCGGGTCGTCCGGTCCGCTGACGGGTGGGGTCCGCCGCCCGCGGTGACGCCGTCGGCCGACCGTCGCTCGTTGGGTGAATGGGACACGCGGCGCGAGGTGGGTGTTTATGGACAGGACTACGCGTTTCGCGGTGATCGTGGCCTTCGCCGGGTCCGCCGCGCTCTCCGCCGTGATGGCGGCGACCCGGCGTGACCACGGGATCGGACTGGGGCCCGCCTGGGCCTGGATACTCACCGCGCTGCAGGTGACCGCCCTCTACGCGGTGGGCCGGGGCCACGGCGTCGGCTGGCTGCTGGGCGCCGCCGTGCAGATCTGCTGGATCACCTACGCCGTGCTGACCACCCAGTACGGATTCGTCCCTGGCTGTGTGGTGTCCGCGATGGTCCAGGGTTACTCCTACCGGCGCCTCGTGCGGCCACCTCCGGTGGATCCGGGCGCGGTGCCCGAACCGGACCGTGCCGGGGAGGCGTCCGAGCGCGGCGGCTGATTGTCTACTGTCGGGGGAGCCGGTTCCCGAACGGGTGGGTGGAGACGATGGAAGATTTCCAGCTGCTGGCCGACGCCATCGCCCGGGCCTGGCCGGACGACCCGGCGGAGGTTTCGCCCGAGGTGGCGGCGATCGAACCCGAGCTGCTCGACGGACTCCGCGCCCTGGACGGTGCCGTCGGTGCGGCGGTCGCACTGCCGGAGACCCGGCTCCTCGCCCTGCTCGACAGCGTTCCCCGGTTCCGGGACCGGGTGGACCGCGAGCGGGACTTCCTCTTCTACACGCTGTTCGAACGTGGTGCGCAGGTCGACGAAGGGTTGCGCCGGATCCGGCACAGCCAGGTCGAGATCGGGTACGTCACCGACCGCGCGCCCACCGGGGCCAGGGTCGCCGAACGCCGGTACGGCGGCCAGCGGGCCAGCGACCTGAGCTACGGCGTGGCCCGGGTCGGCATCCCCGACGACCACCGGATGGGCCGACTGCCGCGGCCACGCAGTTGGCGGCTGTGGTTCCGTCCGGACCGGGAGAGCCACCTCGAACTGGACGGGACGACCGGGCTGACCGACGTACTGACCAGGCTCGGGACCCGGGCACCGGGACCGGACCTCCTGGTGTTCGTCCACGGCTACAACGTCGGTTTCGCCGACGCGGTACGCCGGACCGCCCAGCTCGCGTACGACCTCAACTTCACCGGCGTCCCGCTGCTGTACAGCTGGCCGTCGGTGGCGGAGACGCTGTCGTACTTCGTCGACGGGGAGAACGCCGCCGCCAGCCAGCGGCACTTCCGTACCTTCCTGCGGGTGGTGGCCGGCGAGGCGGGCGACGGGCGGGTGCACGTCGTGGCCCACAGCATGGGCAACCGGATCCTCAGCGAGGCGCTGACCGCCGTGGACAGTTGTCGGCTCGGGCACGTCGTCTTCGCCGCGCCCGACGTCGACGCCGGGGTCTTCGCCGACCGGGTCGCCGGGTTCACCGGTACCGCCGAGCGCTACACGCTCTACACCTCCGCCCGGGACCGGGCGCTGGCCGCCGCGCAACGGTTCGTTCGGCATCCGCGCGCCGGTCAGGCCGGGCCGGGAATGGTGGTCGTGAAGGGTGTCGACACCGTCGACGCCACCGATCTGGACACCGACTTCCTCAGCCACTCGTACGTGCTGGAGCACCGCTCGGTGGTCGCCGACCTGTACGCGCTGATCACGCACGGCCGGCCACCGGAGGAGCGGTTCGGCCTGGTGCCGATGATGGCCCCGAACGGTCCCTACTGGAAGTTCCGCCGTTGACGATTTCCCCGGGGCGGTCGGGGCGAGCGACGGGAGGCCGGGATGACAACCTGTCAGTGGGCCGGCTCCCGCACCCATTTCCGGGCGCGACGACCGGTGGTCAGCGGGCCGCGGTCAGGTCCTCTTCGGCCGGTGCCGCCGGTGCCGCCGGTGTTGTCGCTGTCGCCGGTGCGGCCGGGGCCGGTTTTGGGCGCAGCACGGCTACCGCCACGATCGCGGCGGCGACGCCGCCCAGCACGCCGACGACCGCGCCGGTCGACATCGCCTCCACAAAGGCATTCCTGGCCAGCCGGGCCAGGTCGCCGTCGCCGGTGAGGGCGGCGATCCGCAGTGCCTCGCCGATCGACTCCCGGGCCGGCCCGGTGACGTCCCGGGGCATCGCCGCCGCGTACGCGGCGGTCAGTACGCTGCCCAGCACGGCGACGCTGAGCGCCGCGCCGACCTGCTGGACGGTGTCGTTGACCGCCGATCCGACGCCGGCGCGTTCGGGTGGCAGGGCCGCGAGCAGGGTGCCGACCGCGGCCGGTCCGGTGAGGCCGCTACCCGTCCCGATGACGACCAGCGCCACGGCCAGCCGCAGGTAACCGTCGGTCGGTCCGGTGGTGGCGAGCACCCCGAAGCCGGCGGCCATCAGCAGCAGCCCGGTGGCGATCGCCGTCCGGGCGCCGAACCGTCGGTCCACCAGCACCCCGATGCCGTTGAACGCGACCACGGTCACCAGCATCGGAATGAACGCCAGTCCCGCCCGCATCGGACCGTATCCGAGGACGAACTGCAGGTACTGGGTGAGCGCGAGCATCACGCCGCCGGCGGAGAAGGAGAGCAGCACGATCGAGAGGCTGGCGCCGCCGAAGTTGCGGTCGCGGAACAGCGCCATCGGCAGCATCGGCTCGGCGACCCGGCGCTCCCAGAGCGCGAACGCGGTGAGCAGGACGGCGGCGGCGACGAGCCCGCCGATGGTGCGGGGCGCGGACCACCCGTGCCCGGCCGACGAGATGACCGCCCAGACCAGGGCCGTCATGCCGAGGGTGGAGAGCAGCGCACCGAGCACGTCGGGCCGGCTGGCCGGTCCGCGTGACTCGGGAATGATCACGAGGGCGGCGACGACGCCGAGGACCGCGATCGGGATGTTCATCAGGAACACCGAGCCCCACCAGAAGTGTTCGAGCAACAGCCCGCCGACGGTCGGGCCGCCGAGCGCGCCGAACATCAGCACGGAACTCCAGATCGCGATGGCCTTCTTGCGTTCGGACTCGTCGAAGACGGTGGTCAGGATGGAGAGCGTGCCGGGCATCAGGAACGCGGCACCGACCCCCATCAGACCCCGGGCGGCGATCAGCTGACCGGGGGTCTGGCAGAGCGTGGCGAGGCCGGACGCGCCTCCGAAGGCGACCAGGCCGATGACCAGGCCACGACGCCGTCCGTGCCGGTCGGAGAGGCTGCCCGCGGTGAGCAACAGGCCGGCGAAGACCAGGATGTACGAGTCGATGATCCACTGGATGTCCGAGCTGCTCGCCCCGAGGTCGCGGATCAGCGACGGGATGGCGATGTTGAGCACCATGTTGTCGATCACGACGACGAGCAGGCTCAGGCAGAGCACACCGAGGATCCACCATCGACGGGGGTGGGGAGTGGTCACGACGATCTCCGCTCGTACGGTGTTCGAGTTTTCTCGCACACCGTACAGGAATCTCGAACAGTGTACGAGGGTCGGTAGACTGATCTGGTAGAGAGGACGCCGGATGCCCCCGAAGTCGGACCACTTCACCAACTCGGTCTGGACCCGCCCGCCCCGTGGCCGGGGCGAGCAGCCCACGCTCAGCCGCGAGCAGATCGTCCGCGCCGCGATCGAGCTGCTCGACAGCGAGGGCGCCGGCGGGCTGAGCATGCGTCGGCTGGGCACCAAACTCGGCGCCGGCGCCACCTCCGTCTACTGGTACGTCGCGAACAAGGACGAGCTGCTCGAACTCGCCGTCGACGAGGTGATGGGGGAGGTGTACGTCCCCGAGGCGGGCGACACGGGCTGGCGGGTCGGCGCCTCGGTCCTCGCCGTCGGATTCCGTACCATGCTGCTGCGCCACCCCTGGGTGATCAGCCTGCTCGGGGTACGCCCGAACCTCGGACCGAACGCCCTGCGGGTCGGCGACCGGATGGTGGCGCTGCTCGAGGCGGCCGGCTTCGCCGATATGGAGGTGGCCCACGTCAGCTCGTTGCTGATGGCCCACGCCATCGGCTCGGCAACCACCGCGGCGGCGGTGCGGAACAGCATGGGGGGCCCCGACCGGTCGTTCGACGAGACGATCCGGACCCTGGAGCCGTACCTGGAGCGGGTCGGCGCCGACCACCCGAACTACGACCGGTGGCGACGTGGACTCGGTGCCGACGCGACGGACCTGGAACGGTCCTGGGACGAGGGCTTCACCTTCGGACTGGACCGACTGCTCGACGGCCTGGAGCTGTGGCTGACCCGGCAGCGGCGGGATCCGGGCCCTCCCGACGCCTAGCCGATCGGGGTCACCCGTCAGGCCCGCCGGTACGGCTCCCCGGAGCCGGATGACCGCCGGCCGGTTCCCGACCGCGCCCGTTCCGGGCCGGGCGAAGAACCCGGCGTACCGATCCGAGGATCCGGTCACCGGGAACGAATCCGAAATCCCGCGAGTCACAACTGTCGGGCCGGTTGTCGCCGAGCAGCACGAAGCGCCCGGGCGGCACCCGGGACAGGGCGGAGCCGCCCGGTGGCATCGGCGTGGCCGGCACCGGATCACCCGGACCAGCGACGGCCCGCTTGACGATCCACCGGCGCTCGGGCCCGGGGGCGACTCCCTCGGCCAGGGGTGGCGTGTCCCAACTCCCACCGAGTGGTTCCTCAACGACGACGACCTGACCGGTCCGCACCGCGCTGGGCAGGACGCGGCGCACCAACACGCGGTCACCGGGCTCGAGGGTCGGCACCATGGACCGGCCGTCCACCGTGACCAGCACCCAGCAACGCCGAACCCGGACCAGCAGGCCGCCCAGCGCGGCCCCGGCGACCACGGCGACCACGGCGAGGATCATGTCCAACGCTCCCGTCAGCCTGGCGCGGGCTGGTAGCCGGCCGCCTGAAGGTGGAACAGCCGGGCGTAGGCACCCCGTGCCGCCAGCAACTCCTCGTGGCTGCCCTGCTCGGCGACCACCCCGTCACGCAGCACGACGATGTGGTCGGCGTCCCGCACCGTGCCGAGCCGGTGCGAGATCAGCAGAGTGGCCCGGCCCTCCCGCAGTCTCCGCAACCGTTGGTGCAGGTCCGCCTCTGCCTCCGCGTCCAGGCCGGCGCTCGGCTCGTCCAGGATCAGCAGGTCCCGGCCGGCCCGCAGGAAGGACCGGGCGAGCGCGAGCCGCTGCCACTGCCCACCGGAGAGCAGCACGCCGGTGCTCACGTCGTCCCGGTCCCTCGGGTCGGCGAACGTTCTGGTCAGGTGGGTGGCGTATCCGTGCGGAAGTGCGGCCAGGACGTCGTGCACGCCGGCCTGCCTCGCCGCGCTGACGATCCGTTCGGTCTCGCCGAGAGCCCCGACGTCGCCGAGGCCGATGTTCTCCTCGGCGGACAGTTCATAGGACATGTAGTCCTGGAACGTCGCCCCGATCCGGTCGCGAAGCTGGAAGACGTCCAGCTCCCGGTAGTCGACGCCGTCCCACCGCAGGCTGCCGCGCACGGGGTCGTAGAACCGCACCAACAGCTTGACCAGCGTGCTTTTGCCGGCGCCGTTCAGCCCGACGAGGGCCACCGTCTGCCCCGCCGGAATGGTCAGGTTGACGCCGCGTAGCACCCACGGGTGCCGGTCGCCGTACCGGAACCAGACGTCGCGCAGGTCGATGCCGCCGCGCAACGGCGGTACCGGTACCGGCTGCGCGGACAGCACCAGGTCCGGGGCGCTGCCCAGCACCTCCTGGTAGTGGGTGAACCGCAGCAGGTTCTCGTGCGCGGTGGCCAACTGGCCGACCCCGCTCGCGACCGCCCCCTGGATGCCGGCCACCGCCGCGATGAAGATCGTCACGTCGCCGATGCTCAACCGGCCGGCGCGGGCGGTCAGGATCGCCCAGACCAGACCGGCGCCGGCGACGACGGAACCGGCCACCGCCAGACCGGCCTGCACGAGCAGCTCGTGCCGGTCAATCCGGCGTTTCGCCGCGTTGAGTCCCAGGAGCTCCGTCACCATCCGTCCGCCGAACAACCCACCGAGATTGAACAGCCGGATCTCCTTGGCCGCGGCGAGCCCGGTCAACAACTGCGCGTAGAAGATCTGGCGCCGCGTGATGGGTGTGAGCTGCCACGACAACTCGGCCCGCTGCCGGGACAGCCGTAGCTCGGCCTGGGCGGTGGGCACGGCCGCCAGCGCGAGCAGACCGGCCATCCACGGGTTGATGAGGGCCAGGGTGCCGGCGAAACCGCCGATGGTGATCACACCGCGTAGCAGTTCGAGGCCACCGCCGGCCACGGCGATCGGACTGTTGCGGCCGGCCTCCTCGGCGAGACTGAGGTGGTCGCGGAAGGCGGGGTCCTCGAGGCGGCCGAGGCCTGGAAGGCGGTCCACCGCCGCGTACAGGTCGGCCTGGGCCCGCACGGCGAGCGCCCGCCCCCACTCGGCCTCCGCGTGCCCCACCAGCAGTGGCAGCGCGGTGGCGGCCACTCCGGCCAGCGCGAGCCCGACGGCGATCCCGATCACCGTGGCCACCGGGCTCCCGTCCGTCCCGGCGAGTCGGTCCACCACCAGCTTGGTGAGGACGCCCACCAGGACCGGCACCATTCCGGCGGCGATCGCCAGCAGCGTTTGGGCCACGGCCGTTCGCGGCGCGGCCCGGTAGGCCAGCCCCACGGTGGCGGTGACCAGCCGGAGGGTCACCCTGTGCCGGGTGTGCTCCGACGTCACACGGCCACCGGTACGGGCAGCTCGGCCCAACCACTGCCGCTGCGCGCGACGGTGCCGGTGGTGTCCAGCAGGCACCAGGACGGGAAAGCACGTGCCTGGAACGCCCTGGCGAGCGTGCCGTCGACCCCGTCGACGACCACCCGCGCCACGGCGGTCAGCCGACCCGCGAGTTCGGGTACCCCTGACCCGTCGCCGCTCACCACGGCGAGCACCCGGGTGCGCCCGCCGGGAAATCCTGCCGCCTGCGTCACGAACCGCGGCAACGCGTCCGCGCAGGCAGGACAGTCCGGGGAGAAGAAGGCGACGAGGACGTCACCACCGAGGTCCTCCCGGCGTACCACACTGCCGTCGGTGTCGGTGACCACGAAGTCGCCGGGCGCCCGCCCGGCCTCGATGATCCCGCTGCCGGCCTCGGCCCCGTGCCCGGCCAACAGTTCGGTGTGTTCCCGCAGCCGACGGATGACGGCCAGGGTGAGCAGCAGGTTCAGCGTGCCCAGCGCGGTTGCCAGAACCACGCCGGCGACGAGATATGGCATGAGGGCTCCTTGTTCGTGGACCCCGGCCGATTCGCGCGGCCGGCGGGAGTGGACGAGGTCCGGCGGCGGGCCGGGGACGGCCCGCCGCCGGACCTGGTGGCGGGTCTCCACGCCAGCGGGTGTGGTTGGTTGACCCACCAACACAGCCCTGCTGCCGTCGTGGTCCGTCGCCGGCCCGGCCGGTCACCGCAACCGTCGACCGGCCAGACACCCCGGTACCGTCCTGCCGTCCGCTGGTCAGCAGGCGTGGGTCGTTCGCGTGCAGTTGTCGCAGCGGCAGTTGCTGTTGGACCAGCAGCGGCAATAGTGCTCCCAGCCGCTCATGCACACCTTCACGTTGTAGCGGGGGCTCCCGCAGTCAGCAGCGGCGGCCGTTGCTCGCGGCACGAGGAAGGCGAGCATCCGGTCACCAAGCTCGTTCACGAATCGCAGCATTCGTTTCACCTCCTCCCATTGACGTGTCTGCCATCGTGGATCTTCCGGCTGGTTATTGACTGGATGCAGAATGGACGACCAGAGCGGCAGTGCCGCGCTACGTGCTGTCACAGCCACGGGGGTTGCGTGTGGAGCCGGAGAGGTTGGCGGAGCTGCGGCTCTGTCTGTTGGGTCGGGTGCGCCTCTGGCGGGGCGCGACGGAGTTGCCGGCCGGTCCACCCCAGCGGCGGGCGGTGCTGGGTCTGCTCGCGCTCGCCGAGGGCCAACCTGTGGGCCGGGACGAGCTGGTGGACGCGCTGTGGCCGACCGGGGCGCCGCGCAGCGGTACGAACGTCATCCACACCCACGTGAAGCACCTTCGCCGGGTGCTGGAACCAGGCCGGCCGGCCTGGATGGCAAGTCGACTGCTGCCGTCGGTGGGTACCGGATACCGGCTGGCGGTGGATCCCGCCGCCGTCGACGCGCTCCGGTTCCGGCGACTGATGGCCGAGGCCCGTACCGCCCGCAACCGTGACGACCAGGCACGGGTCTGGCAGCTGATCGGTGAGGCGCTGCGACTGTGGCAGCCACCGCTGGCCGACGTACCGGTGCTCGCCGGGCATCCCCGGATGGCGGCCCTGACCGCGGAGGCGCAGCTGGCACTCTCCTGGCGGGTGGCCGCCGCGATCCGTCAGGGCCGGGCCGACGAGGTGCTGGCCCTTGTCCGTGAGTGGGCCGAGGGCGGACCGTTGGACGAGCAGGCACAAGCCCACCTGATGCGTTGCTACGTCGCCCTCGGTCGCCGGGCCGACGCCTTCGCCGTCTTCGACACCGTCCGACGGCGCCTGGTGGCGGAGCTGGGCGTGGATCCGGGGCCGGTGCTGACCGGGGCCCATCAGGAACTGCTCGAGTCGGACGCGCTCACCCGTCTGCCTCCCCGCGCGGTCGAGCCGTCGCCCGTCGCGGTCACCGCGCCCGGGTGGCCCATGGTGGTGCCGGCCCAGCTTCCGCCCGGCACGGCGGCGTTCACCGGGCGGGCCGAGCAGTTGCGCCGCCTCGACACACTGCTGACGGCCGACCCCGGCGACGGCCCCACAGTGGTCGCGATAACCGGGACGGCGGGCGTGGGTAAGACGACCCTCGCCGTGCACTGGGGACACCGCGTCGCCGAGCGGTTTCCCGACGGGCAGCTCTACGCCGACCTCGGGGGCTTCGAGGCGGATGCCGGACCGGTCCGGCCCGACGAGGTGGTGCGTGGCTTCCTCGACGCGTTCGGGATGGCGCCCGACCGGATCCCGGTCAGCCTGACCGCGCAGGTCGGCCTCTACCGCAGCCTGCTCGCCGGGCGGCGGATGCTGATCCTGCTCGACAACGCGCGCGCGGCTGACCAGGTCCGCCCGCTGCTGCCCGGCGCGGTCCGCTGCCTTGTCCTGGTCACCAGTCGCCACGAGCTGGCCGGGCTGGTGGCCGCCGGTGCCCATCCGATCGACCTGGATCTGATGACCGATGTCGAGGCCCGGCAGATGCTGGCCAACCGGATCGGCCCGGAGCGGGTCGCGGCGGCGCCCGAAGCGTCCACCCAGATCATCAACGCATGTGCCCGGCTGCCGCTCGCGTTGGCCATCGTGGCCGCCCGGGCCGGTATCCAGCCACGGTTCCCGCTCGGGTCACTGGCCAGTCAACTCCGGGAGAGCGCGGGTGACCTGGCGGTCTTCTCCGACGATGACGCGGCGTTCGACGTGCGGGCGGTCTTCTCCTGGTCCTACCGTCTCCTTTCCCCCGAGGCGGCGGCCCTGTTCCGGCTGATCGGCCTGCACCCCGGGCCGGAGCTGTCGGCCACCGCCGCGGCCGCCCTCGTCGGCGTACCGCCGGGCCGGGTCCGTCCGCTGCTGGCGCAGCTGACCCGGGCACACCTGTTGGTCGAGCACCGGCCCGGGCGCTTCAGCTGTCACGACCTGCTGCGCACCTACGCCGCCGAACTCGCCGCAGTGGTCGAACCGGAGGCGGTACGCCGCGCCGCGTCGCAGCGGATCCTCGGCTACTACCTGGACGCCACCGCCACCGCCGACCGGCTGATCTCGCCGTACCGGCATCCGGGATCGGTGTCGTGCTGGCCCCGGGACACAGGCGGCGGTACCCCGCCCCGGGCACCGTCGGGCGCGGGGTACCCCGGCGACCCGGAGACGGCGCTGGAGTGGTTCAACAGCGAGCATCAGGTGCTGCTGGCGCTGGTCCATCAGGCGGCCGAGGTCGGACTCGACCAGGCGGTGTGCGAGCTGGCCTGGCACCTGAGCACCTTTCTCGACCGGCAGGGGCGCTGGCGTGACCAGGCGGCCGTGCAGCGGGCCGCGCTGGCCGCGGCCGGTCGGCTCGGCAACCCGTCGATCGAAGCCCGCGCCCATCGCGGGCTCGCCCGGGCGTACTCCCGGCTCGGATCGCACGACGAGGCCCGGCGCGAGCTGCGGCGGGCACTGTGCAGGTACGAGGAACTGGCCGATGACGTGGGCCGGGCGAACACCGAGATGAGCCTCGCCGACTCGTGCGAGCGGCAGGGCCGGTACCGCGAGGCACTCGCACACGCGGAGCGGGCCCTCGCGCTGTACGGCGATGCGGGTTACCGCCCGGGCCAGGCCAACGCGTTGAACGCGGTCGGGTGGTGCCACACGCTCCTCGGCGACCACGGCCGCGCGCTGACGTACTGCGCCCGGGCGCTGCGGCGGCATCAGCTGCTCGGCGATCGCCGGGGCGCGGCGGACAGTTGGGACAGCATCGGCCACGCCAACCACGGACTGGGCCGGAACCGGGCGGCCATCCGCTGCTTCCAGCAGGCCGTCCTGTTGTTCCGGGAGGTGGGCGACCGCTTCGCCGAGGCGGTGTCGCTGACCAGGCTGGGCGACGCCTGGCGGGTGGCCGGCGAACCGGGGAGCGCCCGGGCCGACTGGTCACGGTCGCTGGCCATCCTGACCGAGTTGGATCATCCGCGAGCGGTTGAGGTCCGGGCCCGGTTGACCGGGTCACCCCGGGCCGGAGCGTGACCCTGCCCCCGGCGGAAGTACCTGCGCGGGCTCCGGGGGCGCCCTCCGGACGGCGGCCGTCGACAGGTCGGCCTACCGGATCGGCTTCACCAGGGCGACGATGTCCTCCGCCGCCGTCGTGAGGATGCCGAGGACCAGCCCGGTGATGCCGGCGAGCAACGCGGGGGACGGTTCGAGGGCACCGCCGGTCGACAGGCCGGTGATACCGAGTGCCGCCACACAGACCAGCGTCAGGTTCCGCACCATGTGTGGTACGCCGAGCGGCGTGCGGGAAGCGCCGAAGCAGCGGCAGGGTGCACGGTTGCCACTCGACACGGCCAGCCCGATCATGACGGTGAAGGCGCCGAGGAGGCAGGCGGCCAGTGCGAAGCCGAGGACGCCCGCTGTCCGCGTCGGCACGAGGAGCAGCGCGGCGACGAGCGCCTCGACCGTCACGGTCATGCGCGCCGTCCAGGGTATGGCGGCTTCGGGCACCTGTCTCATCTGACGCAACGACTGGACGAAGTCCTGCCAGGCGGCCCTCCGGTTGATCTTTCCGAGGACAGCCACGACGAACACCGTCGCGAGGAGAGCGCGAGCGAGCACCTCCAGATATCGCACGAACGGCAACCTATCGGCTCAGCGGCCGTACGCCAACCGGGTCGGTCCGCCGGCACGGCCGCCGGCCGGTCCGCCGGCTCGCGGCGGCACCGGCACGGCCCTCGTCACGATCTTTCTCCGGAACAGCGTCGACCGTTCACCCGTACGTCGTCTGCGCTCCTGCCCAGGACACCTGCGCCGGGCAGGATGGCCGCCGGGCGCGCACCACCCGGGCCGCAGCAGCGGACCCGGACGGCCGGGCGCCGAGGACACGGCTAAGGAGAAAACACGTGCGATTCGCGGTTGCCCGTACGGTCGCGGTGCTCGCGGCGTCCGCCGGGTTGGTGACTGTCGCCGCCTGTGCGCCGCCCGAGCAGGCCGGCGCGGCGGCGGACACCCCGGCGGCCACCGCCACCAGCGCGGCCGACCTGGGTGGACTCGACAAGCTGATCGAGGCGGCCAAGAAGGAGGGAGAGCTGAACGTCATCGCCCTCCCGCCGGACTGGGCCAACTACGGCGAGATCATCAAGACGTTCAGCGAGAAGTACGGCATCAAGGTCAACTCGGCCCAGCCGGACGCCGCCAGCCAGGACGAGATCAACGCGGCCAAGCAGCTCAAGGGCCAGAGCGGCGCGCCGGACGTCTTCGACCTGGGTGACGCGGTCGCCCGGGCGAACGTGTCGATGTTCGCCCCGTACAAGGTCGCGACCTTCGACGAGATCCCGGCCGCGCTCAAGGACGCCAACGGCACCTGGGTCAACGACTACGGCGGCTACATGTCGATCGGCTTCGACGCCGGCAAGGTACCGGCCCCGCAGAGCCTGACCGACCTGCTCAAGCCGGAGTACAAGGGCAAGGTGGCGCTCAATGGCGACCCGACCCAGGCCGGTGCCGCGTTCAGCGGAGTGGTGATGGCGGCGCTGGGCAACGGTGGCTCGGCCGACGACATCAGCAAGGGCGTCGACTTCTTCGGCCAGCTCAAGGCTGCCGGCAACTTCCTACCGGTCGACCCCACCCCGGCCACCATCGAGTCCGGGCAGACCCCGGTGGTGATCGACTGGGACTACCTCAACGTCGCCCAGGGCGCCAAGCTGGCCGGCAAGGCCGAGTGGAAGACCGTGGTCCCGGCGAACGCGGTGGTCGGCTCGTACTACGTACAGGCGATCAACGCCGACGCCCCGCACCCGGCGGCCGCCCGGCTCTGGCAGGAGTTCCTCTACTCCGACGAGGGGCAGAACCTCTGGTTGTCCGGCGGCGCCCGCCCGGTCCGCGCCGAGGCGATGGCGAAGGCCGGCACGATCGACCAGACCGCGTACGGCGCGCTGCCGGCCACCACCGGCACGCCGGTCTTCCTCACCGAGGCGCAGACCGCCACGGCGAAGGCGATCCTCACCGCCAACTGGGCCAAGACGATCGGCTGATGCCGGCATGACGGTCGTCACCCACCGGCCGGACCCCGGGGCACAGGCGCCCGGGGTCCGGCCCACCCCGGCCCGCCGCCGCCTCCGCCGCTCCAGCGGGGGCGCGCTGCTCGGCATCGTCCCGTTCCTCGGGTACGTCGTGGTCTTCCTCGCCATCCCCACCCTGGTGGTGGCGGTCGGCGCGGTCACCGCCGACGACGGCGGCGTCACCCTCGACAACCTCGCCCGGCTCGGCGACGCGTACATCCTGGCCGCCTTCGGCCGCAGCATCCTGCTCTCCGCGGTCACCGCGCTGATCGGCGCGGTGGTCGGCGCCCTGCTCGGGTACGCCCTGGTCACCGCCCGCCCGGACGGCCTGCTGCGTCGGGTGGTGACCGCCGCCTCCGGGGTGCTGGCCCAGTTCGGCGGGGTGACCCTGGCCTTCGCCTTCATCGCCACCATCGGGCTCAGCGGCTTCGTCACCGAGTTCCTCCGCGACCGGGTCGGCGTCGACCTCTACGCCTCCGGCGTCTGGCTCTTCGAACTGCCCGGCCTGCTGCTGGTCTACAGCTACTTCCAGATCCCGCTGATGGTGATCGTCTTCCTGCCCGCCCTGGACGGGATCCGGCCGCAGTGGCGGGAGGCGGCGGCCAGCCTCGGCGGCTCGACCTGGCAGTACTGGCGGCTGGTCGGCATGCCACTGCTCGCCCCGCCGTTCCTCGGCGCCACCCTGCTGCTGTTCGCCAACGCCTTCTCCGCGTACGCCACCGCGGCCGCACTGGTCAGCCAGGGCAGCCCGATCGTGCCGCTGCAGATCCGGGGCGCGCTGACCAGCGAGGTGGTGCTCGGGCAGCAGAACCTGGGCAAGGCGATGGCGCTCGGGATGATCGTGGTGGTCGCGGTGGTGATGTGGCTCTACGCCCTGGTCCAGAAGCGGAGCGCGAAGTGGCTGGGGTGATCCGGCGCCGGGCCCGCCACCAGCGGCTGTTCCGGTGGACCGTACTCACCGTGCTCGGTCTCTTCTTCCTGCTTCCCCTGCTCGCCATGCTGGAGTTCACCACCCGGGGCGCCGGCGGCGGCCTCGACCTTGCGACCTGGCGGCTGCTGGTCGACTGGCCGGCGCTCACCGAGACCTATCCCGACCTGGCCAGCGGCATCCGGGCCTCGTTCGGGCTGGTCCTGCTCACCGTGACGCTCACCCTGGTCCTGCTGGTGCCGACCGTGGTCTGGGTACGGCTCCGGCTGCCCCGGCTGCGCCGGCTGGTGGAGTTCCTCTGCCTGCTGCCGCTGACCATCCCGGCGATCGTGCTGGTCGTCGGGCTGGCCCCGGTCTACGCCTGGGTGACGTACCTGCTCGGCGGGTCGCCGCTGACCCTCACCTTCGCGTACACCGTGCTGGTGCTGCCGTACGCGTACCGGTCGATCGACGCCGGGCTGTCCGCGATCGACGTGCGTACCCTGGCCGAGGCGGCCCGCAGTCTCGGCGCCGGCTGGACCACGGTGATCTGGCGGGTGGTGCTGCCGAACATCCGCTCGGCGGTGCTCTCCGCGGCGTTCCTCACCGTGGCGCTGGTGCTCGGCGAGTTCACCATCGCCTCACTGCTCAACCGGACCAACCTCCAGGTCGCGGTGAACCTGCTCGGCAAGAGCAGCGCCACCATGTCGGTGGCGGTCTCGCTGGCCGCGCTGCTGCTCGCCTTTGTCCTGTTGCTGCTGCTCTCCCTCGTCGGCGACGGCCGGCGCCGGAGAGTCGAGAAGGAGACCCCGTGACCGCGTCCACCGTCGCCGCCGACCCGGGCCCGGCCCCGACCCGCCAGGGTGTGCCGGTACGCCTCGAGGGGCTGCGCCGCAGCTTCGGCGACACCCAGGCGCTGGCCGGTCTCGACCTGGAGCTGGCACCGGGCGAACTGGTCGCCCTGCTCGGGCCCTCCGGCTGCGGCAAGACCACCGCGCTGCGGGTGCTCGCCGGACTCGAGGAGGCCGACTCCGGCCGGGTACTGGTCGACGGCGAGGACATCACCGACCGGCCGGTGAACCGACGCGGGATGGGCATGGTCTTCCAGGCGTACAGCCTCTTCCCGCACCTGACCGCGGTGCAGAACGTCGAGTTCGGGTTGCGGCTGCGTGGCCGGCCCGGTGCCCAGCGTCGTCGGCGGGCGACGGAGATGCTGGAGCTGGTCGGTATCGGCGGTCACGCCGGCCGCTACCCGCACCAGCTCTCCGGCGGCCAGCAGCAACGGGTGGCGCTGGCCCGGGCGCTGGCCATCGAGCCCCGGGTGCTGCTGCTCGACGAGCCGCTCTCCGCCCTCGACGCCAAGGTCCGGGTCCAACTCCGCGACGAGATCCGGCGGATCCAGCTGGAGGTCGGCACCACCACGCTGTTCGTCACCCACGACCAGGAGGAGGCGCTCGCCGTCGCCGACCGGGTCGGCGTCATGCGGGGCGGCCGACTGGAACAACTCGCCACCCCGGCCGAGATCTACCAGCGGCCGGCGAGCGCGTTCGTCGCCGACTTCGTCGGCCTGAGCAACCGGATCCCGGGCCGGACCGGGACCGACGGTACGGTGCGGATCCTCGGGCAGACGCTGCCGCTGGTCGACCCGGGCAGCGCGCCGGCCGGCCCGGACAACGGCGTCACCGCCCTGGTCCGCCCCGAGGCGGTCGAGCTGTTGTCCGAGGCGGACGGTCCCGACCGGGTCGTCGCCACCAGCTTCCTCGGCCCGATCAGCCGGGTCAGCGTGACCCTGGCCGACGGCACACCGGTCGTCGCGCAGGTCGGCAGCGACCGGTTGGCCCACCTCACCCCGGGCACCCGGGTCCGGGTCCGGCTCCGGCCGGCGCCGGTCGCGCTCGCCGACTGACCACCCTCACCGGCCGACGATCCTCGCCGGTCGACCGCTGACGTCGGCCGAGCAGGCACGCCGACCGGGGACCCGCTCCGGCCGG
>NZ_JBDPLT010000049.1:0-62047 GCF_039871775.1 Plantactinospora sp. B5E13
CCCCGGGCGGGGGAACGCCACCGGGCTGCGGTGCCCGGCGGCGTCGACCGCGCGTACGCCGAAGAAGACGTTGTCCTTGGAGAGGTCGACGGTCGCCTCGGTGACGTCGCCGACCGGGATGACGTGCGTCCACTCCGGGGTGGTGGTCTCCCGCCACACGATCTCGTAGCCGGCCAGGTCGGGTTCGGCGCCCCGTAGCCAGCGCAGCGTCGTGTCGTTGGTCAGGTTCGTGGTCACGATGACCACTCCCTTCGGGGTGCCGGGTGCCTGGGCCAACGACCAGAGCACCGCCCCGTTCACCTTCGCCACCCGGGCGATGTACTCGAAGTCGCAGAACTCGGGCAGGTCGCCGTACTGCTTGCCGTCCTCGACCCGGACATCCTGGTGCTGGTGGGCGAAGTCCTCGTTCGGTTCGGTGAACCGGCCGGCCGGGTAGCCCTGTTCCAGGAACGAGATGTGGTCGCTGCCCCGCAGGTAGCGGTCCCGCCGGTAGATCACCCGGATGTTCATCCCGGTCGCGTCGTTGTCGGCCACGTCGCTGACGAACCGGGCCAGTTGCCGGGTCGGCGAGTCGTTCTCGCCGCCGACCGAACGCCGGGTGTTCGCCTCGGCCGGTGTCTCCGCGGTCGGCACTCCCTCGGCGAACAGTCGCAGCGTACGCCGGTCCCGGGTGCCGTCGTCGGCCCGGGAACTGCCGACGATGTCGTCGCTGAACATACCCTGTACGTCCGCGCCGGCCGCCTTGAACTGCCGGGCCAGGTACCCGGAGCCGTAGAGGCCCTGCTCCTCGCCGGCGACCGCGGCGAAGACGATGGTCGCCTCGCTGCGCCGGGTCGCCATGATCCTGGCCAGCTCCATCAGCACCGCCACCCCGGAGGCGTCGTCGTCCGCGCCCGGCGCGTCGCTGGTGGCGTCCATGACGTCACTGGCCCGCGAGTCGTAGTGCCCGGTCACCACGTAGATCCGCTCCGGTGCGGTCTCGCCGCGCAGCGTCGCGACCACGTTGGTGATCCGGGTCGGCACCGGGATCCGGGACGCCGGCTCCTGGATGTACGACTGCAGCTCCACCGTCATCCGGCCGCCCGAGCGGGCCGCGTACCCCCGCAACTGCTCGAAGATCCAGTCCCGGGCGGCGCCGATGCCGCGCTGCGGGTCGTCCTGGCTGGAGAGGGTGTGCCGGGTGCCGAAGGCGGCGAGCCGACGCACGATCGCCTCGATCCGGCGCTGGTCGATCTCCCGGAGCAGCTCGCGCAGCTCCCGGTCGGGCGGCTGGGGCCGGACCGGCCGACCGGGGCCCGGGGCGCCGGACCCGCCTCCCGTCGGTGCGGCGTCGGCGGCGCCCGGGACCACGGCTGCGGCGGTCACCGCGGCGGTGACGGTGGCGGCGGACAGGAACGTGCGGCGGCTGGGCCTCGTGGGCCCATCGCCCTGAGGGTCATGGATGGCCATGCGTCATGGTCATCAATGTGCGGCAGGACTGTCAACGCCCTGGATGTCTCGGCTCGACCGGTTTGCGTCTGCCGAACCCGTCGTGGCTGCTCACGGCCAAGCCGAGGTTTGCCCGGCTTGTCACCGGGAAACGGCGGCGGCATGACAAAACCGCGCGTTGTCATCGTCGGGGCCGGCTTCGCCGGCTACCACGCGGCGAAGAACCTGTCCCGGATCGCCCGGGGACAGGCCGAGATCATGCTGCTGAACCCGACCGATTTTTTCCTCTACCTCCCGCTGCTGCCGGAGGTCGCCGCCGGGATCCTCGAGCCCAGCCGGATCTCGGTCTCGCTGGCCGGCACGCTGCCCGGAGTGCGGATCGTCATCGGCGAGGCGAACCACGTCGACCTGAAGGACCGCCGGGTCGACTACACCGGCGCCGAGGGCGATCCCGGTGAGCTCCACTACGACCGGCTGATCCTCGCCGTCGGCAGTGTCAACAAACTACTGCCGATCCCCGGGGTCACCGAGCACGCGCACGGGTTCCGGGGCCTGCCGGAGGCGCTGTACCTGCACGACCACGTGGTCAGCCAGATCGAACTGGCCGAGGCGACCGACGACCCGGCGGAACGGGACGCCCGCACCACCTTCGTCGTCGTCGGCGCCGGCTACACCGGCACCGAGGTCGCCGCGCACGGCCAGCTCTTCACCGACGCGCTCGCCGCCCAGCACCCCCGGCTCGGGGTACGCCCACGGTGGCTGCTGCTCGACATCGCCGAGCGGGTCCTGCCCGAGTTGGACCAGCGGATGTCCGACACCGCCCGTCGGGTGCTGGACGGCCGGGGGGTCGACGTCCGGATGGGCTGCACCGTCGCCGAGGCGACCGCCGAGGGGGTACGCCTCAGCGACGGCCAGTACCTCCCGACCCGCTCCCTGATCTGGTGCGTCGGCGTGCGCCCCGATCCGTTGGTGGCCGACCTCGGTCTGCAGACCGAGAAGGGGCGACTCGTGGTCGACGAGTTCCTCAACGTGCCCGGCTTCCCGGAGATCTTCGCCTGCGGTGACGCGGCCGCCGTACCGGACCTGACCCGACCCGGACAGCTGACCGCGATGACCGCGCAGCACGCCGAGCGGCAGGGCAAACTCGCCGCGCACAACGTCGCCGCCTCCTACGGGCAGGGCAGACGGCGTCCGTACCGGCATCACGACCTGGGTTTTGTCGTCGACCTGGGCGGGACCGACGCGGCGGCGAACCCGCTGCACGTGCCGCTGGCCGGGCTGCCGGCCAAGGCGGTCACCCGCGGCTACCACCTGTTGGCGATGCCGGGCAACCGGGCCCGGGTGAGCGCGGACTGGTTGCTCGACGCGGCGTTGACCCGGCAGGCCGTACAGCTCGGGCTGGTGCCGGCCAACGCGGTGCCGCTGGAGAGTTCCACCCCCGAACTGCCAGTCCGGCGCTAGGCAGCCCGGGGTGGTGCCACGACGCACCGCCCGCCCACCGGGTCTGTCCCGGTGGGCGGGCGGCGAGGGTGCTGGCTGGCCGGGCCAGGAGCAGGCCCGGTCAGGAGGAGGCCATCCCGGCGGCGACCTCGTCGATCGCGTCGTCGATCTGGTGCGCCAGGTCGACGTCGAGCGCGGTCACCGCGTCCAGTGCCCGGGTCCGGACGGTGATCACGGCGCTGTCCGGCGACTGACGCCCGATGCTCGGGCCCCGACCGGTGTCCGGTCGCAGCCGGGCCAGCCGACCGAGTACCCGGTCGAGGTTCTCCGCCGGCAGTTCGATGGTGCGGGTCAGCCGGCTCCGGTCCCCCGACCAGTACGGCAGTGTGGCCAACGCGTCCCGCAGCTCGTCCTCGGTCAGGCCGGCGGTGGCGCCGCTGGGGTCGACCAGGCCGCCCCCGGCGTTCGGTGGGCCGAGCAGGTCCCGGAGATCCTCCGGCAGGTCCAGCGACTCGACCAGCGCCCGGTCCTGCTCGGCGAGGGCGCTCAACGTCGCCTGGGCCTGGTATCGGGCCTGCTCGGGGGTGCGTCGGCTGAGCCGGGCGACCTCGTCGAGGAAACCGGCGAGGTCCCGGCGCCGGTTCCCGGACTCCAGCGACTCCTCGTCGCAGAGCTGCCCGGGTACCGCGTCGAGCAGACGTTGCCGGTCGGCGACGTCCAGGGCCAGGGCGAGCGCGGTCACCGTGGCCTCGGCCGCCGTCCGCGCCTGGTCGAAGTCGACACCGGCCCGGCGCCCGACGTCCGAGACCAGGTCCCGGTAGGTGATGACGGCGACCCCGGGCCCGGCGGTCGCCGGTTCGTCGGGCAGCGGCATCGGGCGCTCGGCCGGAGCCGGCGGCGGCGTGGTTGGGCCACCCCGCTCGGTGCTCGGCTTGCGGGCACCCGACGGTGGTGGACCGCTGCGCCGGCCCCGGTCCAGGCTTTCGAGCTGTTTGTCGGCACCGAGGGTGGCGCCGACCTCACTCGGTCGACGGCCCCGTTGGCGGGCCTGTCTGGCCAACGCCCGGCGCCGCTGGTTGTCACCCTCCATCTGCTTTCCCATGACCTCGCCTCGCTCCGCGTGTCGCGACCATCGGACCAGGCCGGCGGCGCATCGCGGCCGGACCGGTCCGGTTCGCCTTCCCGTGGCGGCATCGGCGAAACGCCCGCCGCCAGCGGCCGGCGTCCGCTCATCTCGGTGGGGTGAGGAGGGCTCACCCCGGTCGCGCCGATGATCGGGACAGCTCGTGGCACTTCCGAGGTACCGGAGGGAAGGTCACCATGAAGAGGATCGTCGAGATCGTGCCCGCCCGACCGGGCTGGTACGCCCGCTGGCGCCTCGACCCGGACACGACCCGGTCGTACCCGGTGTCGGTCTGGGCGCTGCTGGAGGAGAGCGACCACGGCAGCCGGGAGGTTGTCGGGGTCGACTCGGTCGGGCAGTGGCCCGGCGCGGACGAGAACGAGTCGGGCGGCGACTTCGTCCGGTACCTGTTCCAGCCACCGGAGAACGGCGAGCCCGAGGACGCCGCCCGGCCGGAGGAACTCGGCGCCGAACCGACAAAGCGGCCGGCCCGGCTGGAACCGACGGCCGGCGCCTGACCGGCCGATCGGGGCCGGTCCCGACCGGGGCCCGCGGTCTCAGAGCAGTTCGAGGGGGCGCGGGCCGTCCGGCGGGGGGAAGGCGGCGTCGAGTTCGGCGACGTCGTCCTCGGTCAGGTCCAGGTCCACGGCCGCCCGGTTCTCCCGGACCCGGTGCGGCGTACTCGCCTTGGTGATCGTGCAGACCCCCTCCTGCCGCAGCAGCCAGGCCAGGCCGACCTGACCGGGGGTCGCGCCGTGCCGGGCGGCCACCCGGGCCAGCACCGGATGGTCGAGCATCCGCCCGCGTTCGAGCGGTGAGTACGCCATCACCGGCAGCCCGGCCGCCCGACAGCGGGGCAGCAGGTCCCACTCGATGCCCCGGCGGGTGAGGTTGTACGGGATCTGGTCGGTCTCGACCGCGGTCCCACCGGGGATCCCGGTCAACTCGACCACGTCCGGTACGTCGAAGTTGCTCACTCCCCAGTGCCGGATCAGCCCCCTGGTCATCAGCGTGGTGAACGCCTCGACCGTCTCCGGAAGCGGCGCGTCCCCTCGCTGGTGCAGCAGGTAGAGGTCGATTCGGTCGGTACCGAGTCGGTCGAGGCTGCGCTGGCAGGCGTCCAGGGTCCCGATCGCGGTGGCGTGCTCAGAGGAGATCTTGCTGACCAGGAAGATCTCCTCGCGGCGGTCGCCGAGCGCCGTACGGACCAGTTCCTCGGCACCGCCGTCGGCGTACACCTCGGCGGTGTCGACGACCGTGAGGCCGGCGTCGACCCCGGCCCGCAGGGCGGCGATCTCGTCGTCCCGCCGAGCCGGATCCTCCGCCATGCCCCAGGTGCCCTGACCCAACGCCGGTACCGTCTCCCCGGACGGCAGGGTGACCGTCGGAATCCTCCGTACCGCCATGGCTGCCCTCTTCCTGGTCGAACCTCCGGTGTTGTCGTGGCCGACCGGTGGCGCCTTCCCCCGACTTCCGGGACCAAACCGGGGCCCGGATCCGGGGCGGCCGAGCAGATTCCGGCACGAACCGGCACGGTCGGTGGCGGGCGCCGGGTGTGTCCGGGCCCGCTGGAGCCGATCTAGGGCATGCTTATACTTGTCTGACTGCAAGTATGGGCCGCCCGTCAGCTGCGAGGGCGTACGCGGGAGGGAGCGGGCGGTGGCTTTCTCCGTGAGTCAACTGTCACACGAACGGTATGTGCGGGTGCGACTGGCCGGTGAGCTCGACCTCAGCACCACCCCGGAACTGAACGCCGCCCTCGACCAGGTCTTCGACGAGGGGCACCGGCACGTCCTGGTGGATCTCGGTGACCTGGCGTTCTGTGACTCCAGTGGACTCGCCGCCCTGGTCCGGGGCGACGACCTCGCGACGGAACGCGGCGGCTGGCTCCGGCTGACCGGGGCGACCGGTCGGGTCGACCGGGTGCTGCGGATCAGCGGCCTGGCCGACCTGCTCCGGTACGACGAAACCGTGCAGAACCCGGCGGTTGCGGGCGACCGCTGATCGGCTACTGTTCCCTCGCCGATCCGACGGTCGATAGATTGCCGGACGAGCTCTCGCGGGAGACGGCGCCACCGGCCGCCGTGCGCCCTCTCGCCGACCGGAGGCAGGTGTCTCATGGGTGCAGCCGCACCGAACCCGGTACGGATCCTGGTCGTGGACGACGACCCGGGTGACGTACTGATGATCGAGGAAGCGCTCGCCGGGTCGGGGATACCCAAGACCATCGACGTCGTCGGTGACGGCGAGGAGGCGATGGAGTTCCTGCGTGGAGTGGGCCGGCACACGGGGGCGAGCCGGCCCGACGTGATCCTGCTCGACCTGAACATGCCACGGATGGACGGTCGGCAGGTGCTCACCGAGGTCAAGGGCGACGAGGACCTCCGGACGATCCCGATCGTCGTCCTGACCACGTCGAACGCGGAGAACGACGTGCTCGGCAGCTACAGCCTCCGGGCCAACGCGTACGTGACCAAGCCCATCGACCTCGACGACTTCAACGAGGTCGTCCGGCGGATCGACGAGTTCTTCGGCCAGATCGTGGTGCTGCCCAAACGCCGCTGACCAGCGGGCGGTGACGTCCCGCCGCCGGTCGGGTCCGGACGGTGGCCGGCTGTCCGGCGATCCGCGCGCGCCGTCCGAATGGTGAGCATTTTTTCCGCATCGGCTCCGCCGACGTGCCCCGGTGACGAGGATTCAGAGGTGGCAAGGGTCATCAGCTGCCGGGGGGCTAAGCATGGAATCTTCCGTCGTGGAAGTTGGCTACGACCAGGAGCGGAACCAGGACCAGATCGATCGCTGCCTACAGGAGTTGGGCGAGCGGCTGGCCCGGCTGGCGGCGCCGACGGACGCCGCCGCGAACGTCGGACCGGAACTCGCCCAGGCGCGGGCGGAACTCGTCCGCCTCGGCGATCTGCTGGCCGCGCACCGGGCCACCGCACAGGAGGCGGTGTTGCGCGGCGCCGAGCGGGAGGCCGCCGAAATCCGGGCCCGGGCCCAGGCTGACCTGGCCGCGGCCCGTGCGGAGGCCCGTCAGGTGCGGGACCGGGTCTACGCCGAGGCGGTACAGGCACGACGGGACTTCGAGGCGGCCCTGCAGGCCCGCCGACTCCGGGCCGAACGGGCGGACGAGATCCTGCGGGCGGTCCCCGACGCGTTGACGGCCCGACCGGGAACCGACACCGAGCGGGCCGCGCCGGTCGCCGTCACGTCCACTCCGGACTCCCGCCGCTGACCCCACCGTCCCCGGGCCGTCTCCGGCCCGCGTCGACCAGTCGGCGGCCGGCGCCCGCTCAGACCAGGGCGCCGACCACCGTGGTCGCCCGCGTCTCGTGCTGGGCGTACGCGTCCGGGAAGGCGGAGACCTGTACCGCCTGCGCCGCGCCGGTCACGCTCATCTCCTGCCAGCCGGGAATGGCGAGCAGCGCCTTGAAGAACTGCTCGGCGGCGTACGCGGGACGCATCAGGTCGGCCACCGTGCCCCAACCGGAGCTGGGGCGCTGCTGGAACAGCCCGACCGAGTCGTGGTCGTATCCCGTTCCCTGGTTCGGGTAGTTCAGCGACTCCGGCACCCCGGTGTTGGCCAGGTTGTAGAGGTTGCTCTCCTGCATCGCGGTGGCGATGGCGACCACCAGACCCCGGCGCGGGACCTTGAGCCGTACCCCGGTCTGGACGATGGCGTGCGCGTTGTCCATCTGGGCCTGGGTAAGACCGGCGACCGGGCTGGGCCGGGTCTGCCGCTTCGCCTTGGTCATCCGGGTACGGGCGGCGGTCGGGCGGACGGTCGGCTGGCCGGGTGACGGGCTGCCGGTGGCCGACGGCGTGGGGGACGGCGCCCGCTCGTTGCCCCGGGACGCCGCCTCGTTCTCGGCGGCGGCCCGCCGCTCGGCGAGCACGTTCGGCGCGGCCGGCGGGGGCGCCGGTGTGTCGGCCGCCCGCGACTCGACGAAGGCGACGGTGCCGAGGCAGCAGGTGAGCGCGGCGACCGACCCGAAGCGTACCGGGCCGGAGCCGAGTACGGATCGCAGCCGGCGCCAGGCCCGGCCCGACCGGCGCGGGTTCTCCGCCCGGTGCTGGCCCACCTTCCGGTCGGCTGAGGTGGCCTCGTCCGAACGGCCACCTTCCGTCTCGTTCTGCGATGCGTGATCAGCATGTTCCCTGTGAGGCACTCGCCGAGGTTAGGAAACCGCTGAGAGGATGGGACCCCCTGTGGCGGTGGCCTGTACCACAGTTTTGCCTGGTCAACCGGGCAATCGCCGAGCGCCGGACGGGGCCGGGTCGAGAAGCGACAAGTACGGTATTTCCGAATCGCCGGGCTGATCGGTCCTGGCCGGCAGGAAACGCCGCCGGGCGTGGCGGTGTCGCTGAAGATCAGCTGAGCCCGGTGTTCGGGCCATCCCGCCCTCGGGTGAACGGGGGAGGCCGAACGGGCGGGGTGCCTCGGTCCGGTGCTGATCCGTCGGCTCCCGGTGTTGCCTGGCCGAGCCTGGGTACGATGCTGTCGGTGACCGAGGGCAAGATCAAGGCGTCGGGCGCGACGGACCCGGGATGGCGTCGCCGCGGCACGCTGATCCTGCTCGCGACCGCGGTCCTGACGCTGCTGCTGATCGGTCACCGGTTGATCCCGAACGTGCGGGGGTTCGGCAGCCTGGTCGACACCGGCGCGCCCTTCCTCGGCCTCGGGATCCCACTGCTCGGATTGGCCGCGTTGCTGCGCCGGTCCCGTAACGGTCTCATCGCCCTGATCGTGCCGACGGTGGTCTGGACGCTGCTCTTCGGCACGGCGTGGCTGCCGTCCGGCGACGGCGGGTCGGCGCGGCTGCGGGTGGCGAGCCAGAACCTACGGGCCGGCAATCCCGATCCGGCCGGTACGGTCGCCGCCATCGCCGCCACCGGGGTCGACCTGATCGGCCTGCAGGAGCTGGACGAGGTCGGCCGCCGGGCGGTCGGCGGAACACTCCGGGACCGGTACCCCCACCAGGTCTCCGTCTCCACCGTCGGACTGTGGAGCAGGTTCCCGATCCGGGACGAGGTCGGGGTGGACACCGGCCTGGCCTGGACCCGCGCTCTGCGGGCCGTGGTCGCCGCGCCCGGTGGGGACGTGGTGGTGTACGTCGTACATCTCGGCTCCGCCCGGGCCGGCGACACCGACACCCGGGACCGTACGGTGACCGCACTCGCCGCCCAGTTGCGCCGGGACGACGCCGAACGGCTCATCGTCCTGGGCGACCTCAACACCGCCACCACCGACCGGGTGATCGAGCCGCTGACCGATCTGCTGCACGACGCCCAGGCCGACGCCGGTCGGGGGCCGGGCTTCACCTGGCCGGCGGCGTTGCCGGTGATCCGGCCGGACCACGTGCTCTACCGGGGCCTCACCGCGTCGTCCGCCGACGTCGTCCGGACCCCGGCGAGCGACCACCGGGCGGTCACCGCGGGCTTCCGCTGACCCCTCAGCTGCTGTCTGGCGGCTCCCCACCTGCCTGGCGGCCGGTCACGGCTTGCCCTCAGCGGGCGCCGGGTTCCGCCGGGCCGACGGTGAGGGTGTGCCGGTTGTCGTCACTGGCGAACGGCCAGAGCCGTTCGGCGTAGTGGGCCAGGTCGGTCAGCTGCGCCCGGTTCAGCCCGACCGACGCGATGCTGGCCCGTACGTCGGCCCGGTACCGGCCGTCGGGTTCCCGGGCCAGCCGTGCCTGGGCACGCACCTGCACGGTGTGGGCCTCGTCGGTGATCCCGGTCGCCGCCTCCACCGCCGCGTGGTGCAGACAGGAGGCGAACGCCGCAGCGAGCAGCTGTTCCGGCGCGAGCCCGGTGCAGTGCGGGGCCAACGGCGAGGCCAGGGTGGTCGACAGCTCCCCGTCGTCGGTATGCAGATGACCCCCCTCGGCGGTCGCCGTGGCCTCGTGCACCCAGGACTCGGATTCCGGCATCGCACACCCCCGTATGGCTCACCGGGCGGCTACCCGGTGGCCTGGTCGGCAAACCCAGGACATCGGCCGGTTTCCGGCGAAACCGCCCGGGGAGGCCGCGACCCCGGTAGGTTGCCGCGCCTCGGACGGGCGCCCCGAGGTTGGCGCGTCAAGGCGGCGTCAAGAACCGGGTGGACGTTGTAGTCGGGGTGTCAGAACCGGCCTCCTACCGACTCCAACAGGGCTTTCATGGTTCTGGCGGCCGATAACGGTCGTCTGGACGCGTGTGCTGGAGAGGACGTTGACGTGATCGACGTCGTGTTCGTGCTGCTGACGGTGGGGCTGTTCGCGGTCCTCGCCCTGATCGCCAGGGCGGTGGAGCGGCTGTGAGCCTGGTCAACCTGATCGGCCTGGTCCTCGCCGTCGGCCTGGCCGTCTTCCTGCTGTGTGCACTCCTGTTCCCGGAGCGTTTCTAGATGAGTACGACAACCGCGGGCGTCATCTTCCTCGTCTCGCTCGCCGTGGTGCTCGCCGCGGTCTACCGGCCGTTCGGCGACTACATGTTCCGGGTGGTCTCCGGCCGCCGGCACTCCCGGGTCGAGCGGGGCATCTACAAGCTGGTCGGCGTCGACGCCGAGGCCGAGCAGTCCTGGGGCACGTACGCCCGCAGCCTGCTGGCCTTCTCCCTGGTCTCGGTACTGTTCCTGTACGCCTTCCTCCGGCTGCAGGACAAACTCTGGCTCTCCCTCGGCTTCGACCCGGTGACCGACCACATCGCCTGGAACACCGCGGTCAGCTTCGTGACGAACACGAACTGGCAGGCATACTCGGGTGAGTCGACGATGGGGCACCTGGTCCAGATGGCCGGGCTGGCCGTGCAGAACTTCGTCTCGGCCTCGGTCGGCATCGCGGTGGCGGTGGCGCTGATCCGCGGTTTCGCCCGCAGCCGGACCACGCAGCTCGGCAACTTCTGGGTGGACCTGGTCCGGATCATCCTGCGGATCCTGCTGCCGATCGCGGTGCTCGGCGCGATCGTCCTGATGGTCGGCGGGGTGGTGCAGAACCTTTCCGCCGGCACCGACGTGAGCACGCTGACCGGGGGCACCCAGACCCTCACCGGCGGTCCGGTTGCCTCCCAGGAGGTGATCAAGGAACTCGGGACGAACGGCGGCGGCTTCTACAACGTCAACAGCGCCCACCCGTTCGAGAACCCGACCACCTGGACCAACTGGTTCGAGATGTTCCTGATCCTGCTGATCCCGTTCAGCCTGCCCCGGGTCTTCGGCCGGATGGTCGGGCAGAACCGGCAGGGCTACGCGATCGTGGCGGTGATGGCGATCCTGGCCATCGCCAGCATCACCCTGACCAACGTCTTCGAGCTGACCGGAGACGGGACCGTGCCACAGGCGCTCGGCGCGGCGATGGAGGGCAAGGAGGCCCGGTTCGGGGTCTCCAACTCGGCGAGCTTCGCCGCGGTCACCACCCTCACCTCGACCGGCGCGGTCAACTCCTTCCACGACTCGTTCACCCCGCTCGGCGGGATGATGCCGCTGGTCAACATGATGCTGGGTGAGGTGGCCCCGGGTGGCGTCGGCGCGGGCCTGTACGGCCTGCTCATCCTCGCCGTGATCACGGTTTTCGTGGCCGGCCTGATGGTCGGCCGGACGCCGGAGTACCTGGGCAAGAAGATCGGTGCCCGGGAGATCAAGTTCGCCTCGCTCTACTTCCTGATCACCCCGATGCTGGTGCTGATCGGCACCGCGGCGGCGTTCGCGACCGGCAACAACACGACGGCGCTGAACGTCGGGCCACACGGCCTCAGCGAGGTGCTCTACGCCTTCACCTCGGCGAGCAACAACAACGGTTCGGCCTTCGCCGGCATCACCGTGAACACCCCCTGGTGGGACACCGCCCTCGGGCTCTGCATGCTGCTCGGTCGGTTCCTGCCGATCATCTTCGTGCTCGGCCTGGCCGGCGCGCTGGCCCGGCAGAAGCCGGTGCCGGCCTCCGAGGGCACCCTGCCCACCCACCGGCCGCTCTTCGTCGGACTGGTCGTCGGGGTCACGGTGGTCCTGGTGGCGCTGACCTTCCTGCCCGCCCTGGCCCTCGGCCCGCTGGCCGAAGGGTTGTGAGCCCGATGCGCGGATTTCTCCACGACATGATGAGGAAAGGGACAATGACTGTCAGCCCGGTGGTGCCCGCCCCGTCTGGTGGGCTGCCGTCCTCCGGTCACCGCTCCGGTGGCCGGGTCGGCGGTGGGCTGTTGGATCCCCGGCAGCTGCTCCGCTCGCTGCCGGACGCGGTACGCAAACTCAACCCGGCGACCCTGTGGCGCAACCCGGTGATGCTGATCGTCGAGGTCGGCGCGGTCTTCACCACGGTGCTGGCGATCGCCGACCCCTCCGTCTTCGCCTGGGCGGTCACCGTCTGGCTCTGGCTGACGGTGGTCTTCGCCAACCTCGCCGAGGCGGTCGCCGAGGGCCGGGGCAAGGCCCAGGCCGCGACCCTGCGCCAGGCGAAACGGGACACCGTGGCGACCCGGCTCACCGGCTGGTCGCCGGGGGCCCGGGCGGGTGGCTACCGCGAGGAGGCGGTCGCCGCCACCGACCTGCGGCACGGCGACGTCGTACTGGTCGAGGCGGGGCAGACCATCCCCGGCGACGGTGACGTCGTCGAGGGGATCGCCAGTGTGGACGAGTCGGCGATCACCGGCGAGTCCGCCCCGGTCATCCGGGAGTCCGGCGGGGACCGCAGCGCGGTGACCGGCGGTACCCGGGTGCTCTCCGACCGGATCGTCGTCCGGATCACCCAGCAGCCGGGGCAGAGTTTCGTCGACCGGATGATCGCCCTGGTCGAGGGGGCGAACCGGCAGAAGACCCCGAACGAGATCGCGCTGAACATCCTGCTCGCCGCGCTCACCATCATCTTCCTGATGGCGGTGGTCACCCTGCAGCCGCTGGCGATCTTCTCGAAGGCGTTCCAGGCGGCAGCGCCGGACACCACGGCGATCAACGCGCACGGGGTCACCGGCATCGTGCTGGTCTCGCTGCTGGTCTGCCTGATCCCGACCACCATCGGGGCGCTGCTCTCGGCGATCGGCATCGCCGGCATGGACCGGCTCGTCCAGCGCAACGTGCTGGCGATGAGCGGCCGGGCGGTCGAGGCGGCCGGCGACGTCAACACCCTGCTGCTGGACAAGACCGGGACGATCACCCTGGGCAACCGGCAGGCGGCCGAGTTCGTCCCGGTGGACGGGGTGGCGGCCGAGGAGGTCGCCGACGCGGCCCAGCTCTCCAGCCTGGCCGACGAGACCCCCGAGGGGCGCTCGGTGGTGGTGCTGGCGAAGAACGCGTACGGGCTGCGTGAACGGGAGCCCGGCCTGATGCCGCACGCGACCTTCGTACCATTCACCGCCCAGACCCGGATGTCCGGCATCGACCTGACCCCGGACGCAGGAGTCGACGGCGGGGCCAGCGGGCCGACCCGGCGGATCCGCAAGGGCGCCGCGGCGGCGGTGATGAAGTGGGTACGCGACAACGGCGGTCACCCGACCGACCAGGTCGGCGACATCGTCGACGGGATCAGCGGCGGCGGGGGTACCCCGCTGGTGGTGGCCGAACACGTCGACAGTTCCCCGGCCCGCACCCTCGGGGTGATCCACCTCAAGGACGTGGTCAAGTCGGGGATGCGGGAACGGTTCGACGAGATGCGCCGGATGGGCATCCGGACCGTCATGATCACCGGTGACAACCCGCGGACCGCCAAGGCCATCGCGGACGAGGCCGGGGTGGACGACTTCCTGGCCGAGGCGACACCGGAGGACAAGCTCGCCCTGATCAAGAAGGAGCAGGAGGGCGGCCGCCTGGTCGCGATGACCGGTGACGGTACCAACGACGCACCCGCGCTGGCCCAGGCCGACGTCGGGGTGGCGATGAACACCGGCACCACGGCGGCCAAAGAGGCCGGCAACATGGTCGACCTCGACTCCGACCCGACGAAGCTGATCGAGATCGTCGAGATCGGCAAGCAGTTGCTGATCACCCGGGGGGCGTTGACGACGTTCTCGATCGCCAACGACATCGCCAAGTACTTCGCGATCATCCCGGCCATGTTCGCCGGGATCTACCCGAGCCTGGACGCCCTGAACATCATGCGGCTGTCCAGCCCGGGCTCGGCGATCCTCGCCGCGGTGATCTTCAACGCGATCATCATCGTGGCGCTGATCCCGCTCGCCCTGCGTGGGGTCCGGTACCGGCCGAGCAGCGCCAGCAGACTGCTGACCCGCAACCTGTGGCTGTACGGCCTCGGCGGCATCGTCGCCCCGTTCGTCGGCATCAAAGCCATCGACCTCATCATCCAGTTCATCCCAGGGATCTCGTGATGCGCACTTCCGGCGCCCTGCGCCTGCCAAGTTGGTTGTCCCAACACCTGGCCGCGTTCCGTGCGGTCCTGGTCTTCACGGTGCTGCTCGGACTGGCGTACCCGCTGGTCATGGTCGGGGTCGGGCAGTTGCCCGGCCTGAACGACCGGGCCGAGGGTTCGCTGGTGCACACCGCCGACGGCACGCCGGTCGGCAGCCGGCTGATCGGCCAGCTCTTCACCGATCCGGACGGCAACCCGATCCCGCGCTACTTCCAGTCCCGCCCCTCGGCCGCCGGGGACGGCTACGACCCCACCTCCACCTCGGCCAGCAACCTCGGACCGGAGAGCGTGGAGGACACCCTGCCGGTGCCCGGCGCGGTCGACGAGGAGGGAAACCCCGACGAGGGCAGCCAGAGCCTGCTCACCCAGGTCTGCGCCCGGAGCAAGGCGGTCGGTGAGCTGGACGGCGTCGACGGCAGCCGGCCGTTCTGCACCCCGGACGGGGTCGGTGCGGTGCTGAGGGTCTTCCACGCCGACGGCCTGACCGGCCCGGTGACCCGGGCGGTCAGCGTCAACCAGGCCTGCCCGGCCACCCCGTTCGTCGCCACCTTCGGCGGCGTCGCGGTGGAGTGCGCGGTGCCGGGCCAGGACTACTCCGGCGGCGTGGTCACCCCGGTCCGGGGGGACGCACCGGACCGGCCCGCAGTGCCGGCCGACGCGGTCGCCGCCAGCGGCAGCGGCCTCGACCCGGACATCAGCCCGGCGTACGCCCGGATCCAGGTCGCCCGGGTCGCCCGGGAACGGCACACCACCCCGGAGGCGGTACGGCGGCTCGTCGACGCGCACACCAGCGGCCGGGGCCTCGGTTTCCTCGGCGAACCCCGGGTCAACGTGCTGGAGCTCAACCTCGCCCTGGACCGTGAGCTGCCGGTCGGTGGCTGAGTTGACGGTGGGCGGTCCCGGACGATGCGGCAGGATCAACAGGTGACACGCGGGCAGCTGCGCATCTACCTCGGGGCCGCCCCCGGCGTCGGCAAGACGTACGCGATGCTGGAGGAGGCGCAGCGGCGGGCCGCGCGCGGGACGGACGTGGTCGTGGGTCTGGTCGAGACCCACGACCGCCGGCACACCACGGCGATGCTCGGCGACCTGCCGGTGCTGCCCCGTCGGGCGGTCCGCTACCGCGACGTCGACCTCACCGAGCTGGACCTCGACGCGCTGCTGGCCCGGCGGCCCGAGGTGGCGGTGGTCGACGAACTCGCGCACACCAACGTCCCCGGATCGCGCAACGCCAAGCGCTGGCAGGACGTCCAGGAACTGCTCGACGCCGGGATCGACGTGCTGTCGACGGTGAACGTTCAGCACCTGGAGTCGCTCAACGACGTGGTCGAACAGATCACCGGCGTCGTGCAGCGGGAGACCGTGCCGGACGGGGTGGTCCGGGCCGCCGAGCAGGTCGAGCTGGTCGACATGACCCCGGAGGCGCTGCGCCGACGGATGGCGCACGGCAACATCTACGCGCCGGACAAGATCGACGCCGCGCTGGCCAACTACTTCCGGATCGGCAACCTCACCGCGCTGCGGGAACTCGCCCTGCTCTGGCTCGCCGACCAGGTCGAGGACCAGCTCGACCGGTACCGGGCCGACCAGGGCATCGCGGCCACCTGGGAGACCCGGGAGCGGGTCGTGGTCGGCCTCACCGGGGGAGCTGAGGGGGAGACGCTGATCCGCCGGGCCGCCCGGATCGCCGCCCGGAGCAAGGGCGCCGAGCTGCTGGCGATCCACGTCTCCCGCAGTGACGGGCTGCGCGGCGCCGACCCGGCGATGCTGAGTCGGCAGCGGCTGCTGGTGGAGCGGCTCGGCGGGACGTACCACCAGGCGGTCGGCAGCGACATCCCGGCGGCGCTGCTGGACTTCGCCCAAGGAGTGAACGCGACCCAGATCGTGCTCGGCGCGAGCCGGCGGGGGCGGCTGGCCCGGATCCTCTCCCCGGGGGTCGGCTCGACCACCACGGCGCTGTCCGGGCCGATCGACGTACACCTGGTGACGCACGAGCAGGCCGGACAGGGCCGTCGCTCCGGGCCGGTGCCGGCGGCGCTCTCCGCCCGGCGTCGGCTGATCGGCTTCGGACTGGCCGTCGCCGGCATCCCTCTGCTGACGTACCTGCTCTGGCTGCTCAGCGACGAACTCTCGCTCACCAGCGACCTGCTGCTCTTCCTCGCCGCGGTGGTCGGGGTGGCGCTCGTCGGTGGGTTGTGGCCGGCGCTGCTCGCCGCGGTCAGCGGCTCGATCCTGATCAATTTTTTCTTCACCCCGCCGATCCACACCCTGACCATCTCGGCCCGGGAGAACCTGCTGGCGCTGGGCGTCTTCCTGCTGGTCGCCGTCTCGGTCAGCGGGGTGGTGGACCTGGCCGCCCGGCGTACCCGGGAGGCGGCCCGGGCCAGCGCCGAGGCACAACTGCTCGCCACCGTCGCCGGTGGGGTGTTGCGCGGCGAGCGACCGCTCACCGCCCTGCTGGACCGGTTGCGGGATACGTTCGGCCTGAGCTCGGTCACCCTGCTGGAGCGGCTACCGGACGCGCCCGACAGCCCGGACCGGCAGCGTGACCCGCGCGCCTGGCGGGTCGCCGCCAACGTCGGCACGGACCCCTGCGGCACCCCGGCCGCCGGGGACGCCGAGGTACGCGTCGACGACCAACTCACCCTGGTGCTGCGCGGACGGGTCCTGCCGGCGGCGGACCGGCGCATCGTGGCGGCGTTCGCCGCCCAGGCCGCGGTCGCGCTGCGGCAGGAGCGGCTGGCCGAGGAGGCGGCGGCGGCCCGGCCGATCGCCGAGGCGGACCGGATGCGCACCGCGCTGCTCGCCGCGGTCAGCCACGACCTGCGTACCCCGCTCGCCTCGGCCAAGGCGGCGGTGACCAGCCTGCGCAGCGCCGACGTCGAGTTCGACGCCGACGACCGGGCCGAACTGCTGGCCACCGCCGAGGAGTCGCTGGACCGGCTCGGCCGGCTGGTCGCCAACCTGCTGGACATGAGCCGGTTGCAGGCCGGCGCGCTCGGCCTGCGTCCGGCCACCTTCGGGGTGGAGGAGGTCGTGCCGTCGGCCCTCGACGAGCTGGGCCCGGCGTCCGGACAGGTCCGGGTGAACCTGCCGGCGCGGCTGCCGGCGGTCCGCTCCGACCCCGGCCTGCTGGAGCGGGTGCTGGTGAACCTGGTCGCCAACGCCCTGCGGTTCAGCCCGGCGGACCGGCCGCCGACGATCAGCGCCAGCACCCACGGCGGCTTCGTCGAGCTGCGGGTGGTCGACCAGGGTCCGGGCCTGCCCCGGGACCGGTGGGAGCGGGTCTTCCTGCCGTTCCAGCGGGAGGGGGACCGGGACAACCACGCCGGGGTCGGGCTCGGGCTGGCGCTGTCCCGGGGCCTGGCCGAGGCGATGGGCGGCACGCTGGAGCCGGAGGAGACCCCCGGCGGGGGACTGACCATGGTGCTGCGGCTGCCGGTGGCGGACGAGGAGGGGGTCGGGTGACCCGGGTACTGGTGGTGGACGACGAGCCGCAGATCCTGCGCGCGCTGCGGATCAACCTGCGGGCCCGGCGGTACGACGTGGAGGTGGCCGCCGACGGGGCGAACGCGCTGCGGTTGGCCGCCAGCCACCGTCCCGACCTGGTGGTGCTCGACCTCGGACTGCCGGACATGGACGGGGTGGAGGTCATTCGGGGGCTGCGCGGCTGGACCCGGGTGCCGATCATCGTGCTCTCCGGGCGCGCCGGCAGCCAGGACAAGGTCGCCGCGTTGGACGCCGGGGCCGACGACTACGTGACCAAACCGTTCGGGGTCGACGAGCTGCTGGCCCGGATCCGCGCGGTGACCCGACGGGCGGTCGGGGCCGGCGAGGAGGTCCCGGCGGTCCGGATCGGCCGGCACACGGTGGACCTCGCCGCGCACGCGGTCCGGGCCGACGACGAGCGCGAGGTCCGGCTCACCCCCACCGAGTGGCACCTGCTGGAGATCCTGGTCCGCAACCCGGGCCGACTGGTCAGCCAACGCCAGCTGCTGCAGGACGTCTGGGGGCCGCAGTACCAGTCCGAGACGAACTACCTGCGGCAGTACCTGGCGCAGTTGCGGCGCAAGCTGGAGGACGACCCGGCCCGCCCCCGGCACCTGCTCACCGAGCCGGGCATGGGCTACCGCTTCCAGCCCTGAGCCGGCAGTCTCCGTTCGGGGCGTGTCGGCCAGATCCCGCCTTCCCCGCGATCAGACCGGCAACGGCAGCACGAGCAGATCCATAACAGGCCCCCACGGAAGATGCGACGTACCAACCTTCCGCCAGCCGGCCCGCTCATAGAGGCGATGGGCAACCGATCGCGGATCAGATGCGAGGGTTGCCCACGCCTCGGACCGGCCGACGAGGAGAAGCCTCATCAGCTCAGCGCCGATGCCCTGCCGGCGATGGTCGGGATGGACGATCCATTCCATGACCGCAACCTTGCTCGCCGCCAGCAGCTCTCGATCTGGCTCGGCGTCGGCGCGTGACCACCACACGCCAGCCTGCATCGTCCATCCGTACGCGGCGCCTACCAGGTTGTCTTCCTGGATGGCCGTGACGACAGTGAACCCGGGACGGCCAGCCTCGTCAGGCAAGCTCGCCGCGAACCGCGCCACCTGATCCGGCCCTTCCTCGTACGGCGGCTCCGCGTACACGATGGCGTAGAGGTCGACAAGGGCGGGAATGAACGGCGCAACGGCAGCGCCAGCCAACATGGTGTAGTTGACGGTCACCGACGGGATGTTAGCCGCCCACACGGGCGGTCAACTCCCCGAACAGTGGCTGCCGCTGCTCAGTTGATGGCACGACGGTCGTCACCTGTCGTGCGACCGAGTAGAGCACCTCGTTGTGATGTTCCGCCGGCAGAGCGTCGATCAGATCTGCCGCATAGCGGAGCCCGTCCGACACATGTCCGCCCTGAATCAGGCACGACGCCCGGTGCAGCTGGACCTGAGTGCGGAGACGAACGTGGCTCCTCGGATACAGCTCCAACGCGCGGTCCTGCGCCGCCTCCGCCTTGGTCAACGCCCCGGTGTAGGTGTAAACGTACGACTCGGTGTGTCGCAGCCGGTGCTCCGGCCAACCCCACAGCGACTCGACCTCGCCCACGACCGTGTCAGGTAGGCGTTCGGTGACCTCGGCCAGTTGCTCGACCGTGGTGGTCGCTTCGGCGTGCCGACCGGCGAGGGCGAGGGCCTGCGCTCGGCCGGCAAGAAGCCCGCAGGTCGCGGCGGTCGGCCGAGACCCGGCAAGGGGCAGTGCTTTGTCCGATACCGCGATCGCCTGAGCAAGCGGGCGGCCGTCGTAGCATCCGTTGACCGTGGCCCACGCCCGCGTCAGCACCTGAGTGTCTGGATCATCGGACTGGTCGGCGAGCTGGTCCGCGGTCGACCACCAACGGCGGGCAAGATGTGGTTGACCAGAAGCAACCAGCCCGAGGGCGACGATCACTGACAGACGCGCGGCCACCCGCAGCAGCTCGACCTGCCGGTCCGTAGCATCGGCGGCTATTACAGCCTGCAGAACGGCGAGGTCAGCGGTGGCCTGGGCCATCAGATCGTCAGCGGGGGTTGTGTAGTAGTCGTAGCCGTAATCGGCAACGAGCCTGTTCCACTCGTCGACGTGGTTGTCGACCGTCGCACTAAGTCCGTGTCGCAACGCTTCGAGAGCCACCACCGGCCGTCCAATGCCGACAGCCGTCACGCTGAGCGCCCTGAGGACGGTTCGCCTCTGCATGTCTGCCTCGCCTGTTTGCCGCTCGTACGCAGCTATCAGCCTGCCACCAGCGTCGAGGGCCTTGTCACAGGCAGCGGCGAGTTTGGCGGTTGGTTCGCGCGCACCTCGCTCGATCTGTCCGAGATAGCCGAAGTCCCAGTTGACCAAGCGAGACATGGCTCGGAGCGACAGACCACGGCTGACTCTTGCGGCACGTAGGGCGGACCCGAAGGTAGACACTCCTGCTCCCCAGGGGGTGTGGGCTGTCCTGTGGGCCCACTGCTCACAACTGTCTGTACGTAACGGTACCGGTCACGCTACGTCTACGTCGTCCGATTGATTGAGCGGCGTGAAAGCTGGGCGCGGTAGCCGACCTCCATCAGTCGCTGGTGGTCCGCGTCGCGCCCGTCAGCCGCCAGGCTCGGTGCGCGCGTCCTCCGGCGCGCCGGTCCTGGCCCCGGAGAGGGCCCCGGCGTCCACTTTCGGCTGCCGCGCCCTCCCACTATGGAGGTACGGGTGCATAAGCGAATCGCACGCTGGTGGGCGGCGCGAGCCGTGCGACACGATGTCGCAACCATCCGGGGGGCGGCCCACCAGGCAGAGGAGGCTGCCGCCGCACAGCAACGGGTTCTCGAGTTGGCTCGCGGCCAGCGCGAGCCGCTGCCCGACTGGGCCGGGCCGACCCTGGTCGAAGGGCTGCCACTGCTTACGTTCGGGCAGCGGCGGCAGTATCGGGTACGGCCGTGACCGCTCCGACGCCGGCGCCCCCGCCGGACCATGACCCGGAGTGGCGAGCGCGGACGTGGGTGCTCGCGGCTGACAACCGCGCCGACCACTGTCGCCGGGTCGACGCCGTGATCCGGCATTGGACGGCCCCACCGACTATCGAGGAGCAGCGATGAACGCGCTCGCCGACGACGGGTCTTCCGGCACTGAGTACGCCATCGCGGCCTTGACCCTCGGTGCGCACCGGACCCGCCCCTGCGCGAACTGTCGCCGCGACGGAGCTGGCTGCCTGGCTGTGGAGTGGGCCCGTGAGGTGTACCGCCGGCACCTGGCGGTCGCGGCCCTCCTCGGCGGTGCTCGACCGGAGATCCGCGCTGGCCACGTCTCGACCGCGCTGGGACGGCTGTCGTGACCGCCCGGCTCCGGCTCTGCATATCGTGTGGCATCGCCGACCGGCTCGCCAGCCGGCAGCCTGACGGACAGCCGGCGGCGCACCGGTGTGCTGGCCCCTGGCAGATTGTCGAGGTCGGGAGCTTGCGGGTCGTTCACTGCGGCTGCCCGAGTTGTGATCGGAGAACTCGATGACGGCGCTTGGCCCGGCGGTGCGGCTCGCCCACGAGATCATCATCGCCCACGCGGAGGGGCGCGACTGCCTGTACTGCCAGGACACCTGGTGCCTGGGTGCCGAGTGGGCCCTGGGCGTGGCGGCCCTGAACGACCGGCCACCGCCTTCGCCCGACGGCACGGCCCTGGTCACGGTCGTAGCACGACAGGTCTTGGCCGCGCACTGGCCACAGCCTGCCGGCGGCTGTGCCCCGTGCGGAGTGCCGGACTGCGATCGCGCGGACCTGGCCACGGCGTGGCTCGGACAGGTCGGCGAACCAGTGCCTGAAACGGCCGAGCAGGTCACCGAAGCGGTGCCATCCGACGCGGACCTCCACCGGATCACCGGCATGTAGACCACCCCGTCCTGGGGTGAACACCCTCCTTGATCAGAAGGGAGTTCGGATGCGGATCTGAACCAGCGTCACCCGAGCCGCGATGGTGCTCGCCGGAGCGGTAACCCGCCCAGGCCACGAACTGGGCGCGGAGTCTCAGGCCGAACCGGACGCCACGTCGCCGTACCTGCCTGTCCCGCCAGAAGTCCGTCAACCGGCACCCGCGAAGATCCAAGCCTTGGGCGAACGCCGTTTCCACCCTCAAGACCTGGAAGTCCTGGTCAAGGTCCGTTGCTGCCCCGCCGCACCACCCGAATCGTGCAGGCCATCCCCGTTCTCCAAGCCGACCAGGATGCCATCCTGGCGAAGACGATCAAGGGCTGGATGCCGGCTACCCATGGTGAAATGGCTCATTCGTCGTGTCCGGCGCCCCTCGTCAGCCAGAATGAGGTGCCAGTTGTATTGCGCCATCTCGCTACCATGGCCAGATGGCCGCTACCGCTGACCGGAAGCTGGCATGGGCTTGCCTTCTCTTCCTCCTAGCCTACTTCATGTTGCTGATCATGACCAATCTCGGCGATGTATGGGCAGCATGGTGGTCCGGGAAGTCCACTATGAACATGCGACTGTGGTCGTGCCCGATGCTGATCTGGAGTCGCATAGGGAAGGGCCTCCAGCTTTTAGCCGGGCTCGCCGTGATACTCGATCTAATCAATCTAGATCGGCTGCGGCGATCTGCGGTCAAACTTGACCGCAGAGGGCGCGAGCTCAGTCTTCTGGCGCCGGTAGAAAGGTACCGTGCCAGGGTGTACGGCGTTCGTGAAGAGCTCGCCGCGTGCATCGTGGAAATGAAGTACCTGGGGGCGCGAGGGGGCGCGACTGTCGACATCTCGTCTCTGCGAGTCAAGCCAAGCATCACCGTTTCCGAGGAGACGGCGAACCTAGTCGGCAAAGCCGATGTCGCCGAACTTCTGAGTAGACTGCATGCCGAGGCGGCCAAGGAAGAATGGAGTGGTGCGGAACTCTCGCGATACATCCGCGAGCGCATCGATAGCTTCCTTGCCGGACAGTTCGGTCCAGGTGGGCGGGGATGGTCGAGTGAGGTTGCTTACCGGTTTCGGGCGCGCAGCAGCATTTTCGGCCTTCTCGGCCTGCAGATGGCGATGCTTGCCACCGTAGCCGTGGGCATGGCCCTGGCCTCCACGGCGCTGAGTCGATGGATATCCGTACCCATTGTGGTCGCCGTATTTTTTGTGAGCGTCACCATCGGCGCACTGCCGTTAGAGGACTGGCGTCTAGGCGGATCCTTACTGGCAGCCTGGCACTCCGGCTGCGCCCGGATCTTGTGTCTCTTCGCCGACGTGATCGGCATTGCCCGGCCGGGGCACAAGTTCCGTTGGATGGCGCTCTGGCTTTTTCTTGCGGGTATGCACTTCGACTTGTTGGCCTCATGAAGCCTGGATTCGACCTCATGGGACGACGCAAAGGCTGATTCCCGCCCCGACGCCCCATTGTGGTGGCTTGCGGCGCCAAGCGAATGATGCTCTAAGCCGGGCTAGAGCACCTTTCTCGACCGCCGCGTTAGGTGTCAGCCGACTGCCGTAAATTCAAGGTCTCCGAGTGCGGCGCCGATTGATCGTGCCGTACATTACGCCGGAGCTGCGCTTCGCCCGCTCAAGGTCATCGACAATCTTTCCGGGTGGGACCGCGAACGATCCGCATAGCAGCAGGTCGTAGCAGCTGTTGGTCGGGCGGGCGGGACTCGAACCCCGACCAAGGGATCAGGAATCTTCTGTCCCAACCCGCCGACCCGCCCGACACTGCGCCGACGATCAGCGCAGTAGATCCGTACCAGCGGATTCGGCTCGTACCAGAGCCGCGCCGGCTGCCGTACGGGCGTCGCTGTCGATCGGATCAGGCGTCGCCGCCGTGGCGGCCTTCCGACCAGTCCGGGCGCGCATCACCAAGGCCAGCCCGACCAGTACGACCGCGCCGGCCATGATCTCCGTCCAGGTGATCGGCTCGTCCAGGAGCAGTCGGGCGGCGGCGATGCCGAAGACCGGTACGAGCAGGCTGAACGGTGCCACCCGGGCCACCGAGTACTCGGCGATGAGCCGGTTCCACAGGCCGAAGCCGACCAGGGTGGAGAGGTAGCCGACGTAGCCGATGGCCAGAATCCCGGTCCAGCTCAGCCCGGTCACCGCGTCGAGCACCGCCTTCGGGCCGTCGACGATTCCGGCCAGGCCGAGCAGCGGCAGTGGCGGGACCAGGCTCGACCAGGCCAGCAGCGACAGTGGCCTGGTCTCGCCGCTGGCCCGGACCACGACGTTCGCCACGGCCCAGCAGAGCGCGGCGACGAGGGTGAGGACAAAACCGATCGCGGTGGCGTGCCCGCCGCCACCGGCGGCGAGCAGGGCGATGCCGGCCGAACCGGTGAGCACCCCGGCGATCTGGCCGCCCGACGGTCGCTCGCCCAGCAGGACGGCGGCGAGCAGCACCGACACCAGGGCCTGGGTCTGCAGCACCAGGGAGGCGAGCCCGGCCGGCATGCCGAGGTGGATCGCGGTGAAGAGCACGCCGAACTTGCAGACGCCGAGCAGCAGGCCGTATCCGATCACGTACCGTAGCCGCGCGGTGGGGCGGGGGACCAGGAACACCAGCGGCAGGGCGGCGGCGACGAACCGCAGTGCGGTCAACACCAGCGGCGGAAGCTCTCGCAGTCCGACCTCGATGACCACGAAGTTGACGCCCCAGAGGGCGGCGACCAGAACTGCCTGTGCACGGTGCGTGAATCTCATGGCCCAACGGTGCCGGTGTACCGGCTTAAGGTCCAGTTCAAGATTCTTAATCGACTGTGTAGCGTTGCTGCATGGATCTGGACGTCCGGCGGCTGAGGGTACTGCACGAGGTGGCGCTGCGGGGCGGCGTCACCGCGGCTGCGGCGGCGCTGCACGTCACCCCGTCCGCGGTCTCCCAGCAGCTTGCCCAGCTCGCCCGGGAGGCCGGCTATCCGCTGGTCGAACGCTCCGGCCGGGGTGTCGTGCTGACTCCCGCCGGGCAGCTGCTCGCCGGGCACGCGGAGCGGATCCTGGGCGCGGTGGAGCAGGCGGTGACCGGGCTGGCGGTGGCGCACTGGCGGGTCGCCGGGACCGTTCGGGTCGGGTCTTTCCCGTCCGCGGCCGGTGCGCTGGTCGCCCCGGCCGCCGCCCGGGCGATGGCCGCGCACCCCGACCTCGACGTACGGGTGAGTGAGGCCGAGGACGAGCAGAGCCGGCTGGACCTCCGCTCCGCCACCCTGGACATCGCGATTCTCCAGGAGTACGACCACGTCCCCGGCATCGCCACCGCCGAGCTGGACCGGTACCCGGTAGCGACCGACCCGATGCATCTGATCACGCCGGTCGGCTGGGGTCTGCGCACCGGCCGCCTTGGCGATCTCGCCGACGTGCCGTGGGTTGCCAGCGCGACACACACCCCGTGCGGCCGGTCCACGCTGCACGCCTGTCACCTCGCCGGATTCGAGCCCGACATCCGACACCGGGCGATCGACTTCGCGCTCACTCTCGACCTGGTCGCGGCCGGGCTCGGTGCCGCCCTGGTGCCGGGGATGGCGCTGCGCAACGTACCGCCCGGGGTGCACACCGAGCCACTGGTCCGGCCGGTCACCGGCCGCCGGATCTTCGCGGTCACCCGACCACGCGGCGCCGGTCCGGTCCATCCGGCGATCGCCGCCGTGCTGACCGCGTTGGCCGTTGGGGACGCGGCCGGGGAAACCACACCGGAGGCGTCGTACGCGATCAACGGCGGGGCACCCGGGTGAGGTCGCGGTCGGTCAGCCCGGTCGACGAGCCTCGCCCGCCGCGTCGGATGGTTCGGGTCACCACGACTCGACGAGCGGATCGTCGTGCTCGCGGCGCCGCCACTGCTCGCCGAGGCGGCGAAGGCGGCCCGGGGCGGCGATGCCGCGTACGACCGCGACCCGGTTCTCGCGGACGTCCAGGACCACCACGCCCACCACCCGGTCGTGCAGCGCGGCGATGATGGCCGGGGAGCCGTTGACCACGCCGGCGTATATCGAGGGGGAGCCGCCAACCAGCCTCCGCTTGGCCGGAGTCGGCCTCAAGCCGGCGCGCAGCGCGGCGGCGATCCGCTCGGGACCCGAGTAGCGCAGCAGTTTCCCGTCGGCCTGCCCGGCGCCGTCGGAGACCCCGGTCGCGTCGTCGGTGAGCAACGCCACCAGCCGTTCGGTACGGCCGGAGGCGGCGGCGTCGATGAACGCCGCGACGATTCGGCGGGCGGCGGCGCCGTCGACCACGCTGGCGACGCGCGCGGTGGCGACCCGGCGCCGGGCCCGGTGGGCGTGCTGCTGGCTCGCGGATTCGGTGATGTCGAGGATCTCGGCGATCTCGGCGTGGCGGTAACGGAACGCCTCACACAGGACGTAGACGGCCCGCTCGACCGGCGGGAGGCTCTCCATGAGCGTCAGCACCGCCAGCGTCACCGATTCGCGCTGTTCGGCGGCGTCGGCCGGGCCCAGCATCGGGTCGCCGTCGAGCAGCGGTTCGGGTAGCCAGGCGCCGACCGCGCGTTCGCGTCGCGTCCTCGCCGAACGGAGCCGGTCGAAGGCGAGGTTGGTGACCACCTTGGTCAGCCACGCCTCGGGGACGTCGATGTGTTCCCGGTCGGCGCCATGCCAGCGCAGGAACGCGTCCTGGACCGTGTCCTCGGCGTCGGTGGCCGAGCCGAGCAGGCGGTACGCGAGCGAGGCCAACCGGTCCCGGTTGGCCTCGAAACGCTCCACGGCGGCGGGTTCCATGCGGGCCACGCTAGCCAGTGACCACCTGGGTGGAGCGGCGGGGCGAGGTGGCCAGCCGGTGCCTGCGGGTCGGCAGTCCGAAGGTCGGGTTGCCGACGGCCCAGGCGGTGCCCCTGAGTACGCCCGCCTTGACGCGTGCGGCCGGACGGCCGCGCAGTGACCAGGACTTCGACCGCGCCTCGCCGTCGACCCCCTGGAAGATCGCGTCCTGCCCGCCGAGACCGATGCAGTTGCCGAGGTAGCCGAGCGAGGTCGTCGCGATCTTCCGACCGGTGAGGTCCCCGATTATCGCGGCCGTCGCCTGCATTCTGGTGAATCCGGCCGAGGCGCAGGACATCGGCAGCGGTCGACCGTTGTCGCCGATGGCGTAGGCGCTGTCACCGGCGGCGTAGACCCCGGGGTGCGAGACCGACCGCATCATCCGGTCGACGGTGATCCGGCCGTCTTCCTCGACCGCGAGTCCGCTGGCGGCGGCGATCGGGTGAACGGCGAAGCCGGCCGCCCACACGGTCACGTCGGCGGCGAACACGGTGCCGTCGGTGGCGATGCCACCGGTCTTCTCGACGCGGGCGATGGTGCGGTGTTCGTGGACGCCGATGCGGAACCGGTCGAAGGCGCGCCGCAGGTGACGGCGGCTCTTCGGATCCAGCCAACCGCCCAGTTCGCCGCTGGTCGTGAGGATGACCCGGAGTCCGGGTCGGGATTCGGCGATCTCGGTCGCGACCTCGATCCCGGTCAGGTTCCCGCCGACGACCACCACCGTGCCGTCGTCACCAAGCTCATCCAGGCGATGGCGCAGGCGCAACGCCGCCGGCCGTCCGGCGACGTGGTACGCGTGCTCGTGTACGCCCGGAACGCCGTGGTCGCCGATTGTGCTGCCGAGTGTGTAGAGGAGGGTGTCGTACCCGATCCGGTCGCCACCGTCGTCGTCGGCCACGGTGACGATCCGCTGCCCGGCGTCGACGGCGGTGACGCGGGCCAGGCGCAGCCGGATGCCTGTGCCCGCGAACATCTCCGCCAACCCGAGACGACGCAGGTCCCGGCCGGCGGCGACCTGGTGCAGACGGATCCGTTCGACAAAGTCGGGCTCGGGGTTGACGACGGTGATCTCGACGTCGTCGGGGTGGAGGTGGCGGGCCAGGTATCCGGCCGCCGAGGCTCCGGCGTAGCCGGCCCCGAGGACGATGATGCGGTGTCGCATGGTCGTGCTCCCGTCTGTTCGCGTGCCCTCTGAACGGGACAGCCCCCGGATTCCTGACAGGGCTCGCCTATGGCCCGCGTCACCATGGACCGACAGTGGCGCCTACGACCCGGCCCGCCGCGACGCTAGCCAAGGAACCGCTGGCTGGTGGATTCGATCCGTTCGATCTCGGAGCGGAAGAAAGTGGCGATCTCCGCGCAGCGGGCGAGGTCGGTGGGTCCGCCCTCCCGGCGGGGCAGGTCGGCGTACGGGCTGCCGATCACGACGATGTTCTCGTCGTTGAACTGGTTCGCCGGCGCCGTGTAGTTGAACGACCCGGCGATCACCACCGACTCGTCGATCACCATCAGCTTGTGGTGCAGTTTGCCGAAGGCGGGGGAGCGGACCGGGGCGTACAGCGCGATTCCGGCCCGGTCGAGTTCGTGGGTGGCGGCCCACTTCTGCATGCCCTGCCCGGGATCCACCACCCCGGTCACGGTACGTCCGGCAGCGGCCAACGCGATCATCGCGTCGTCGATCCCGGACGAGCCGGAGAAGGTGAAGATCGCGAAGTCGACCCGGGTGGACGCCTTCAGCATCTGCTTCATGATCTCCAACTCCGGGGCGTGGTCCGGGGCGAAGAGCACCTTCACCGGCACACCCCCGACCTGGTACGCGCTCGGCACCCGGCCGTGCTCGCCCCGACCGAACCGGCCCTGGCGGAGCCGGCCGAACTCGTCGGCGTACTCCCGGCAGATCCGGGCGTCGTGGAGGACCACCAGGTGGTTCAGGTTGCGGTGGCAGTCGGTGCCGGTGAAGTTCGCCGAACCGGTGAGCACCGCCGAGCGGGGCCCGGCCCGGCCCCGGTAGTCCCGGACGGCGAACTTCTGGTGGAAGATCGCCGGGTTGTAGTCGGCCTTGACGTCGACGTCGCAGCGCAGCAGCGCGGACACGATCCGCCGGTTCGGTTCGAGGCTGCGGGCCCCGCCCTCGGGCTCCCACTGTGCCCGGTGCAGGGCGTCCGACTCCGCCTCACCCGGCCGGGCGGTCACCCGGGGCAGTCTGGCGGTCCGCAGGTAGTCCTGCTCCAGCACCAGCCGGACGCCGACCCCACGGAACCGGGCGTCGAGGATCGCCTGGGCGATCGGCTCCGAGTCGAGTTCCTGGACCGCGATGTCCAGGCTCTCCCGGGCGCCGCCGACGAAGTCGACGACGACCTGTTCGAGGTTGTCGGCGGCGCCGAGCTCCGGCGGCCCGACGAAGGCCTCGATCTTCTTTCCGGCGAACCACGCCATGCCTCGCAGGCTCGCACCCCGGCGACCGCCCTCGTGTCAGCTTGACTACAGTCGCGGCCCGACGCGGTGAGGCGTACCTGTTCGGGTGGTTAGCTGATGGCCGTGTATCGGGAGCGGAGGTCCGGGCTGGCCGGCGCCGTGGTCTGGACGGCCATCCGGGACGTCGGATCCGGTCCGGGGCGGATCCTGCCGGACGGCTGCATGGACCTGATCTGGTCGAGCCGGGACGGCCTGCTGGTGGCCGGGCCGGACACGGTCGCGCACCTGGCCACCGCGACGACCCCGGAGCGCTACGTCGGGCTGCGGTTCGCACCCGGCACCGGCCCCGCCGTGTTCGGACTGCCCGCGTACGAGCTGCGGGACCAGCGGGTTCCGCTCGACCGGCTCTGGCCGGCGTCGGCCGTGGCGGAGCTGGCCGAGCGGGTGGCCGACGCGCCGTTGCCGTCCCGGGTCCTGGAGTCGGCGGCCCGGGACCGGCTGCTCGCCGCCGGCGGCCCCGACCCGCTGGCCGCGCCGGTGGTCACCGGGCTGGCCACCGGCGCGGACGTCGCCACGACCGCCGGGACGCTCGGGCTCGGCACCCGGCAGTTGCACCGGCGCAGCCTCGCGCTCTTCGGCTACGGGCCGAAGACGCTGGCCCGGATCCTGCGGATGCGCCGGGCGTTGGCGCTGGCCCGCGCGGGCCGGCCGGCCGCCGAGGTCGCCGCGATCGCCGGGTACGCCGACCAGGCACACCTGTCCCGGGAGATCAGGAGCCTGGCCGGCGTGTCGTTGCGGGCCCTCGTCGGTGACCGGGTCGGGCAGCGGTAGCTAGCCCTGGGTCGGTGCTCCGGGAAGTGCGGCGTAGAGGTCGACACCGTTGCCGTCCGGGTCGTGCAGCGTGGCGTACCGCTGACCCCAGAACGCGTCCCAGGGCTTGAGCGGCCCCTGGTAGCCGGCGGCGGTCATCATCTCGTACGTGGCGTCCACCTCGGCCGGGTCGGCGCACCGGAAGGCGAGGCTGATCCGTCCGTGGCCGGTCGGGTGGACGTACCCGGGATCGATGGAGTCGACCAGCTCGACGGTGTCCCACATCAACCGCAGGCCACCCGGCAGGACCACCTCCGCGTGTGGTTCGTGGTCCGCCGCCGCCGGGATGTCCAGCCCCAGCCGACGGTAGAACGCCAACGAAGCGGCCATGTCGGCCACAATCATCCCAAATGCGTCTAGTGTCGGTGTCATCGGTTCAGCCTAGGAATCGCGGCAGGCCGCCGTCTTGAACGAATCGGACGCGTCGGGCCGGACCCGAGGGCTTCGGCGGGGGTGGTGTGCGGGCCTCCGGCACGGGGACGGAGAGAAGGGAGGTGGCCGGAGATGAACCTGGCCTACCTGGATGCGGGATCCGGCAGCCTCATCGTGCAGGCGCTGGTCGGTGGGGTCGCCGGGGTGGCGGTGGCGGCCAAGCTCTACTGGCGGCGGCTGACCGGACGGTTCCGTCGGCAGCCGGCCCCACGCGCCGCCGAGCAGTCCTCGGGCGGCCAGTCCGCCGGCAGCCAGTCCTTCGGCGAGCAGGACTGAGGTCCGCGACGATGGTCGCGCCGTACCCCGCTCCGGCGACCCGGACCACCGCCGGCACCGGCCTCCGCGTCGATCCTGGGTCCTTCCGGGACCCCACCAACCAGGTCCTGCACGTCGACGGGCAGATCCTGCGCGGGCTCGACCCGGCCGCCGCCGAGAACTGGCGGCGGCTCGCCGGCAATGACTTCTTCGCCCGGCTGGTCGCCGAGGGCAAGGTCTGCGGCACCGAGCCGGTGGACCCGGCCGACGTCCCGGCGGACCTCGTCGGCCGGTGGTCGACCGTGCTGCGGCACGAGCGGATCCCGTTCGTGTCGTACCCGTACGAGTGGTCGTTCGGCATGCTGCGCGACACGGCACTGCTGCACCTGGAGATCCTCCGCGCGGCGCTGCCGGCCGGCTTCACCACCAAGGACGGCTCGGCGTACAACCTGCAGTGGCGGGGTGCCGAGCCGGTCTTCATCGACGTCGGGTCGTTCGAGCCGGTCCGCGACGGCGAGCCCTGGGCGGGGTACCGGCAGTTCTGCCAGACCCTGCTCTATCCGCTGCTGCTGCAGGCCCACCTCGGCCTGGACTTCCAACCCTGGCTGCGGTCCCGGATCGACGGTCTGGAGGCCGGGCAGCTGCGCGGACTCTTCGGCGGGACCCGACGGTTCCGGGCCGGCGTACTGAAACACGTCCACCTGCACGACACGCTGCAGGCCCGGTACGCCGACACCAGCAGCGGATCCGTCCGCGCCCAACTGAAGGACGCCGGCTTCAGCCGGGACCTGGTGCTGGCCACCGTCGGTTCACTCGACCGACTGGTCCGTCGACTCGACCGGCAACCCCCGGCGAGCCACTGGTCGGGGTACCGGGAGACCTGCACCTACTCCGCCGACGACCGGACCGCCAAGGAGCGGTTCGTTGTCGAGGCGCTGGCCGGGGCGAGCCGACCGGGACGGGTGCTGGATCTCGGCGCCAACGACGGCCGGTACGCCCGGATCGCCGCCCGGTACGCCGGTCACGTGCTGGCGGTGGAGGGCGACCCGGCGGTGGCCGACCAGCTCTACCGTCAGCTGCGCGCGGACGGCGAACGACGGATCCAACCGCTGGTGATGGACCTGGCCGATCCCTCGCCCGGCGGCGGCTGGGGCAGCGTCGAACGGGCCTCCTTCGCCGCCCGGGCCGACGCGGACGCGGTGCTCGCCCTGGCGCTGGTCCACCACCTCGCGATCGGCCGGAACGTGCCGCTGCCGGCGGTGCTCGACTGGCTGGTGGGTTTCCTTGCCGGGGCGGGTGCGGCCGGCCGGCTGGTGGTCGAGTTCGTCCATCGGGACGACCCGATGGCGGTACGTCTGCTGGCCAACAAGTCCGCCGGTCTGTTCCCGGACTACCGTCGGGCGGAGTTCGAGCGGCTGCTCGAACAGCGCTGTGTGGTCCAGCACCGGCTGGAGCTGCCGTCCGGGACCCGGACCCTCTACCTCGGGACACCACGTGGCTGACCTGGGCTGGTCCGGGCCGGCGGTGGAGGTCCGGCCCGGGGCCGGCGGTCGCCGCGCCGAGCTGTGGCGGCTGGCCGAGGTCGCCGCACTCTGCGGGCTCGTGGTCACCCAGCCGATGCTCGACATCACCGGCCGGAGCCCGGACTTCTTCCTCTTCCACGGCGCCGACCCCGGGGACATCCTGCTGCTGGTCGCCCTCGTCACGTTCGGCCCACCGCTGCTGCTGTGGGCGGTGGGCGCGCTGCTCGGCATGCTGGCGGGCCGGCTGCTCGGCATGCTGGCGGGCCGGCTGCTCGGCATGCTGGCGGGCCGGCTGTCCCGTGCGTTTGTCGGCCGGCGAGCCGGCGCGACGTCCGTCCGGGCGACCCTGCACACCGGCACTCTCGGACTGCTGCTCGCCGCGCTCGCGGTACAGGCGGGCAAGCACCTCACCGGGGTACGCGGCTGGCCGCTACTGGTGACCGCGCTGCTGGTCGGCGCGCTCGGCGGGTACGCGTACCGACGCTGGTCGGTGACCGGCCAACTGCTCCGGGTCGCCACGGCCGGACCACTGGTCTTCGTGCTGCTGTTCGTCCTCGCCTCACCCGCCTCGGCCGTCGTCCTGCCCGCCGGCCGGGGCGCGGGCGGTCCGGTCGGCGTCGCCGGGGTGGACCACCCGCCGGTGGTGATGCTGGTACTGGACGAGTTTCCGCTGGTGTCCCTCCTGGACGAGCGCGGTGCGCTGGACGCCCGCCGGTTCCCGAACTTCGCCCGGCTGGCCGGGGAGTCGACCTGGTACCGCAACGCGAGCGCGGTCAGCGGATTCACCCCGTACGCGCTGCCGGCGATGTTGACCGGTCGGTATCCGACGGGCGCGCAGGCCCCGCACCACGCCCGCCATCCCGGCAACCTGTTCACCGCGTTCGGCGGGGCCTACCAGATCGAGGCGCAGGAGAGCATCTCGCAGCTCTGCCCGCCACGGCTCTGCCCGGAACGGGTCGGGGCGGACCGGGGTGGCCTGCCGGCCCTGTTGCGGGAGAGCGGCGCCCTGCTGGGGCAGATCGTCTCGCCGTGGGAGGCCGGCCGGCGGGACCCGGAGCACGCGTACCAGGAACCCACCCGCCGGGAGGCGGGCCGGGACACCGGCGACAAGGCCGCGCCGACCGACCCGCGGTTCCGCTGGGGCGCCCTGGACGTGAACCAGCCGGCGCGGTTCGCCGACTTCCTCGCCGCGCTGCGCCCCGCCGACCGGCCGACCCTGCACTTCCTGCACCTGCTGCTGCCGCACTCGCCCTGGAACTACCTGCCGTCGGGGATCAAGTACGAGGCGGCACCCGGGATGCCCAACGACGGAGCCGGCTGGGTCGAGCTTGCCCACCGCCGCCACCTGCTCCAGGTCGAGTACACCGACCGGTTGCTCGGCGAGACGCTGCGGCGTCTCGAGTCCACCGGCCTGTACGACCGCGCCCTGGTCGTGGTCACCGCCGACCACGGGGTCAGCTTCACCCGGGGGGCGCAGGGACGGGGACTGGCCGCGGTCCAGCGGGCGCCGGGGGAGATGCTCTGGGTACCGCTGTTCGTCAAGCGTCCGGGGCAGCGGACCGGCGTCGTCGACGACCGGCACTGGGAGCACGTCGACCTGCTGCCGACCGTCGCGGACCTGGCCGGGGTGTCGGTGCGGTGGCCGGTCGACGGTGTCTCGGCGTTGCGGACCAGACGACCGGACGGCGACCGCCGGTACCACGACCAGCCGGACCGTCCGATGAGCGTTCCCGGCTCCACCTTCGCCGACGTGGTCAGCGGCCGGGCCCGGCCCGTGTTGCCCGATCCGCCCCGGCCGGAACTGGTCGGCCGGGCCGTCGCCGGGTTCCCGGTCGGACCGCCCGCCGGCACGGTCAGCCTGGACAACCGCGCCGAGTTCGACCGGATCGATCCGGACGGCGGACGGCTGCCGGTCCTGGTCTCCGGGAGCGTGCCGGCGAGCGTACCCGACGGCACCCTGCTCGCGGTCGCGGTCAACGGCCGGATCGGGGCGGTGACCCCGGTGCTCCGGCCGGACCGCAAGGGGCACCGGTTCGCCGCCCTGATGCCGGACGAGTCGCTCTTCGTCCCGGGCCGCAACCGGCTGGACGTGTACCAACTCGCCGACGGTTCGGTGCTGCGCCCGCTACGCGGCTGACCTGACCGCCGCGCTGGGCGGGCGGCCGATCCGATCGGCGCCGCGCGGGTTGACCTGGCCGCCGCGCGGCCGACCCGGCCAGTGCCGCGGCGGGGCATCACGTCGATCGCGGCCCGCGTGACGAGGGTGGCGTCCGCGTCGGTCGTGGCCCTTCGGTCGCCCGCCGGCCGGGTCGGTCCGTTCCGGGCATATCCGGCCCTGCCGACCAGTGTCGTGACCGACCGTTCGTGTGTCGATCACTGCCGGCCATTCGCCGGCTGACTAGTACCAGCTTTGCCGGGTAGTGGCAAAGCTGTTGCCGGCGTGATGCATCACTCACCCGCCGACCACCCTGGAGGCTTCGCTAGCCTGCACGATTACCGTAAAAGTGAAGGCAATTTCAACGTAGATTCTGCCGGCGAAGCGAGGAACGCATGACGGATGTCAAACTCGACCACCCCGGTGGACAGCTGTCGATACCGGTCAAGCCCGCGATCGACGGCCCGTCCGGGGTAGCGGTCAGCAATCTGTTGAAGGAGACCGGGTACGTCACCTACGATCCCGGCTTCGTCAACACCGCCGCCTGCTCCTCCGAGATCACCTACATCGACGGAGACGCGGGGATCCTGCGCTACCGTGGTTACCCCATTGAACAGCTGGCCGAGAACTCCTCCTTCCTCGAGGTCTCCTACCTGCTGATCTACGGCGAGTTGCCGACCCCGCAGCAGCTCGCCGAGTTCGACGACCGGATCCGGCGGCACTCGTTGCTGCACGAGGAGATGCGCCGGTTCTTCGACGGTTTCCCCCGGGACGCCCACCCGATGGCGGTGCTCTCCTCCGCGGTGAGCGCGATCTCGACGTTCTACCAGGACAGCCTCGACCCGTTCGACCGGGAGCACGTGGAGATCTCCACGTTCCGGTTGATGGCCAAGGTGCCCACCATCGCCTCGTACGCGTACAAGAAGTCCATCGGACAGGCGATGCTGTACCCGGACAACTCCCTCGGGTACGTGGAGAACTTCCTCCGGCTCACCTTCGGGGTGCCGGCGGAGCCGTACGAGGTCGACCCGGTGATGGCCCGGGTGCTGGACATGCTCTTCGTGCTGCACGCGGACCACGAGCAGAACTGCTCCACCTCCACCGTGCGGCTGGTCGGCTCCAGCCAGGCCAACCTCTTCGCCTCGGTCTCGGCCGGGGTGAACGCCCTGTTCGGGCCGCTGCACGGGGGCGCGAACCAGTCGGTCCTGGAGATGCTGGAGGCGATCCGCGACAACGGCGGTGACGTGCCGGCGTTCGTCCGGCGGGTGAAGGACAAGGAGCCCGGCGTCAAGCTGATGGGCTTCGGGCACCGGGTCTACAAGAACTACGACCCGCGGGCGGCGATCGTGAAGAAGGCCGCCCAGGATGTCCTCAACCGGATGAACAAGCCGGACCCGCTGCTGGACCTGGCGATGCAGCTCGAGGAGATCGCCCTGGCCGACGACTACTTCGTCTCGCGCCGGCTGTACCCGAACGTGGACTTCTACACCGGTCTGATCTACAAGGCCATGGGCTTCCCGACCAAGATGTTCACCGTGCTCTTCGCACTGGGTCGGCTGCCCGGCTGGATCGCCCAGTGGCGGGAGATGATCTCGGACCCGGAGACCAAGATCGGTCGTCCGCGGCAGATCTACACGGGTTCGCCGGAGCGGGAGTACGTGCCGCTCGAGAAGCGCTGACCGCCGGCCCTCACGGGCCCGGGTCGTCCACCGGCCGCCGACGCGTACCGCGTCCGCGGCCGGTTCGTTTCGGTACGGGTCGTCCGCCGGTGCCGCCCCGGGAATCACCGTTTCGTGTAACCGCTGGCCGACCGGGTAGTCGGCGGTGGTCCGGTGGCCGGTCGACCCGCTGGCCGACCGCGTCGCCGCGGTGCGAACCGCCCGCGAAGAAGGAGCCTGTGATGACCCGTATGTCACGACCGATACAACCGGGCCACGACGGCCACGACGGCCACGACGGCGAATTCGAGTTCTGGCGCAACCACGCGCAGATATCCCTGCAGCCGGTGGCCGCGCCGTCGATCCTGGGACTCTTCGGCTTCGCGGCAGCCACCTTCGTCGTCGCCTCCAACCTGGCCGGCTGGTGGGGTGACACCGTCACCACGCCACAGTTCCTGTTCCCCTTCGCGGCCCTGACCGGCGGTCTCGCCCAGTTCCTCGCCGGGATGTGGGCGTACCGGGCGCGTGACGGACTGGCCACCGCGATGCACGGGATCTGGGGCGCGTTCTGGCTCGCCTACGGGATCATCTTCCTGCTCGTGGCGACCGGGGTGCTGGTCCAGCCGACCCCGTTCGTCGCGCTCGGCTTCTGGTTCGCGGTGATGGCCGCGATCACCTGGTCGGGGGCGTTCGCCGCGCTGCCCGAGAACCTCGGCCTCACCCTGGTGCTGGCCACCCTGGCCGCCGGTTCCACCTGCCAGGCCGTGGGCCAGATCGCCGACATCTCGGCCTGGCGTACCGCCGGGGCGTACCTGTTCATCGCGTCTTCGGTGATCGCCTGGTACACCGCGACGGCGATGATGCTGGAGGGGACCTTCCGTCGGGTCATCCTGCCGATCGGCAAGGCCCGGGGCCCGAACGTGCCGGGGCGGGAACCGCGACAGGTCATCCAGTTCATCGCCGGCGAGCCCGGGGTCAAGGTGGGGCAGTGAGTTCCGTCCCGGCCGGGTGGCGGCGGCCGGGACAGCCTGGGAACGGCCGGCTCGACATGGCGGCCCGGGGCCTGGGACCGGCGTCCGGCCGGCCGCGGGCCCCGGGCCCCGGGCCGTGTCGTGCCCATCGGCCGGCGGCGGCGCGTTCTTCCGGCCGGCCGCCTTGGGGCACCGGACCAGCGCCGTCTTCCATCGGGGCCCGTCTTTCATCGAGTTTACGGCGACCTGGCGTGGTGCTACGGATACGGTGAGTGAGAGTGGTGTCGGTGGTCGGGCGGGGGCGAACGTGAAGGCGATGCGGGGTGCACCGATGGACAGCCATGACGGGGACGGACGGCCCCGCCACCTGGTGTCCCGGGCGCTCGGTGTGCTGAGCCTCGGCCTCGGCGTCGCCGGGATCGGCGCGGCCGGCCGCGCCGGCCGGTTGATCGGGGTGGACGACTCGACGACCGCCCGGACAACGGTGCTGCCCGGCGTCGGCGCCCGCGAACTGCTGTGCGCGGCCGGGTTGCTGGCCGGCCGGCGACCGACCGGCTGGCTCTGGGCACGGGTCGCCGGCGACGCCATGGACCTGGCGGCACTCGCCATGGCGCGCCAGCGGAGCGGTGGCGAGCGTCGCCAGCGGATCGACGTCACCCTGGCCGTGGTCGCCGGGGTCACCGCGCTCGACCTGACGGCCGCGGTCCGAACCACCCGCGTCGCCGGCGCCCGCCGACGTGCCCTGCGGGCGAGCGCGACGGTGACCATCAACCGGCCGGTGGACGAGGTCTACCGGTTCTGGCGGGACTTCGAGAACCTGCCCCGGTTCATGTACCACCTGGAGTCGGTGCGGGCCGACGGCGACGGCCGGTCGCACTGGACGGTGCGGGCCCCGGGCGGCCGGCGGGTCGAGTGGGACGCGGAGATCGTGGAGGACCGCCTCAGCGAGCTGATCTCCTGGCGGTCGGTCAAGGGGGCCCGGGTCCCGAACACGGGACGGGTCCGGTTCATCCGGGCCGCCGGTGGCCGGGGGACCGAGGTCCGGGTCGACCTGGCGTACGCGCCACCGGGCGGCGCCGTCGGTCGGGCGATCGCGACGCTCTTCGGCGAGGAACCCCGGCAGCAGATCAGAGACGACCTGCGTCGCTTCAAGCAGGTGATCGAGACCGGTGAGGTGGTCCGGTCGGACGGCAGTCCGGACGGGTTGGCCACCCCACAACAGGTACGGCAACAGCCGGCGCGGCCCGCCGCCGACCAGTTGTCCGGCTGAGGACCTGGATCCCGGAGGGGACAGATGAAGGCGAACTGTTGGCTGGGCCGGGACTCCGTCGGGGTGGAGGAGGTGCCCGACCCGCAGATCCTGAACTCGCGGGACGCCGTCGTCCGGATCACCAGCACCGCGATCTGCGGCTCCGACCTGCACCTCTACCACGGCTACATCCCGACGATGAAAAAGGGCGACGTGCTCGGCCACGAGTTCATGGGCGAGGTTGTCGAGATCGGACCGGAGGTGCGCAACCTGCGGATCGGTGACCGGGTGGTGGTGCCGTTCCCGATCGCCTGCGGAAACTGTGCGTCGTGCCAGTGCGGCCGCTACTCGCTCTGCGAGAACTCCAACCCCAACGCGGGAATCGCCGAGAAGCTGCTCGGGCATTCGCCGGGCGGCATTTTCGGCTATTCCCACATGCTCGGCGGATACGCCGGCGGCCAGGCGGAGTACGCCCGGGTACCGTTCGCCGACGTCGGACCGCTGCGGGTCCCGGACGACCTGCCGGACGAGAAGGTGCTCCTCCTCTCCGACGTCTTCCCGACCGGCTACATGGGCGCCGAGATGTGCGACATCAACGGCGGTGAGGTGATCGCCGTCTGGGGGGCGGGGGCGGTGGGGTTGCTCGCCATGCGCAGCGCCTACCTGCTCGGTGCCGAGCGGGTGATCGCGATCGACCGGTTCCCGTACCGGTTGCGGAAGGCGGAACAGGCCGGGGCGGAACCGTTGAACTACGAGGAGGTCGACGTCGTCGAGGCGCTCCGGGAGATGACCGGCGGTCGTGGGCCGGACGCCTGCATCGACGCCGTCGGAATGGAGGGCCACCACTCGTCCACGATGCTGGACGCGTACGACCGGACGAAGCAGACGGCCCGGCTGGAGACCGAACGTCCGCACGCGCTGCGGCAGGCGATCATGAGCTGCCGCAACGGCGGCACGGTGTCGGTGATCGGGGCGTACGGCGGGTTCATGGACAAGTTCCCGATCGGTTCGCTGATGAACCGGTCGTTGACGCTGCGCAGCGGCCAGTGCCACGTCCAGCGGTACACCCGGCTGCTGCTGGACCGGATCCGCCGCGGCGAGATCGACCCGAGTTTTGTCATCTCCCACCGGCTGCGCCTCGACGACGCGCCGATCGGCTTCGAGATGTTCCGGCAGAAGCAGGACGAGTGCCTGAAGGTGGTGCTCCGGCCCTGAGCCGGTCGATGGGGCGACGGCCGGCGGTGGTACGCCCCCGGAATCGCGCGGAGGAGTGATGGACGGCGTCCGTAGGCAGTGGGCGGCGGCGGTTCCGGTCACCCCGCGTCGTCAGTGGTTGCGCATCTTCCTGGTCGGGCTCGCGCTCTGGCTGGCCACCGTGCTGGTCATCTTCCTCACCGGGAATCCGACCCTGCTGCCGACCCTGGTGCTGCTCGGCAGCTTCCTGGTGCCGGTGACCTTCGTGGCCTGGGCCTTCCAACGGCGGGACACCGGTGAGGTGACGGTGAGCCTGGTCTTCGCGACCTTCCTCGCCGGCGGGGTGCTCGGGGTGCTCGCCTCCGCGGTGCTGGAGTCGTACCTGTTGCGTCCCTCCGTCCTGCTCTTCCTCGGCGTCGGGCTGATCGAGGAGGCCGCGAAGCTGGCCGCGTTGGCACTGTTGACCCGGCACCTGGTGGCCAGGACACTGCGGGACGGGATGATCCTCGGGGCCGCCGTCGGCTTCGGCTTCTCCGCCCTGGAGTCCGCCGGGTACGCCTTCATCGCGCTCTTCACCGTGCAGGGGCTCTCGGTGGTACAGGTCGTACAGACCGAGATCCTTCGGGGCCTGGTGGCACCGGTCGGGCACGGGCTGTGGACCGCGATCCTCGGCGGACTGCTCTTCGCCGCCAGCACCCGGGAGCACTTCGTGGTCGGGATCCGGCTGGTCCTCGCCTACCTCGGCGTCGCGGTGCTGCACGCACTCTGGGACGGGATGCACGTCGTCGCGCTCTTCCTGGCCCTGGCGCTGACCGGGGACCTCGACACCCCGGTCAGCCCGGACGGTTCCGCGGGCCTGCTGACCCCGACGCAGGCGGTGCTGATGCCGACGTTGGAAGGGTTGGGCCTGGCGGCCGTCGCCGCGATCGGCGTCGTCTGGCTGGTGGTGCTGTGGCGGTCCGCCCGGCACGAACCGGGACGACCGTCGAGCGGCTGGCGGGTGCCGACCGGGTCCAGGGGAGCCCTACGCCCCTGAACCGGCCGGTCCGGCCCGGGGTCCGGCGGCCACGCCCGCGTCGGCGCCGACCGGCGACCGTGCCCGACGGGTCGGCGGCGGCGAGCAGCAGCACACCCCAGGCGGCCAGCACGGCACCGGCCAGCGCGACGAGGCCACCCCAGAGGCCACCCGAGGTACGTTCGCCGAGCACCAGGACCGCGATCACGGCCGAGGCGACCGGGTTGACGAGGGTGACGGTGGCGAGCGGAGCGCCCAGGCCCCCCTGGTACGCGACCTGGGACAGGAGCAGCCCGGCGGTCGCCATCCCGGCCACCGCGAGCAGCAGGCCCACCGTGGGTACGACCGGCCCGGACCCGCCGACGAGCCGGGAGACCAGTTGGGTGAGGGCGGAGGCGACCGCGAAGGCGATTCCGGCTCCGGTCGCCACCAGCAGGCTGCGGGGCACCGCCGAGCGCGTGGCCCGGCCGGCCAGTACCAGCCCGACCACCGACGCCGTCGCGACCGCGGTCAGCAGCCACCCCTGGTCGGTACGGAGTTGGTGCGTCCCGGCCCCGGGCATGGTCACCGCGAGGAGGGCGACCAACCCGGCCATGGTCACGCCCGCCCCGAGCCACTGTCGGGCGGAGGCCCGGCGGCCGATCGCCGCCGCGCCGATCGGCAGTGCGAGGACCAGGGTCAGCACGCCCAGCGGCTGTACCACGGAGAGCGGCCCGTACGCCAGCGCCGCCACGTGCAGGGCGGCCCCGGCGAGGTTCAGCGCCACCGAGCCCCACCAGCGCAGCCGGCCGAGGACGGCGGCCAGGTAGCCGTGGCCGGCGACCAGCGTCGGCGCCGCCTGGGCGGCCAGCCGCTCCTGCAGCACTGCGGCGGCCGCGTACGCCGCCGCCGAGGCGACCGAGAGAAGGATCGACAGCACCAACCCGGTCACGGTCGGCACCAGGGACGATTGGTCGTCATGTAGACATGATCCACCGATCGTGCCCGTTCGGCGTCGCCCCGTGGTCGGCATCACGGCTACGACCCCAGGAGTAGGCCCGGGCGGTTCTCCTCCCCCGGGAGGGCGAGCCGTTCCTCCCTCCGGCCGGCCGAGCGGTCGGTTCGCCTAGGCTGGGCCCTCGGGAACGAGGACGGGAGCGCGATGAACCGGACCCTGGTACGACTGTTCGTGCTGGCCGCGATCGCGGAGGCGGGTTCCTGGCTCGCCCTGCTGGTCGGCATGGCGGTCAAGTACGGCCCGCCGGGCAACGAGATCGGCGTCAAGATCTTCGGCCCGGTGCACGGTGGTCTCTTCGTCGCGTACGTCGTGCTGGTCCTGCTGGTGGGTCGGCTGCACCGCTGGGGCTGGCTGACCGTCGGCGCGGCGCTGGTCTGCGCCGTGCCGCCGTTCGCCACCCTCGGCTTCGAGCGGTGGGCGCGGCGGCGTGGCCTGCTGACGGTGGCCGCCGGAACGCCGTCGACCGGGGTGGCGGCGGGGGCCGAGCCGGCGTCGACGGTGTCGACCCCGCGCTGACCGCTGTCGGGTCCGGGTGGGCCGGTTCCGAGGGTCAGGTGGCGAGGACGATCACGGCGGTGATGCTGCCGACCAGCAGCAGTCCGATCACGGCCTGGAGCAGCAGGGCCGGCCCGAGGTGTGACCAGACGGTCGGGATGCGCGGGGTGAGCAGTTGCCCGGTGGTGAGGTTGACGATCTTCTCCACCCGGGGCGCGAGGCCGGCGTCCTTCTGTGGGCGCACGGTGACCTGGATGTGGTCCCGGGGCTCCAGGGCGCTCTGCGGCAGATGGCCGTGGATCTCCAGTTCGCAGAGCACGCCGGTGTCGTCCCGCAGGCGTAGTGGGGTGACCAGGAACTCGGGGCCCTTGCGCAGGTCCTTCCAGCGACGCCGGGCGCCGCTCGCGGCACCGGCCCGCAGCAACGAGGCGAGCAGCAGCAGGGTCACCCGGAACAGGCCGGCGGTGGTGAGCACCGCGACCAGCACCGGCTGCCCGACCTTGATCTCCCGCGAGTAGCCCTCGAGCAACCGGACCACGTGGCCGGTGACGACCGGGCCGGTACGCCAGGCGACCCGCTCGGGAAACAGTTCATGATCCATGGCCTCACCACCGAGAGTCTGCTCCCCGTGACGAATTGTATCGATCATGAGTGTGAATGCGGAGTGAGTGAATCGGTTCACCGGAGCGTGACAGAGATCGGCGGTCCAACCGGGTCGGCTCCTCGGCGGTACCGACCGGTCCGGCCGGGTCGGCCGCACGGTCGGCGCCGAGGTGACAAGCCCACCGGGACGGGTATCCGGCGGAACGAGCTTGGAGAGGGGACGACCGATGCAGCTGTCCTTCCTACGCCCGATCTGTGCCCGTCCCGGCCCCTGGGCGTCGGTGTACCTCGACGCGTCCCGGGACACCCACGACGCCCACGCCGCGCTCGACGTACGGTGGCGCAACCTCCAGGAACGCCTGGCGGAACAGGGGACCGACCGGGACACGCTCGCCGCCCTGGACGACGTGGTCCGGGGCCACGAACCGATGCCCGGCGACTACGGGCTGGCCGCGTTCGCCTGCGACGGCCGGGTGACGCTGACCGAGTATCTGCCCGCCCCGCCGCTGAAGGACATCGCCGCCTACGGGCCGGTCGCGCACACCATGCCGCTGGTCGCCCAGCGCCGCGACCAGATTCCCTGGGTACGGGTGCTGGCCAACCGTACCGGCGCGGAGGTGACCGGGGTGAGCGCGGGCGGCGTACCGCGGCACGCACACGTCAGGGGCGGCAACCAGTGGCCGATCCGCAAGGTCGACCCGGGTGGCTGGTCGCAGCGGCACTTCCAGCAGGGGGCACAACTGTCCTGGCAGCGTAACGCCAGCGACGCGGCGGCGGCGACCGCCGAGATCGCCGAGCGGGTGGGTGCCGAGGTGATCGTGATCGCCGGCGAGACCCGGGCCCGGCAACTGCTGGCCGACCAGTTGCCGGAGTTCTGGCAGGACCGGATGGTGCAGACCGACGCCGGGTTCCTCGCCGCCGGGGCCGACCAGGGGGCGCTGGACGACGTCACCGTGCAGGCGATCGCCGAGGTGGCCGCCGCGCACACCGACGTCGCGCTGGACAAGTTCGGCATGCAGCAGCAGGTCGGCGAGGGGCTGACGGCGGTGGTCGAAGCGCTGCGGCGCAGCCAGGTCGACACCATGTTGATCGTCGACGACCCGTCCTCGACCGAGCAGCTCTGGATCGGTCCGGAACCGACCGACATCGGGCTCTCCGCCGACGAACTGCGGGCGATGTCGGTCGCCGAACCGGTCCGGGTCCGCGCCGACGCGGCGCTGCTGCGGGCCCTGGCCGGCACCGACGCCGGGGTGACCGTGCTCGACCCGGACCAGGCGCCGGACCTCACCGACGGAATCGGCGCCGTGCTGCGGTACGTCGACGCCAGCACGCCGGCCGGTGGTGGCCGTGGCTGAGCGGGGGAGGGCGGCGATGGGGCGGACAGCGGTGGCCGGCACGGCGCGGACGATCGCCGACCTCGTGGTGGAACGGCTGCGCGCCTGGCGGGTGCCCCGGGTCTTCGGCCATCCCGGCGAGGGGGTGGCGCTGATCGTGGAGTCGCTGCGCCGCGCCGGCGGGGACCCGGCCTTCGTACCCTCCCGGCACGAGGAGGCGGCCGGCTTCATGGCCTCCGGGCACGCCAAGTTCACCGGCGGGGTGGGGGTCTGCCTGGCCACCCAGGGACCCGGCGCGCTGCACCTGCTCGGCGGCCTCTACGACGCCAAGCTGGACAGCAAGCCGGTGGTGGCGATCGTGGGGCAGCAGACACACAGCGCGTTGGGCAGCGCCTACCAGGAGATCGAGTTGCCCCGGCTGTTCAGCGACGTCTGCGCCCCGTTCCTCCGGATCGCGGCGGTGGGCGAGCAGGTGCCGTACCTGGTCGACCAGGCGATCCGTACCGCGGTCTCGACCCGGAGCCCGACCTGTCTGGTGGTTCCGCACGACCTGCTCGGCCAGGAGGTGCCGGACGGCATGCCGCACCCGGACGGCGGCGGGGTGATCGCCGCGTCACCCGGGCTGCCGCCGGCCCGGGTGGTGCCGCACGAACAGGACCTGAACGCCGCCGCCCAGCTGCTCGCCGCCGGGCGGCGGGTCGCGATCCTGGTCGGGCAGGGCGGGTACGGCGCCGCCGACGAGATCATGGAGTTGGCCGACCGGGTCGGTGCCGGGGTGGCCACCTCGCTGCTCGGCAAGCCGGTCCTGGACGAGCGGCTGCCGTACCACACCGGGGTGCTGGGCCAGGTCGGTACCGAGGCCAGCGCGCAGCTGATGGCGGGCTGCGACACCCTGCTGATGATCGGCACCAACGACCCGTGGACCGGCTACTACCCGGTGCCGGGGCAGGCGACCGCGGTGCAGATCGACATCGACGGCAGCCGGCTGGCCACCCGGTACCCGATCGACGTACCGCTGATCGGCGACGCCCGGGAGACGCTGCGCGCGCTGCTGGACCGGATCCCGGCCCGGAACAACCAGGACTGGCGGGACACCGTGGAGATCGCCGTCGACCGGGCCCGGACCAAGACCACCGCGCGGGCCGACGAGCCGGCCCGGCAGGTGAATCCCCGGCTCGTCCTGCACGAACTATCGCCTCGGCTGCCCGTCGACGCCTCGGTGGCGGTCGACGTCGGCTCGGTGACCTACTGGTACTCCCGGCACCTGCAACTACCGCCCGGGGTCCAGGCACACCTCTGCGGCACGCTCGCCTCGGTCGGCTCCGCCCTGCCGTACGCCGTCGCGGCCAAACTCGCCGCGCCGGACCGTCCGGTTCTGGCGCTGCTCGGTGACGGCGCCATGCAGTCCAGCGGACTGGCCGAACTGATCACCGTGGCCCAGCGCTGGCCGGAGTGGTCGGACCCGCGGTTCGTGGTGCTGGTGCTCAACAACGGGGACCGGGGTGGTCGGGCCGGTGACCCGGAGCCGGAGGAGCGGGGTGCGTTCCCGGTCCGGGCGACCGGGGCGGAACCGGACCGGCCGGCGGGTGCGGGCCTGCCCGCACCCGAGGTGATCCGGGCCGGCAACATCCCGTACGCCGGCTGGGCCCGGCTGCTCGGCCTGCACGGTATCCGGGTCGACCGGCCGGAACTGGTCGGGGCGGCCTGGGACGAGGCGATCGCCACGGACCGTCCGACGCTGATCGAGGCCGTGGTCGACGTCACGGCGCCGCTGGAACCCCCGGCGCGGCCCTTCGCCGACCTGCGTGGACTCGCCGCCGACGGGGCCGCCGCGGACGCCGCCGCCCTGCAGTCGCGGGCCCGGACCCTGCGGGAACGGGCCGCGTACGGCGCCGACCTGGGGTAGCCGGATAGTCGGACATAACGGCTGTCTCCCTGAATTTCTCTCGCACGGCCGTTTCCTGCCTGTTTAGACCTGATATGGGCGGGAAGGCTCGCGGCAGTGACCGAGAGAAGGTGAGCCCGGTGCGGGAGATGCAGGAGTGGCGGGCCGTGAACGGGGCCGCGCCGCCGGGGCCGGAGCGGATCGTGTCGCCGGAGAGCACCGCCCGGGTGTTGCTCTCGGCGGCCTCCCGGGCCGCTCGGGGACGGGACTGCGCCGATCTCGGCTACCACCCGCTGCTGTCCCGGTTCCGGGGCGCGCCGGAGGCGGTCCGACGGACCGCGCTGACCAGGGCGGCGGCCCGTACCGCGCTGAGCGGCGAGCAGGTGGCCGGGCTCGACGCCGAACAGGTCGCCCGGTGGATGGTCGAGCACTACCCGCCCCGCGACTATTCCGGCGTGGTCCTCGGGTCGCCGCACGGTGCCGCGGTCCACCTGGCCGCCGCGATGAAGGTGCCGTGGCTGCCGGCCGGGTTCGACGTCGCGGTGCACTGGCCCGGCGGTGCCGTGGACAGCCCGGCCGGGGCGCTCGCCTTCGGTGCCCGGGTGGCCGGCGCGGTAATTCGGGCCAATCCCGGTGTCCGGGTCCGACAGGTGCACGACCCGGCGGGACGGGGGGTGCTCGCCGGATCCATGCTGTCCCTGGTGCTGCGCTGGCACCGGCTGCCCCGGGCGTACCGGGAGTTCCTCGGCACCCGGCTGGCCCCCGGCGCGCCGGTGCTGCTGCTCCGCGACGTCCGTCCGTGGCCGGTGCTCGAGGCCGGCGGTGGGCACAGTTTCCAACTCGGCACCCCGGCCAGTGGTCTGGAACCCGGCGACTTCCGGCCGGACAGCGCGCTGCTCGGTCAGGTGCTGCGGGGGGCGGGCGGAGACGGCGCCAGCTGGGACGCACCGGACTCGGGCCGACCCGGGTACGCCGAGCACGGGGTGGAGATCGGCTTCGAGACCAGCCTGCTGGACTGGGCACGGGCGGCGGGCAACCCGGTGCACCGGGTGCTCTTCCCGGAACCGGAACTGCTGAGCGCGGCCGCCGCCGACGTGTACCGGAGTTGGCTGCGCGGGGCGGGGAAGAGCGGCGACCGCTGCGTGGTGGAGTGCGGCCGGCTGATCGACCCGTGGCAGGTGATCCGGGCCGGCCTGGTGCCGTACTGGTGCGAGAACGCCACCCGGCGCAGCGTGACCGGTGCGGAGTGGTGGCTGGCCGGCAGCAGACCGTTCAGCTCGCTGGACGTGCTGCCCGAACCGCCCGGGATGCGTTCGCCGGCGTTCGCGGGGTTGCCGCAGTGGCTCGCGGTCGCGTCGTTCGGCCGGCGCCGCCGGGCGTTGGACCGGGTGGCCGCCCGCGGGTACCCGGTGGCCACGGTGGCCACCCGGCACGCCACCGAGGTGCTCCGCAACCAGCCGTACGACCTGCCCGTCCCGACCCCGTTGCGGGCGGAGGAGGCGCTGGCCGGACTCCGGGACAGCGGGGCCCCCGAGGGACTCCGGGTCTGCTGAGCGCGGCGGTGGGGTCGTCCCGACGGGCCGGCGGTACGGCCGCCGGCAAAACTCCGCGCGGTAGTCACGTCTCGTGATTGAGTACCTACAGAGCGGGAAGAACGCCGACTGTGACCGGTCGACCACGCTTTGTTGGGGTCAGCGGCGTCCGCTCGGACGTACTCGACTGCTTGTTCGCTTCCGGTTCGGTTGCCGTCTGCGGCACCCGATGACCGGTTGTGCATCCCGGGCGGGGGACTCCTGAGGGAGGCGCGGATGTTCGGACAGATCACCACCACCACACCACCGGCGGAGCGCGGACTGGAGGACCTGGACGCCGCCGCGCTGGCGTACGCCGCGAGGATCGCCGGCCTGCCACCGGAACGACGGCAGGAGGCCCGCGACGACCTCGTCCGGTTCGCCCTGCCGTTCGCCGGCCGGCTGGCCCGACGGTACCGGGGGCGCGGTGAGCCGTTGGAGGACCTCGAACAGGTGGCCCGACTGGGGCTGGTCAACGCGGTCGACCGGTACGACCCGGAACGGGGCTCCTTCACCGCGTACGCCGCGATCACCATCGTCGGGGAGATCAAGCGGCACTTCCGGGACCGGACCTGGGGAGTGCACGTGCCCCGGCGGCTGCGGGACCTGATCCTCGAGGTCGGACAGGCGACGGCGGCGCTGACCAGCGAGCTGTCCCGGGCGCCCAGTGTCGCGGAGCTGGCCGCCCGGCTGGAGACCCCGGAGGAGGAGATCCTCGCCGCGCTCGAGTCCGCCGCCGGCTACAGCCCGGCCTCCCTCAACGCCCCGGTCGGCGGGGAGAGCTCGGCCGAGTTCGGTGACCTGGTCGGCGAATCCGACACCGACCTGGAGTCGGTGGACGACCGGGTCACGGTCAGCGGGCTGCTCGGCCGGCTGCCGTGGCGGGAACGGCGGATCCTCGCCATGCGGTTCTACGGCAACCAGACCCAGGCCGAGATCGCCGCCCGGTTCGGGATCTCACAGATGCACGTCTCCCGGCTGCTCTCCCGCGCGCTGACCTGGCTGCGGCAGGCGATGCTCGCCGACACGCCCGCGCCCTGGCAGTCCGGTACCGGGGAGGCGGCCGGTACGTCGGCCCGGCTGACCGTGCGCCGGACGGGAGACCGGGTGGTGGTCGAGGTGACCGGGGAGGTCGACCGGGACATCGCCGAGCAGTTGCGGCAGGCGGTGACGGAGGCGGTCTCCGCCGAAGACCCGGCCGAGGTGGCGATCGACCTCACCGACATCAACCGGCTCGACGGCCCGGCGCTGGCCGCGCTGGTCGCCGGCCGGGACGCCGCACACCGCGCCGGGGTGCGCTGGCGGCTGGCCCGGGCCCAGCCGGCGGTCCAACCCGCGCTCAGCTCGGCCGGCCTGGTCGCGCTGCCCGCCGACTGACCCGGCAACGCCTGCCCTGCCGCGCCCGTCGAGTGGCCGACGGGCGCGGTTGGTGGGTCGGTCACCGCTCCTGCTCCTCGTCCCCCGACCTCGCCTCCTCCTCTTCTTCCTCGCTGCGGGCCCGCCCGGTCCGCCAGCGGCGGCTCTCCGAGCCGCCCCGGTCGGTGCTGTCCATGGACTCGTCCGGTTCGGCCGGTTCGAACGCCGGCCGGCGTACCTCGTCCGGCTCCGGTACCTCGATGGGCCGGGCGCCGGACCGGGCCGGCGGGTGGTGGCGGACCGCCGCCGGCGCGCCGTGCGCGCCCTCCGGACTCGGCATCTCCGCCTCCGGATGTCGGACCTCGTGCCGCAACTCGTCGCGCAGCCCCTGGGGCGGACGGGTCGACCGCTGCGGCAGGTCCCGGCCGAGGTCGGCGACGAGGGGTCCGTACTTGTCGTCGAAGGCCGGGCGCTCGGACCGGATCCGGGGCATCCGGTCGAAGTTGCGCAGCGGCGGCGGGCAGCTGGTGGACCACTCCAGCGAGTTGCCGAAGCCCCACGGGTCGTCGACGTCCACCATCCGGCCGAACCGCCACGACTTCCAGACGTTGTAGATGAAGAACAGCGTGGAGGCGCCGAGCACGAACGAGCCGATGGTGGAGACCATGTGCAGCGTGGTGAACCCGTCGTCGGCCTGGTAGTCGGCGTACCGCCGGGGCATGCCCTCGGTGCCCAGCCAGTGCTGGACCAGGAACGTGCTGTGGAAGCCGACGAACATGGTCCAGAAGTGGGACTTGCCGAGCCGCTCGTCGAGCAGCCGGCCGGTCATCTTCGGGAACCAGAAGTACACCCCGCCGAAGGCGGCGAAGACGATCGTGCCGAACATGACGTAGTGGAAGTGCGCCACGACGAAGTACGTGTCCGTGGTGTGGAAGTCGACCGGCGGGCTGGCCAGCAGGACCCCGGTGAGCCCGCCGAACAGGAAGGTCACCAGGAAGCCGATGGCGAACAGCATCGGGGTCTCGAAGGTGATCTGGCCCTTCCACATGGTGCCGATCCAGTTGAAGAACTTCACCCCGGTCGGTACGGCGATCAGATAACTCAGGATGCTGAAGAACGGCAGCAGCACCTGCCCGGTGCCGAACATGTGGTGCGCCCAGACCGTCATGGAGAGGATCGTGATCGCGACGGTGGCGAGGACCAGGCCCTTGTAGCCGAAGATCGGTTTCCGGGAGAAGACCGGGATGATCTCCGTGATGATGCCGAAGAACGGCAGCGCCACGATGTAGACCTCGGGATGGCCGAAGAACCAGAACAGGTGCTGCCAGAGCAACGGTCCGCCGGTGGACGGGTCGTAGACGTGCGCGTTGAGTCTGCGGTCCGCGTAGAGCGCCAGCAGCGCCGCGGCCAGCAGCGGGAAGACGAAGATCACCAGCACGCTGGTGAAGAGCATGTTCCAGGTGAAGATCGGCATCCGGAACAGCGTCATCCCGGGGGCCCGGAGGGTGAGGATCGTGGTGATCAGGTTGACCGCGCCGAGGATGGTGCCGAGGCCGGACAGGACCAGCCCGATCACCCACATGTCCGGTCCGATGCCGGGGGAGTGGTTGTCGCCGCTGAGCGGGGTGTACGCGGTCCAGCCGAAGTCGGCCGAGCCGCCGGGGGTGAAGAACCCGCCGATCACGATCGAGCCGCCGAACAGGTAGAGCCAGTACGCCAGCGCGTTCAGCCGGGGAAACGCCACGTCCGGCGCGCCGATCTGCAACGGGACGATGTAGTTGCCGAACGCGAAGGCCAGCGGGGTGGCGAAGAGCAGCAGCATGATCGTGCCGTGCGCGGTGAAGAGCTGGTTGTACTGCTCCGGGGAGAGGAACTGCAGCCCCGGCTGACCCAGTTCGGCGCGGATCAGGATCGCCATGATCCCGCCGATGATGAAAAAGGCGAAACTGGTGATCATGTAGAGCAGACCGATCTGCTTCGCGTCGGTCGTACCCAGGAACCGGATCAGCGTGCTGCCCCGGACCGCCTTGCGTAGCGGGCCGGGATAGCCCCCGGTGCGCGCCGGCGCCAGGATCAGCGGTCCACGATCCCGCCCCGGTTCGGTGACAACCCGTTTCGGCATCCCACTCACCCCGTGCACAACAGCCTCAGTCAGGACGGAGCAGCGGCTACCCGGTATCCGGACCACAAAACCCGGCACGAGGGAAATTTCCGATTTTTTCGCCGGGAAGCTCCGAAACCGGACTTCGGGTGACGTGGTCAGGAGCGGGGGCGTCGGCGGCCGGTCACCAGGCTGAGTCCGATCATCGCGACCCCCAGCCCGAGGTGCAGCCAGTTGTCGGCGCTGTTCACCGGAATGAAGTTGGCCGTGCTGTCCTGGTCGATCGCCAACCCGTAGACCCAGAGCACCAGGTAGACCGCGCCGCCGCCGACCAGGAAGACCCGGGATCCGGTGGCGGTACGGGCCAGCGCCAGCCCGACGACCCCGGTCGCCAGGTGGATCAGGTTGTGCAGCATGGAGACCCGGAAGACCCCGAAGAGGTGAGCCTCGGAGTTGCGGGCGGCCATCTCCAGGTCGTCGAAGTTGGTGGTGACGTCCGGGATGAAACCGAGCACGCCGAGCGCCAGGAAGACGAAGGCGACCGTGACCGCGGCGGTGCTGATCGGGGTTTTCGCCGATCTCGGCATGGTGGCCGTGGAACTGTGCCGGCTCATCGCGCAACACCTCCGGATGCGTTGGTCACCGGCAACCGGTGCACCTGCTCGTACAGCTCGAGGTAGCGGCGGGCCATGGTGGCCGGGGTGAACCGCAGACCCGCCTCCTGCCGGCACTCCCGCTCGTCGAGGCGGGCGACGTCGGCCACCAGGTCGGCCAGGCCGTCGCCGTCGTCGGCGAGCAGCCCGGTCCGGCCGTGCTCGACCAGCTCGGGCAGACAGCCCCGGCCGACCGCGAGCACCGGGGTGCCCAGGGCCAGCGACTCGATCACCGCCGTGCCGCCCGGCTCCTCCCAGCACAGCGGGAAGAGGCTCGCCCGGGCGTTCGCCACCAACTCGTCCCGGGCCGCGCCGGCCACCATCCCGACCCAGCGCACCCGTACGTCGTCGACCAGCGGCGCCACCTCTTCGCGCCAGTACCGGACGTCCGGGTTCTGGCCCGCCTCCGGACCGGCGGCGGCCAGCTCCTCCGGCCGTCGGTACGGCCCGACCGGCCCGGCCAGCACCAGGTCGAATCCGACCTCGTGGGCGAGCCGCGCCCCGAGGTGCTGCCCCTTGCCCGGGGTGATCCGGCCGAGGATCACCAGGTGGTCGCCCTTGTCGCCGGGCGCCCGGCGGTCCGCGTCGACCGCCAGCGGGGTGGCCAGGTGCACGTGCCCGACCGCGTGCTCCTGTAGCGCCTTCGGCGCCCGGGCCAACTGGGCTGCCGAGACGCCGTTGACCCGTACCCGGTCGCCGCCGTCGACGTACCCGTAGAGGTCGGGGTGCTTGCCCAGGTCCCAGTGCAGGGTGTGCAGGGCGGGCCGGGCCCGCGGCCCCATCGCGGTGAGGACGGCGAGCCCGACCGCCTCGACGTGGTCGTGCACCAGGTCGATGTCGTCGCGGTCGCGCGCCGCCCGGACCACCGCGTTCTGGTGTGCGTGCGCGATTCCCATCACCTGGTTGTACGGGCGCTGCAGGGCGGCGAACTGGCCGTCCGGGAAGACCGACAGCAGTTCGTCGACCTCCAGGGTGCTGTCGGCGACCGAGGCGAGCACCACCCGGACGCCGAGCCGGCGCAGCTCGGGAACCAGCGAGGCGACCACGATCTCGCGCCCGCCGGACCCCGGCGGCGGCACCGCCAGCCACGGGCCGGCGGTCATCAGCACGGTCAGCCCCATCCCCGCCACCGCCCGCCCGCCCGCCCACCGGGCCCGCCCCGACCCCGTCGAGCCGCCCGGTCGCCGGCCCGGCCGGTGGTCGTCCCGACCGCGGGTTCGACGGCGGCCACCGGCGCCCCGCCGGTCATACCGGCGCTCCGCGCAGCGAGTCCCGCAGCTCGACCAACGGTGGCCGCTCCCGGACCGAGACGTCGCTGACCACGATCTCCCGATCGAGGTTCGGCAGCGCGGTCCGGCCGTCCCGGCGGAACTGGACGAGCAGGTTGCCCGGCGGCTCGTCCCCGTTGACCCAGCCGCGCCGGCACAGCCGCTGCCACACCGTGTGCAGGATCTGTCCGGACATCCGGCCGAGTGCCTCGGTGTCCTGGTGCCGGTGCAGCCGCTCGCCGAGGTCGACCTGGGCGAGCGCCTCCAGGCCGCACATCTCCAGCAGGTCGATCAGCATCGCGGTCTCGACGCCGTAGCCAGAGACGAACGGGACCCGCTCCAGCACGTCCCGTCGGCCGGCGTACTCCCCGGCCAGCGGCTGGACGAAACCGGCCAGCTCCGGCCAGAAGAGATTGAACAGCGGCCGGGCCACCAGCTCGGTGACCCGTCCGCCGCCCTCCGCCTCGATGCCGCTGGTGCCGACCAACGGCCGGTGGTAGAAGCCCTTCACGAACGCGACCGACGGGTCGCTGAGCAGCGGACCGAGCAGCCCGGTCACGAAGTGCGGGCGGAACTCCCGCAGGTCGGCGTCGACGAAGGCGACCACGTCACCGTCGGAGCCGGCCAGGCCGGCCCAGAGCGCGTCGCCCTTGCCGTCGAGCCGGGGCAGCCCCCGGGTCATCTCGTCCTGGCTGATCACCCGGGCCCCGGCCGCCGCCGCCACCGCGGCGGTCGCGTCCCGCGACCGGGAGTCGACCACCACCAGCTCGTCGACCAGCGACACCTCCTCGACCAGGTACGCGCGGATCGCCGCGACGATCGCCCCGACCGTCGCCTCCTCGTCCCGGGCCGGGATGACCACGCTGACCGTCCGGTCACCCTTCATGTGGGCGAGTTGTCGGGCCGTCCACTGTTCGGCCGCGCCGGTACGGCGGGTGGACCATGCTTCGAGCGCTGGTGACACGGCCGTTCGCGAGCGCCGCATGGGACCAACCTCCCCAGAGTGCCTCGGCCGGAGCCCTCGACGGTCTCCGGGCAGCCCCACGGCTTTCCCCGCCGACCGGGGTCTAACCAGCGCCGTGGCCGGCCCGTCTCCCGCCGACCGCCGGGCGGCCCGGGCGGCCCGCGGCTCAGGGGCGTAGCACCACCATCCCGAGGTTCGCGCGGGCCTCGATGAGCTCGTGTGCCGTCGCCGCCTCGGTGAGCGGAATCTCCGCGTGTACGACCGCCCGCAGCCCTTCGTCCCGGTGGAGTTGCCAGAGGTGCTCGTGGTGCCGGTCGTACAGGTCCCGCCTGGTGTTGACGAACCGGGCCATGGTGAATCCGGTTACTGACGCCGCGCGCCGGTCGTACCCGCGCCGTTCCGGCCCTGGGTGGCGCGGGAGCCTCGGCCGCGCCGACGTGCCGACGGACGTCGATGCCCTCGGTCGCCGGGCCGGCCGCCCGGCCGGCCGGGTGGGCCCGTACCCGCCGGTTCCGACATCCGGTCCGAGTCCGGACGAGACACCGGCCCGGCCGGGCAGCACATTCGCCGGGGAGTCGCGTACCGTTGCCGGACATGGGTGTGTCGCAACGGTTGAAGACCAGGTTCCGGCGTTTCCTCCAACGACCGGGTACCACAGTTGATCTGGCGCCGCTGGAGAAGCTGCTGCCCACGATCGAGGCACGCGAGGAGGACCTCACCGAGCTCACCGACGAGGAGCTCACCGAGGCGGCCGGCCGGGCCGAGGACTTCGTCGAGATCTGCGCGGTCGGCAGGGAGGCGGCCCGACGCGGTCTCGACCAGCGGCCGTACGACGTCCAGCTGCTCGGCGCGATGTCGCTGCTGGCCGGCAAGGTCGCCGAGATGGCCACCGGTGAGGGAAAGACGCTGACCGCCACGATCGCCGCGTACGGACACGTCCGGCGCGGTAACGGGCCGGTGCACGTGCTCACCGTCAACGACTACCTGGCCCGCCGGGACGCGGAGTGGATGGAGCCGGTCTACCGGCTGCTCGGGCTGAACGTCGGCTGGGTGACCGAGGCCTCCACCCGGGAGGAGCGGCAGGCCGCGTACGCCTGCGACGTCACCTACGTCTCGGTCAGCGAGGCCGGCTTCGACTTCCTCCGCGACCAGCTGGTGACCGACATCGACGACCGGGTGCAGCCGCCGCTGACCACCGCCATCGTCGACGAGGCCGACTCGATCCTGATCGACGAGGCCCGGGTGCCGATGGTGCTCGCCGGTGCCGTCTCGGGTGAGCAGGACCCGGTGCACACCGCCGCCGCCGTGGTGCGCGGGCTGCGTCCCGGCCGGCACTACCTGGTCGCCGACGACGGTCGCAGCGTCGCCTTCACCGACACCGGCCTGGCCGAGGTCGAGTCCCGGCTCGGTGGCATCGACCTCTACGACGACGAGCACGTCGAGCAGCTCTCCGCGGTCAACGTCGCACTGCACGCGCACGCCCTGCTGCACCGGGACGTCGACTACATCGTCCGCAACGACGGGGTCGAGCTGATCGACGAGATGCGTGGCCGGGTCGCGCAGCGGCGCCGCTGGCCGGACGGGCTGCAGGCGGCGGTCGAGGCCAAGGAGGGCCTGGACGCCACCGCCGAGGGGGAGATCCTCGGCAGCATCACCGTGCAGGCGTACGTGGCGCTCTACCGCACCGTCTGCGGCATGACCGCGACCGCCGTACTCGTCGGCGACCAGCTGCGGGAGTTCTTCAACCTCGAGGTCGCGGTGATCCCGTCGAACACCCCGTGTGTGCGGGTCGACGACCCGGACCGGATCTACGCGACCCGGGCGGAGAAGGAGGAGGCCCTGATCGAGGAGATCAGGGAGCAGCACGAGACCGGCCGGCCGGTGCTGATCGGCACCCTCGACGTACGCGAGTCGGAGCGGCTGGCGGCGGCGCTGCAGGAGGCCGGGGTGCCGTGCACGGTGCTGAACGCGAAGAACGACGCCGAGGAGGCGGCGATCATCGCCGAGGCGGGCGCGTACGGCGCGGTGACCGTCTCCACCCAGATGGCGGGTCGGGGCGTCGACATCCGGCTGGGTGGCAGCGACCAGTCCGACCGGGACCGGGTGGCCGAGCTCGGCGGCCTCTTCGTGATCGGCAGCGGCCGGCACGACAGCCGCCGGGTCGACGACCAGCTTCGGGGCCGGGCCGGCCGGCAGGGTGACCCGGGCCGGTCGGTCTTCTACGTCAGCCTCGAGGACGAGCTGGTGATCCGGCACGCGGCGGACGCGATTCCGCCGTCGCCCCGGATGAACGCCGACGGTCTGGTCACCGACGAGCAGGTCGACTTCGCGGTCGAGCACGCCCAGCGGATCGCCGAGGGGGTCAACCACGAGATCCACCGCAACACCTGGCGGTACAGCGTGGTGATCGAGCAGCAGCGTAAGGCGCTCGCCGAGCGGCGGGAGCGGCTGCTCACCACCGAGGTGGCGGCGGAGATGCTCACCGACCGGTTCCCGGACCGGGCCAAGGAGATGGACGAGGAGCTGCTCTCCCGGGTCGGCCGGTCGATCGCGCTCTACCACCTCGACCGGCTCTGGGCGCAGCACCTGGCGGAGCTCTCGGAGGTCCGGGAGGGCGTGCACCTGCGGGCGCTGGGCCGGCTCGACCCGCTCGACGAGTTCCACCGGTCGGCGGTGCCGGCGTTCAACGCGCTGGTGCCGGAGATCGAGACCCGGACGGTGGAGACCTTCGAGGAGAGCGAGTTCACCGAGGACTGGGAGCCGGACGAGTCGAAGCTGGTCCGGCCGAGCGCGACCTGGACCTACCTGGTGCACGACAACCCGTTCGGCTCCGAGCTCGACCGGCTGATCGCCGCGGTCGGCCGTCGGCTCAGCTCCGGTTCGCGCTGACCCGCGCGGCGGACTCCGACGGGGGCGTCGTGGGTGGCCCGGTACCCGCGACGCCCCCGTCGTCACATTCGTTCTCTCCAGGTACGCGCGGTTTGTCCCCCTGTTCGTCGGGGTAGAAGCGCGGGTCGTACCGGCGCGGGGCCGGCGACGCACGGGAGAGGCGACCATGACACACGCGAGAAGACGAACCGGACGTACCGCGGGGGCCGCGGTGACGGCGGAGGCTGCGGCGCGGTGTTGAGGTCGGACACGGGCGAGGTCTCCGACGATGTCCCGGGCGTGTTGGAGACCGCGGCCCTGTTGCGTGAGGTGACCGCGGGTCTGATCACCAGCGACGACTTCGACGCCGCGCTGGCCCGGCTGGCCCGGACCACCCAGGACGCGATAGCCGAGGTCACCTGGTGCGGGGTCACCGTGCTGCGGTCCGGGGCGCCGGCCTCGGTCGCCGCCTCCGAGGCGCGGCTGCGCGCCCTCGACGACGTCCGGTACGGCACCGACGGGCCGGCGATGACCGCGATCCGGCAGCGGGAACTGGTCTGGTCGGCGGACCTGCGCGCGGAGGCCCGGTGGCAGCGCTGGACCGGGCAGGCGCTGGCCCTCGGCGTACACGGTGTGCTGGCGGTACCGGTGGACGTCGACGAGCACGTGATCGGCTCGATCAACCTGTACGCCCGCGAGCCCGGTGTGCTCGGGGCCGCCCAGCAGCTCACCGCGATGCTGCTCGCCGAACACGCCGGCCTGCTGCTCGGCGCGGTACGGGACCGGGACCGGCAGGCGGAACTGGTCGGCGAGTTCGTCCGGAAGCCGTCAGCCGGGCGGATCGTCGACCAGGCGATCGGGGTTATCATGACTCAACGTGGCTGCAACGCCACGGAAGCTCTGCAGGTGTTGCGTACCGCCTCGGCGACCCTGGCCATACCGGTCCGGGACGTCGCCGAACGGCTGGTCACCTCGGTGACCCGACCCCGGGACACCTGAGCGCGTCCGGCGTCGTCCGGTCCGGGTCGTTTCGGCGCGACGGCGTACGGGTAGCACGGGCAAGGCCGGTCGATGGGCGAGCCGGGGAGGGCCACGTCATGCAGAGCCGCCTGCGGGTACACGGGCATCCGATCCAGCCGATGCTGGTGACCTTCCCGTTCGGACTGTTCGTCTGCGCCACCGTCTTCGACCTGGCGGACCTCCTCGGTGGACCGGTGTTCCTCGGGCTGGTCGGCTACTGGACCACGGTGGCGGCGCTGGTCGCGGCCGGGCTCACCGCCGTCGCCGGCCTGGTCGACCTCTGGGACGTGCCCGGCGACCGGACCCGGCGGACGGCGGTCACCTTCAACCTGGTGAACGCCGCGGTGGCGGTGCTCTTCGTCTTCGCCTGCCTGATCCGGTCCGGTAGGGCGGCGCACGGGGCGAGCGGCGGACTGCTCACGGTGGAACTACTGGGGTTGGCACTCGGGGTGGTCGGGGTGCGGTTGGGTAGCGCCCTGGTCCGGCAGTTCGACCCGCCGACCCGGGAACCCTCCGGCTTCGACGGGTTCGGCCCGCCGGCCTCCTCGGTCGCCGGCGGCTTCGGGCGCCGCCGCGGCGGGTGAGAGCGAGCGTGCCCCGGGTCGGGCGACCGGCCCGGTGCGCGGCGCGGACCCCGGCTCAGGTGTGCGCGTCGGCCCGGTGGGCGGCGAGGACGTCGTCACCGAAGTCGCTGTCCGGGCGGCGCAGCACGGTGTGCGCGTGGTTGCCGTCGTCGCTCGTGTTGTCGTACTCGATCAGCAGGTCCTCGCCCTGGATCCGGTAGTAGTGCCGGCCGCCCGGCCGGGTCGGGCCCTCCCAGGCGAAGTGGAGGTCGCCGCGGCCGATCCGGGTCGCCTCGGCGGCGGCCAGCTCCGGCGGTAGGCGGTCGAGGTAGAGCGCGACGAGCTGGTCGAGCAGGGCCCTCGGGGTCGGGGACAGCGTGCCGGCCCGCAGGCCGAGGGGCGTGATCCGTCCGGTGACCCGAGCCCGGGTGGCGCTACGGATGTCGTCCGGTGCCTCGTCCGCGACCACCGCGTCGGCCCGGCCCCGGGGACCGAGCGCGTCGAGCAGGGCGAACGCCAGGTCCTCCTCGGGAGCGAGCGGCCGGCTCACCGGCCGGCCGGCGTAGCTGACCCGGGCCGGGTTGGCCCCGAGGAAGACCGGTGCCGGGGAGACCCGGTCGCCGGCGACGGTCATCGTGACCGAGAGGTGGTGTCCCTCGAACCGCCACGACCAGATGTCGTCCCGGGTCGGGTCGCCGAAGACGACAACCCGGTAGTCGTCGCTGTGCCGGCCCCGCTGCCAGCCCTCCTGCCGGTCGAGGACCTCCTCGAGGGCCATGATCGTGGCGGCCTGGGCGTACGCGTGCGGGCTCAGTGCGGTGGCGAGCAGGCGGTGGGTGGCCTTGCGCGCGGTCCGGTCGAGGTCGGCCAGGCAGGCGCCGGGTCGGGGGCGGGGCCGGTACTCGAGCCACCGGCGGCCGGCCTCGTCGGCGAACGGCCGGGCGGCGAGGTCCCGGGTCGGGCCGGGCAGGGCGTCGAGCAGGGCGGTGGCCACGGTCCGCATCCGTGCGCCGAGCGTGGTCGGTCCCCGGTTGACGCCACCCGCTCGCTCCTCAGCCACCTGACCAGCCTACTTGTCCCGTACCGGCGCGGGCCTCAGGGATGGGGTCGCGCGGAGCAGGGCGGCGGCCCGGGTCAGGTACCGGCGGTGCAGGCGGACGGCGGGCGTCGGGGGACAGGTCGGGATCCAGGGTTTGTCGCTGCCGACGAAGTGCAGCAGGGCCGGCGATGTCGGCGGTGGCCGCAGCCGGATGACGGAGACGATCCAATCGCAGGTCTCCCGGTAGCGGTCGGTCTCGAAGGCGTTGAACTCGACGTCGAGCGGCTGGGCGTTGTCGCGGTGCAGAACCGAGAGGTTCAGTGCGTCCTGGTCGTTGAAGTGGATGTGTCGGGCAGCCCGGTTCATGATCGAGGCCACATCGGACCGGAGCTGGGCCAGCAGCCCGGTGTGGCACCACATGGCGCCGGCGTTGAAGTACGGTCGGCCCCGGAACGGCGGCCATCGCTGCGCCACTGCGGGCAACGCGGGACCGTGGCCGACGGTGTGGTTGAAGAGGTCGCGGACCAGGCCGATCCGCGGTTCGGGAAGCGCGTTGAGCGGTGCGGTGATGTCACCCAGGACCAGGGTGTCGCTGTCCAGGTAGACGAGGTACGGCCGGTCGAGGAACGCCTTGTCGAAGTGGAACCGCAGGTACGTGGCGGCGGAGATGTACCCGCCCTCGACCACGCGCCAGTGGGCGGCGGGGATCTCCCGTCGCGCTTCGAAGGAGGCGAACCCGAGCCATCGGACGGCCGCCCCCAGGGCCGCCACGTCGGCCCGCGACAGGTCGGTCGTGAGGACCCGGACCGCGATGGTCGCCCTGTCCCTGCCGGGGGTGGCCTCGGCCAGTGACACCAGTGTCACGAGTGACGGCAGCAGGTAGCGCTGGTCGACGCAGAGCCCGACGGCGAGCATGTCAGTAGGAGAATCGGCGTAGCGCCAGCAGGGGGCGACCGCGACGGAGGGCCTCCCACGCGACCCCGGCGTCGAACGAGAGGTCCACCAGTACTCCCGACACGTGGCGGGCGAGGTGGGCCAGACGGCCCCCGGCACGCGGTGGGAATCCGCCGTGTCGGGTCGGGTCGGCGGTCCTGCGCAGGTCGCGGCGAGCCAGGTCGACGGCGAGGTACGCCAACGGCGGCCCGAGGAGAACCAGTATCCCGATCAGTGGTGCCGGACCCGTGAACGGTAGGCAGGTCAGCCCGGCGATGACACCGAGGACGAACGGGTTGGCCCGCCACCGCCGTCGTGCCTGGTGGCGCGAGGTCAGGAAGACGTCGGCCCGCCCGTACGTGAACTGCTTGTTGAGGATCTGGGTGAGTCGGCCGGTGGCGTCGCGTCGGTGCAGGACAACCGCCCGCGGGCCGGCGATCCAGCGGTAGCCGTGGTCGCAGAGGCGCGCGCCCAGGTCGACGTCCTCGCCGCCGACGGGGGTGAAGATGTCCTCGTCGAATCCGCCGAGGCGCAGGAAGACCGCACGGAGGATGGACAGGTTGCTGGTCGGCCCCCAGACGACCGGTCCGTCCGGCGGGTGGGCGTCCGACCGGCACCAGCGGCTGAAGTCGATGGGCTGCCAGTCCCGTGGCCCGTCGTCGAGGGCGACGGTCGCGCCGACCACCCCCGCCACGTCGGGCGCGGCGGCCCGGATAGCGTCGACGTGACCGGAGAGCAGGTCGGGAGTCGCGAGGCAGTCGGAGTCGATGAACAACAGGAGGTCGAAGCGAGCCTCGCGCGCGGCGAGGTTGCGTTTCGCACCGGCCGGTCGCGGGCCGCGCAGGTGCCGGACGGCCAGCTCGGCACAGCGGCGGTCGAGTGCGCGGAACTCCTCGTCGGGCGAATCGTCGACAACGATGATCTCGACCGGAATCGACAGCGTCCGCCTGGGCGCGGCCAATGACGTGAGCAGTGCCGAGACGTAGCGGCCGCGACCTCGGTGGGTGGGTATGCAGATGGTCAGCCCCCGTACCTGTACCAACGAACCTCCTCAGCCTGCGGCGGTCGGTCGGACCCGGCCCGCGCACTACCCGCCGAGCGGCGGAAGGTCGGCGATCCGGTCGCCGACCTGGCTGGTGAGCCGCCGCGCCGCCGTGAGGTACGAACGGTAGAGCCTCACCCCACGACACGGCGGGCACGTCCGTTGCCATGGCTTGTCGGGGCCGACGAAGTGGAGTACGACGGGATCGGCGCTGCCGGAGTTGTCCGACAGGTGGGCGCCCTCTTCGAAGCGTTCCAGTTCGAAGGTGTTCCAGGCCGCTCCGGCCGGCACGACCGCGCCGGAGAACAGCGCCCAGAGGTTCAGCGCGTCCTGGTCGTTGAAGTGTATGTGCTGTTGCGCGCGAGCCATGATGGTCGCGATGTGCCCACGCAGCCCGGGCAGGGTCTCGCTCGCGCACCACATGACGCCGGCGTTGTAGTACGGCCGGCCCGCGAACGACGGCCAGCGTTGCACCACCCCGGGCAGGGCCTGACCCCGACCGACGGCGTGCACCAGCCGGTCGCGTACGAGGGCGACCTGGCCGGTGGCCAGCGAGTCGAACGGACCGGAGAGGTCACCGAGGACGAGCAGGTCGGCGTCGAGGTAGACGAAGTGCGGGCGGTCGACGAACCGACGGGTGAAGCCGAAACGCAGGTACGTCGCCGCGGAAATGTGACCGCAGCTCGCCAGGCGCCAGTGCGCGTCGGTGCGCTGCCATCGCAGGTCGAAGGAGCCGAAGCCGAGGCGGTGTACGACCGCGGCCATGGTGGCGGCGCGGCTGCGGGCCAGGTCGGTGGTCAGCACGCGCACGCCGATGGACCTGACCTCGGCCGGTCCCCGGCTGTCGGCCAGGGAGGTCAGGGTGGCCAGCGCGGGCAGGAAGTAGCCTTCGTCGATACAGATGCCGACGGAGTACATCGACTCCTCCTCGCGCCCGGAGTCCCCATCCTAGGCCGTGTGTCATAAGTGCCCTGTGGTCCTGGCTGTGAGGTAGATCGGCTGGGCGTGTCGGTGACCGGGATGCGGTGAGGTCTCCGGTAGATGGGTTATCGACCAAGACAACCATCTGCACGG